>NZ_JARGEK010000174.1 GCF_029211165.1 Roseisolibacter sp. H3M3-2
GGGCGGTGCGCGGCCGCCGTCGCCACCGGCGGCGGGCCGCCGAAGCCGCGCGCCCACACGCCCAGCCGCTCCCACCCGTCCAGCGTGCCCACGCGCAGCCGGGCGGCGAGGTAGGCGACGCGCATCGCGCCGGCCGCCCCCTCGGGCGGGCGCACCGCGAAGCTGTCGGCCAGCGCGCGCGCGGGGGTGAACGGGACGTGGACGCTGCCGTCGGCGTGCAGGTACGACGCGAGCAGCTGCGCCGCCGAGGGGGTCGAGAGGGCGCCGACCAGCGCCGCCAGCTCGTCGCGCTCGGCGGGCGGGAGGTGGGCCTCCACCCAGGCGCGCTGCGCGGAGTCGACGCCCGGTTCGGCGGCGAGGGTGCTCCAGCGGAGCGGGGGCTGGCTGGCGGCCAGCAGGGCGGCGACGGCGAGCGCGACGGGAGGCATGGCCAAAACATACGTAGTTGCGAAACGCACAAACCATCGGCACCGTAGGCGTGTCCAAGTCCACGATCCTCCCGACGCCGCGCCCGCCCTTTCTACAAAGTAGAGATGCTCATCCCCCGAGGCCCGCACCTCCTGCTGCGCGCGCTGCTCCCGCGCGCCGAGCGCGACGAGGTGCTGGTGGACCTGTCCGCGGAGTTCGGCGCGATCGCCGCCGCCGACGGGGAGCGGGCGGCGCGGCGGTGGGCGTGGCGGCAGGCGCTCGGCTCCGCGCCGGCGCTGCTCGGATGGACCTGGTGGCGCGGCTGGACCGGTTTCGAGCCGCGCGCGAACGCCTACCGGCCCGGAGGGCCCATGCTCAAGAGCTGGATCACGGACGCGCGCTTCGCCGCCCGCCGCCTGCGGAACCGTCCGCTCTACACGCTGCTCGCCGTCCTCACGCTGGCGCTGGGGATCGGCGGATCGGCCGCGGTCTTCGGCCTCGCGCGCCCGCTCCTCCTCGACCCCCTGCCCTACGCGCACGCCGGCGAGGTCGGGACGCTGTGGATGACCGGCTGGTGGACGGAGGAGGAGTTCCTCTTCCTGCGCGGCCGCATCCCCGGCTTCCGGCAGGTCGCGGCGCACCGGCCGAGCGACGTGATCCTGCGCGACGGCGAGGGGCCGACGCGGCTCGTCGCGGCGCGGCAGACGTCGTGGGAGCTGTTCGACGTGCTGGGCGCCCGCCCGATGCTCGGCCGCGGCTTCCGCGAGGGGGACGACGCGCAGGGCGCGGAGCCGGTGGTCGTGCTGAGCTACGGGCTGTGGCAGGAGCTGGGCGGGCAGCAATCCGTCGTCGGCCAGCGGCTGACGCTCGACGGCGAGCCCCGCACGGTGATCGGCGTGATGCCGCGCGGCTTCTGGTTCCCCGACCCGGCGGTGCGGCTCTGGCACGCGCGCCCGCTCAACCCGCAGGGGCGCAACGGCAGCTACGCGCTCACCGGCCGCACCGCGCCCGGCGTGAGCGTGGAGGCGATGCGGCCGCAGCTCGCGGGCCTCGCCAAGATGCTCGGCGACCGCTTCGAGTACAGCGAGGCGGGCGACAAGACCAAGGAGCCCGCGGTGACCCCGCTGCGCGAGGAGCTGCTCGGCTCCATGCGCCCGGCGCTGCTGGCGACGCTGACGGCGATGGGGCTGATCCTGCTGATCGCGTGCGCCAACGTCGCGGCGCTGATGCTCGGGCAGGTCGAGGGGCGGACCGCGGAGCTGGCGGTGCGCTCGGCGCTCGGCGCGAACCGCGGGCGGCTGACGCAGCAGCTGGTGGTGGAGGCGCTGCTCGTCGGCGTGCTGGCGGCGGTGGCGGGCGGCGCGCTGGCGGCGGGCGGGTTCCGCCTGCTGGCGGGCGCGCTGCCGCTCGGCGCGTGGTCGGAGAGCGCGCGCTTCGACTGGACCATGTTCGCGGCGGCGCTGGCGCTCGCGGTCGGCGCGGTGCTGCTGGTCGTGCTGGTGCCGACGGTCTCGCTGTGGCGCGGCGACCTGCGCGCCAAGATCGGGAGCGCGCGCACCGGCGGGATCCAGGGGCGCGGCGGGCGGATGGAGGGCGCGCTGGTCGTCACCGAGGTCGCGCTGGCGATGCTGATCGCCTCGGGCGCGGCGCTGCTGGTGCGCAGCGTGTCGAACCTCTACGCCATCGACCCGGGCGTGCGCACCGAGGGGCTGGCGGTGGTCGACGTGATGTCGAGCCGCAGCCTGCCGAGCGCGGAGCGCCGCCAGACGCTCGACGAGATCGCGCGCGCGCTCGGCGCGCTGCCGGGTGTGCGGTCGGTGGGGGTGGCGATGAAGCTCCCGCTGCGCGGCTCCGGCGACAGCTTCGGCATCCGGGTCGAGGGGCGCGACGCCGACGGCCCGGGCACCAACACGTACTTCCGCATCGTCACGCCGACGTACTTCGAGACGATGGGGATGCGGCTCCGCGAGGGGCGCACGTTCGACAACTCGGACCGCCTCTTCGGCCCCGCCGACACGGCGAACGTCGAGATGTCGGTGCTCGTGAACGAGGCGTTCGTCCGCAAGCACTTCCCGAAGGAGACCGCGATCGGGCGCCGGCTGACGGGCGGCTTCAACGCGCCGCAGCGCATCGTCGGCGTGGTCTCGGACGTCGCCGAGGCCGGGCTGACCGACGAGGACGCGGCGGCCGTGTACTACCTCGCGGGGCAGGCGCCGATCTTCGGCGCGTCGGCGTCGCTGGTGCTGAACGCGGGGAGCGAGGCGGCGGCTGCGGGCGTGCTGGACGCCGCGCGCGGCACCGTCTCGCGGGTGGCGCCGGAGTTCGCCGTGCAGGGGACGACGACGATGCGCCGCGTGCTCGACACGGCGGTCGGGCCGGCGCGGCAGATCATGGCGCTGCTGGCGCTGCTGTCGTCGCTCGCGCTGGTGCTCGGCGCGGTCGGGATCTACGGCGTGATCGCGCACTTCGCGGCGCGGCGGAAGCGCGACTGGGCGATCAAGGTCACGCTCGGGCTGCTGCCGCGCCGCGTGATCGGGAGCATCGTGGCGCAGGGCGCGGCGCTGGTGGGCGGCGGCGTCGTCATCGGCCTCGCCGGGACGGCGGTGCTGGCGCGGCTGCTGGAGAGCTTCCTCTTCCGCGTCGGCACGCTCGACCCGGTGGCGTTCGCGGCGGCCGGCGCGGCGCTGCTGCTCATCGGGCTCGCGGCGGCGCTGGTGCCGGCGTGGCGCGCCGGGATGCTCAACCCGTCGGTCGTGCTCCGCGAGCAGTGAGCGCGCCCATGCCGACGTCCCCGTACGCGCCGCTCGGCGTGCTGGAGGAGCAGATCGTCGTGGCGGTGCTGCGCAGCCGCGACGAGGGGTTCGGGATGCAGGTCCGCCGCGAGATCGAGCGCGCGACCGGCCGCGACCTGGCGATCGGCGCCGTCTACGCGACGCTCGACCGGCTGGAGGCGAAGGGGCTCCTGCGCTCCGACCGCGCGCGCCTCGACGGCGCCTCGCGGCGGCTGTTCGCGGTCACGCCCGAGGGCGCGCGCGCGCTGGCGGACACGCGGGCGATGCGGGAGCGTCTGTGGGCGGGGGTGGAGCTGTCGGGGCTCCTCGCGCTGGCGGGGCGCTGAACCGTCCTGTGACCTGCGACCTGCGACCTGCGAGAGCACCCGGTCGCAGGTCGCAGGTCGCAGGCTCCTACGACGGCCGGTCCGACGAATGGTCGCCGTGCAGCAGGTGCGCCGTCTGTCGTCCCACCAGGATCCGCGTCGCGCGCACGTCGTGCCCCACGTCGATGAGGACGAGCGCCAGGTCGCCCGCGCCCCAGAGCAGGCCGGCGAGGACGATCAGGCGGCTCGCCTCGGCGACGAGGGTCGGGATCGCGTCGAGCCCCTGCTGCGTGAGCCCCGTGATCGCCTCGGCGACGAGCAGCAGCACGAGGACGAGCGCGATGAGGCGGAAGAGCTTGGAGAGGTAGCGCAGCCCGACGTACGGCTCGAGGTCGGCGCCGCGCACGTTGAACAGCGGGTCGGTGCCGGCGCGGCGGTGCGGGCCGCCGTCGGCCACCGGGGCGGCCCCGAGGGGCGCCGACTGGTCTGGGTCCGTCGTGTTGCGCGGGTGCGTCATCCGCCTCCTGGCCCGCCCGTCCACCGCGCGCGGTAGCCGCGGGCATCGATGTGCGTGAAGGGCCCGTGCCCCGGCCCGGTGGGGTAGATGCCGACGCCGCCGACGAGGTCGGGGTGCGCCCGCTCGACGCGGTCGACGGCGGCGGCCATCACCTGCGAGTCGCGCATGTCCACGCGCCCGTCGCGGTTCAGGTCGTCCATCCGCCCGTCGCCGTCGTTGTCGATCCAGACGTCGGCCGCGTCGCCGTACATGTGCCGGCTCAGGCTCGCGCGCCCGGCCGTGTTGCCGCCGCCGGCGTTGTACTGCGGCGTGCGGAAGCCGCTCATCACGTAGACGCCGCGCGCCGGGATGCCGCGCGACTCCAGGTCGGCGAGCACCAGCTCCAGCTTGTCGAGGAGCCGCGGCTGCACGACGACGTACTTCGGCCACACGTCGCGCTGGTCGTGCGTCAGGAAGTGGCGTAGCCGGAAGTGCTCGGACAGCGGCGTGTCCTGGTTCTCGCGCGTGACCTGGATCAGCCCGCGCGGCGGGGCGTAGTTCGCGTCGGCCGCCAGCCCGCCGCGGGCGCGCCCGCGCTCGGTCGGCCAGGTGCCGACGAAGTACCGCCCGATCCGCCCGCCGCGCCGCTCGCTGAGCGGGGTGAGGCGCACGACCCGGAGGTCGCTCACCGGCTGCAGCGCCGTCCCGACGCGCACCGCCAGCCGCCCGAGCCCGGTCCGGGCGTCGGCGGGGGCGACGTCCACCGCGGTGCCGGCCGGGAGCTCGGCGTGCAGCGAGTCGCCCGGCGCCTGCTGCACCAGCCGCAGCTTCCCGCTCTGCCCGCGGTACTCGCCCAGGGCGCGGAGGGCGGCGTCGGTGAGGAAGGCCGTGGAGGGGGCGTCGGTGCGGGTCAGCGCGGCGGTGACCGCGCGCGTGGTCGGGGTGACCGCCCGGTCGACCTCGCCGCCGGCCGCCAGGTCCCGCCCGCGCTCGACCACCAGGCTCCAGGCCCAGGCCGACGCCAGCACCAGCAGCACGAGCGACGAGGCCGCCTCCAGCCACCGCTCGCCGCGCGGGCCGACGCTGGGGCGGTGCCACCAGCTCGCGGCCGGCTCCGGGAGCTGCAGCGCGCGCTCGACGAGCGCGGCCAGCTCCGCCAGCTCCTCGGCGGCGTGGTGGGCCGCGTCCTCGATCCTGTCCTCGATGCGCGCCGACGCTTCCTGCCTCACTCCGCGTGTCCCTCCCGCCGGGGTCCGGCGGGGGGGAGTGCGCGTTCCGTGCCCGTCAGGCGGCGGCCGGACGGCGCCGGGCCGCCAGCTCGTGCAGCTGGACCGCGTGCCGCTCCGCGTGCCCGGCCAGGAAGAGGAGCCACTGGGCCCCATCGAGGAGGCCGAAGTGCGGGTGCGGGGCCGTGCGCGTGCGCAGCGCGTCGCCGTGGGCCACCGCCAGGGCGATGGCCGTGTCGCGGGCCGCCTCCAGCCCGGCGCACAGGGCCGCCGGGCGCGCGCCGTCGCCGACCGGGCGCAGGCGCTCCGGGGCGTCGAGGCGCACCGCCCGATCGGCGGACGCGCGCAACACCTCGTGGTCCGTGGGCAACGCGATCGCCGGGTCGTGGCGCGGCCAGGTGAGCAGCGTGCCGCGCACGAACTCCACCACCGCCCACTCGGTGAGCGCCAGGTGCTCGACCACCTCGGCGGCGCTCCAGCGGCCGGCCGGCCCGCGGGCGGCCCCGCGCACGCCCGGGAGCGCGGCCACCGCCTCGCGCCGCACCTCGCGGTCGGACTCGAGGCGGCCGACGACGTCGGACGCCGCCCCGCCCGCGCGGCGCCCCGGGAGCGCGGGCGGCGCGGCGTAGCGCAGGTTGTCGGCGATGTCGCGGGCGGCGTACCCCATGGGACCCTCGGCGCGTCGGAACGGCGGTGCTGGGCGGGACGTCGTGTCCCGCACCGACTCTGACACGCCCTACCCCACGATGGTTTGCCCGGTGACGCCCGCGAACGTCACGAACGTGCAAGGGGGCGGCGTCCCCGTGGGAACGCCGCCCCCGCCCCGCCGCGGCCGACGCGCGGAGGCGTCAGCGCGCGCGGCTCACCACGACTCGACGCCGCGGCGCTCGCCGCGCGACTCGCTGCGCAGCTGGCGCGAGAAGTTGAAGTGGATGTAGCCGAGCGCCGTGCACACGCCGATGAACGCGATCCACGTGATCGTCGTGTTGATCGTGTCGATGCCGCCGGTCATCCCGGGGTGGTTGGGCCGCGTGTTGTACAGCACGAACGCGAGCACCGCCACGATGCCGAGGATGACGACCATCATCTGCAGCGCGAGCAGGCCGGCGATCTTCGGGGAGAGGCGCGGGGACGGCATGGGCGGACGAGTCTCGGGGGTGCGGGGGACGGGAACGGGCGGGAAAGATGGGCGGACGGCCCCCGCGGACCAAGGGGCCCGGGGAGCCGCCGGTTCCGCGCCGGGGTCAGTCCCAGCGCTTGAGCATCATCCGCAGCTCGTCGCGGTGGCGGGTCTCGTCGGCGATCAGGTCGTCGAAGTCCACCGCCAGCCCGTACTCGCCGCACGACTCGGCCTGGTCGCGGCGGGCGACGTAGCGGTCGACGGTCTCCTCCTCGTCCTTCAGCGCGTTCTGCAGCATCTCGCGCGGGTCCTCCGTGTACTTCACCTTCGCCGGGACCGTCTCGGGCTTCCCGCCCATGGCGACGATCTTGTCGGCGAGGATCTGGGCGTGCCCCAGCTCGTCCGCGATCTCGGCGGTGAAGAACTCGCGCAGCTCCTGCCGGTACTTGCCGGGGACGGCGCTGGCGTACGTGCGGTACTGGATCACCGCCTGGTACTCGCGCGCGAGGTCCTCGTTGAGCAGCGCGATGAGCTGGTCGCGGGAAATGTCGGCCATTGCCTGGGTCGGGTGTCGGGTCGGGGCGCGCCGGCGGCGCGCGGCGCCGGACGTCGCAAGGAGCGAACCCGCGCGGGTCACGCGGGGTCGGGGGACAGTACCTCTACGCCGGACGCGGTCACGCGGTGCGAGACCAGCGGGAGCGGCGGCGGCGCCTCGTCGGCGATCCGCACCGCCGCCTCCAGCGCCGCCCGCCCCGCCTCGACGCCGGCCTCGTCGCGGGCGTGGATGGTGGCGAGCGGCGCCCCCGCCGCGACGCGGTCGCCGGGACGCGCGGTGATGACGAAGCCGACCGCCGGGTCGACGGCGTCGGCCACCGTGCGCCGCCCGCCCCCGAGGTCGATGATCCCGCGCCCGACGGCCCGCGGCTCGATGCGCGCCACCACTCCGGCGCGCGGGGCGCGCCAGACCCGCGTGACCGGCGCCTGCGGCAGCACCGCGGGGTCCTCGACGACGCCCGGGTTCCCCCCCTGCGCCTCTACGATCTCGGCGAGCTTCGCGGCGGCGCGCCCGTCGGCGACGACCGCGCGCATCGCGGCGTGTGCGGCCTCGCGCGTGTCGCAGGCCCCGCCGAGCAGCAGCATCTCGGCGCCGAGCGCGTAGGTGACCGTCATGAGGTCGTCGGGCCCCTCGCCGCGCAGCGCCAGCACCGACTCCTCGACCTCGAGCGCGTTGCCGCAGGCGCGGCCGAGCGGCCGGTCCATCGCGGTGATCAGCGCGACGGTGGGGCACCCGTGGTCGGCGCCGAGGGCGATCATCGTGCGCGCCAGCTCCAGCCCGCGGTCGAGCTCCGGCAGGAACGCGCCCGAGCCGCGCTTCACGTCGAGCACGAGCCCCGTCAGCCCCTCCGCGAGCTTCTTGCTCATGATGCTGGCGGCGATGAGCGGGATCGCCTCGACGGTGCCGGTCACGTCGCGCAGGGCGTACATGCGGCGGTCGGCCGGCGCGATCTCCCCCGTCTGCCCGATGAGCGCGCAGCCGAGCGCCTCGACCTGCCGCGCCGCGTCGGCGAGCGAGAGGTCGGTGCGGAAGCCGGGGATCGACTCCAGCTTGTCGAGCGTGCCGCCGGTGTGCCCGAGGCCGCGCCCCGACATCATCGGCACCGCGACGCCGAGCGCGGCGACGATCGGCGC
Organism: Roseisolibacter sp. H3M3-2; assembly: GCF_029211165.1. Classification (GTDB taxonomy): domain Bacteria; phylum Gemmatimonadota; class Gemmatimonadetes; order Gemmatimonadales; family Gemmatimonadaceae; genus Roseisolibacter. The sequence continues at coordinate 8,037 of NZ_JARGEK010000174.1, forward strand.
CAGCACGAGCGACACCTTGTCGCCGACGCCGCCGGTGGAGTGCTTGTCGACGCGGCCGACGCGCAGGTGCGACAGGTCGAGCGCGGCGCCGCTGCGCAGCATCGCGTCGGTCAGCGCGCCGATCTCCTCGCGGTCGAGCCCCCGGAAGTAGATGGCCATGAGCAGCGCGGCCATCTGGTAGTCCGGCACCGCGCCCGCGGCGTACGCCTCGGCGAGCGCGCGCCACTCGTCGGGGGCGAGCCGGCCGCCGTCGCGCTTCCGCTCGATCAGGGGGAGGACGATCATTGTTCGGTGGTCGGTGTAGCAGTGGGAGACCGGCCCCAACTTACCCACGGCTTCCCCGGAGTAGCAGGATGACGCTTCGTTCGCTGGCCGCCGCCGCGCTGCTCGGCGTCGCCTCGCTCGCCCCCGCGGCGCGCGCCCAGGCCCCCGCCGAGCACGTCGCGATCGGGGACCGCGAGCGCGCGGGGAACCCGGCGTCGGCGCTGCGGCACTACGAGGCGGCGCTGTCGGCCGACGCGCGCAACTACGAGGCGCTGCACAAGGCGTCGGCGGCCGCGATCGACGCCGGCGAGGCGGCCCCCGACGCGGCCCGCCGGACGGCGCTCTACAAGAGCGGCGAGCAGTACGCGCGCCGCGCCGTCGAGGCCAACCCGGGGCACGCCGAGGGGCACTTCGCCCTCGCCCGCGCGCTCGGGCGCACGGCGCAGTCGGTCGGCTCGCGCGAGCGCGTGAAGTACGCCGCCGACGTGCGCACGCACGCGCTGGAGGCGCTCCGGATCGACCCGCGGCACCCCGGCGCGCTGCACGTGATGGGGATGTGGAACGCCGAGATCATGCGCCTCAGCGGCGTGACGCGCTTCATGGCCAAGAACTTCCTCGGCGGGAAGGTCTTCGACTCCGCGAGCTGGGACGAGGCGCAGCGCTACCTGGAGCAGGCGGTGGCCGTCGAGCCGGACAAGCTGGTGCACCGGGTCGACCTCGCGGAGATCTACGCCGACCGGAAGAACACGGCGAAGGCGCGCGAGCAGGTCGACTTCGTGCTGAAGGCGCCGGCGGCCGAGGCGAACGACGCGAAGTACAAGCGGCAGGCGGAGGCGCTGGCCAAGCGGCTCTGAGTGGGACGCTGCGGGCTGCGGGCCGCGGGTTTCCGAATCCGCAGCCCGCAGCCCGCAGCGCCTCTCAGGCTTCGGCGCGCGCCCGCCGCTTGGCCTCCCGCCACCGGCGGTCCCAGGCGTCCTCGGCGGCCCAGCGGCTGCGGACGAGGGAGCGATCGAGGCGGGTGCGGGTGTGGCGCGCGCCGCGCCGCACGGCGTCGCCCCAGTCGTCGACGCGGTCGACCACCTGGTCGCCGACGTGGCGGGCGCGCCGGGCGAGGCGGACGCGGGTCTCGTAGCCGCTGGCCGGCGCCATGAGGAGGGCGGTCCCGGCGCCGAGGAGCGCGCCGACCGCGACGCCGACGGCGAAGGTGCCGAGGCCGCGCCAGTCGGTGCCGCCGGCGCGGGGGCGATCGTCGGGGGCAAG
>NZ_JARGEK010000175.1 GCF_029211165.1 Roseisolibacter sp. H3M3-2
CCGCGCCCGGTGATCGAGAACACGTCCTCGACCGGCATCAGGAACGGCTTGTCGATCTCGCGCTCGGGCTGCGGGATGTAGCTGTCCAGCGCGTCCATGAGCTCGCCGATCTTGGAGCCCCACTCGCTCTTGGGGTCCGCCGACTCGAGCGCCTTGAGCGCCGAGCCCTTGATGATCGGGATCTCGTCGCCCGGGTAGTCGTACTGGCTCAGGAGCTCACGCACCTCGAGCTCGACCAGGTCCAGCAGCTCCGGGTCGTCGACCATGTCGACCTTGTTCATGAACACGACGATGTACGGCACGTTCACCTGGCGGGCGAGCAGGATGTGCTCGCGCGTCTGGGGCATCGGGCCGTCGGCCGCCGAGACCACGAGGATCGCGCCGTCCATCTGCGCGGCGCCCGTGATCATGTTCTTGACGTAGTCGGCGTGGCCGGGGCAGTCCACGTGCGCGTAGTGGCGCTTGGGGCTCTCGTACTCGACGTGGGCGGTCGAGATCGTGATGCCGCGCTCGCGCTCCTCGGGCGCCTTGTCGATCTGGTCGAACGCCGTCGCCTGCGCCAGCCCCGCCTTCGCCTGCACCGTGGTGATCGCCGCCGTCAGCGTCGTCTTGCCGTGGTCGACGTGCCCGATGGTGCCGACGTTCACGTGCGGCTTCGTGCGCTCGAATTTGGCCTTGCCCATGAGATGCCCGTTCGAAAGCTGGAAGGGTTGGTCAGCACTGGCGGCGCCCACGGGCACACTGCGCCCGGGGCACCGTCGTCCCGCGAAGCGCGCGGCGCGCCCACGACCCGAAGGCCCGGCGGCGCGAAAGCGCGTGGAGTTGTCCGCCACCGCGGCCCGGCCAGGGGCCGGCGGGCGGTGCGGGCCGACGGAGCGACCGCGGTCAGTCCTGAGGACGTCGGGCGCGGCAGGCGGCGTCGAGAGCTCGCGACCGGGATTGAACCGGTGACCTCATCCTTACCAAGGATGTGCTCTACCAACTGAGCTACGCGAGCGGGCACTGAAAACTGCTCCACCAGCCGGACGAAGGTCCGCACGGGCAGACCCCGAACTTAGACACTCGCGAAATCGGAGGCAACCCCCGCTCCCACAGCGGGTTCCGCGGCGCCGCCAACCCCGCCCCGCCCCGCCGCGTAGATTGGCGGCGCGCCGCGTCGCCGCCGAGGACCGCCCGTACCCCGCCCGATGCCGATCCGATCGCTCCGCCCCGCCGTCGTGCTCGCCGGCCTGCTCGTGGCCCCGATCGCCTTCGTCGCCTGCCGCGGCGGGGAGGGCGACGCCGCCGACCTCCCGGCGCTCGCCCCCCTCGACCCGGTGGACGTCGCCGCCGGTCCCGGGAGCAGCTGGCCGCACCTGGCCGCCGACGGCGCCGGGCAGCTCGTGCTGGGGTGGGTGGAGCCCCATGCCGAGGCGGGGACGGACAGCGCCGGGCGTCCCTCGCGTCACCGACTGCGGTTCGCGCGGCTGGCCGGCGGGGCGTGGTCGGCGCCGCGCACGATCGTCGACACCGCCGACCTGTTCGTGAACTGGGCCGACTTCCCCGCCGTGGTGCCGATGGGTGGCGACCGACTGGCGGCGTGGTGGCCGGTGCGGAACGGCAGCCCGGGGCGCGCCAGCTTCGGGTACGACGCCGTCGTGGCGAGCTCGGCGGACGGCGGCGTGACCTGGACCTCCGGCGTGCAGGTGCACGGCGACCGCACCCCGACCGAGCACGGCTTCGTATCGTTCGTGCCGCTTGGACCGCAGGGCGACTCGGTCGGGGTCGTCTGGCTGGACGGGCGCGACTACGCGCGGAAGGTGGCCGAGCCCGCCGACCACCGGATGCAGCTGGCAGTCTCGACTGTTGGAACCGACGGAGCGCCGGCGCCGGACCGGATGCTCGACACCTCGGTCTGCACCTGCTGCCGGACCTCGTCGGCCCGGACGCGCGACGCGGTCCTGGTCGCCTACCGCGACCGCGAGCCGGGGGAGATCCGGGACATCGCCGTCGCGCGCTACGCGGGGGGCCAGTGGGCGGCGCCGACCAAGGTCCACCGCGACGGGTGGGTCTTCCCGGGGTGCCCCGTGAACGGGGCGGTGCTGGCCGCCCACGGCGACACGGTCGCCGTCGCCTGGTTCACCGCCCCGCACGACTCGGCGCGCGTCAACGTCGCCTTCTCGACCGACGGGGGGCGCAGCTTCGGGCCGCCGACGCGGGTGGACGACGGCGCGCCGTCCGGGCGCGCCGGAATCGTCGTCGACGGCGCGGGGAGCGCCACCGTGACCTGGATCGAGCGTGTCGCCCCCGAGCGGTCGCGGCTCCCGTGGCGGAAGGCCGAGGCGGCGGCCAAGGGGGCGCCCGTCGGCGGCGCCGAGCTGCGGGCGCGGCGGGTGACGCTGGCCGGCGCCCGCGGCCCCGCCCAGACGCTCATGCGCTCCACCGAGGGGCGCACCAGCGGCTTCCCGCAGATCGCCGCCGTGGGCGACACCGTGTATCTGGCGTGGACCGAGCCGGCCGCCGCCGGCAGCCCGTCGCGCATCCGGCTGGCCCGCACCACCCTCGCCCGCCCCGCCGCGCGGGTCGCGTCGGCGCCCTGAGCGCGTCCGTTCCTTCCGGGAGTCCCGTCATGCCGTCGTCCCGCCGCGCGACCGCGTCGCGCTTCGCCCCCCTGCTCGCCGCGGCGCTGGCCGCCGTCCTCCCCGCGCCCGCGCCGGCCGCCGCGCCGGCGCCGACGCGCGCCGCGGCCGACTCGGTGGCCGCCGAGCGGTGGCGGCTCGAGCGCGAGCTGCAGGCGCTGGCGGTGGTGGACCGCAAGCTCATGGTGCCGATGCGCGACGGCGTGCGCATGCAGGCCGACGTGTACCGCCCCAAGGGCGATGGGCGCCACCCGGTCATCTTCAGCCGCACGCCGTACAACTTCAACTGGTGGGACGTGCGCGCCGGCGCGCCGCGCTCGATGGCGACGCCGCTCGACGCGGTGAAGCGCGGCTACGCGTACGTCGAGATGAACGAGCGCGGGCACTTCTACTCCGAGGGGAACTACGACATCCTCGGCGCCCCCGTGAGCGACGGCGAGGACGCGATCGCGTGGCTGTCGTCGCGGCCGTGGTCGAACGGGAAGGTCGGGCTCATCGGGTGCTCGTCGACCGCCGAGTGGCAGATGGCCGTGGCGGCGCGCGACCCGAAGGGGCTGTCGGCGATCGTCCCGCAGGGGTTCGGCGCCGGCGTGGGGCGCGTCGGGCCGTACTACGAGCAGGGGAACTGGTACCGCGGCGGGGCCGTGCAGATGCTGTTCATCGCGTGGCTGTACGGCCAGCAGAACCAGGTCCGGCCGATGTTCCCGCCGGGCACCACGCAGGAGCAGCTGATCGCGGCGTCGAAGCTCTACGACCTGGCGCCGCAGATGCCGCCGGTGGACTGGGCGCAGGCGCTGCGTCACCTGCCGTCGATCGACATCCTGAAGGCGGTCGGCGGCCCGACGGGGCTCTACGCCGACTCGATGCCGGTGCCGACGGGCGGCGCGATGATGCGGCGCACGCCGAACGACTCCGCGTGGTACCGCGGGGGGCTGTTCCACGACGACATGCGGGTCAACACGCCCGGGCTCTGGTTCATGTCGTGGTACGACGTGTCGACGGGGCCGAACCTCGCGACGTACAACCACGTGCGGAGGACGGCGCGCCCCGAGGTCGCCGAGCAGCAGTACGCCGTGATCGCGCCGACGCTGCACTGCTCGTACAAGCGCGCGACCGAGAACACGGTGGTCGGCGAGCGCAGCGTCGGCGACGCGCGGCTCGACTACGACGCGCTCACCTTCGGGTGGTTCGACCACTTCCTGAAGGGGGAGCGCAACGGGCTGCTCGACACGCTGCCCAAGGTGCGCTACTTCACGATGGGGCTGAACAAGTGGCAGTCGGCGCGCAGCTGGCCGCCCGAGGGCGCCGAGGGGCTGACGCTGTACCTGTCGAGCGGCGGCAACGCGAACACGCTGAACGGCGACGGGCGGCTGACGACCACCCCGCCGGCCGCCGACCGCCCCGACCGCTTCACGTACGACCCGATGAACCCCGTGCCGTCGTACGGCGGCAACGTGTGCTGCACCGGCAACGCCGTGACGGGCGGCGCCTTCGACCAGCGCAAGATGGAGGAGCGGCGCGACGTCCTCGTGTACACGAGCGACCCGCTCCCCGAGGGGACGGAGGTCAGCGGGCCTGTCGAGGTGACGCTGCACGTGTCGTCGGACGCGAAGGACACCGACTTCACGGTGAAGCTGCTCGACGTGTACCCGGACGGGCGCGCGTACAACCTGGACGAGACGATCCAGCGCGTGCGCTACCGCGAGGGGTACGACAAGCCGGAGACGCGGATGCAGCCCGGGAAGACCTACAAGGTCACGCTGCAGCCGATGACGACGAGCAACTGGTTCGCGGCCGGGCACCGCATCCGGATCGAGGTGTCGAGCAGCAACTTCCCGCGCTTCGACCGCAACATGAACACGGGCGGGCGCAACTACGACGAGGCGACGGGGGTGGTGGCGCACAACGTCGTGCACCACTCGCGGCAGCACCCGTCGTCGATCACGCTGACGGTGGTGCGGCGCCCCGTGCAGCCCTGAGCGGCGGTCAGCCCGCCGCGGCGGGCGCCGGCGCGGCCTGCATCTGCACCAGCTGGATCAGGTTCCCGCAGGTGTCGTCGAGCACCGCCATGCGCACCGGCCCGGCGCCCTTCGGCTTCAGCGTGAACGCGACGCCGAGCGCGCGCAGCCGCTCGTACTCGGCGTCCAGGTCGTCGACCATGAACGACGTCGCGGGGATCCCGTCCGCGGCGAGCGCCGCCCGGTACGGCCCGACCGCCGGGTGCGCGCCGGGCTCCAGCAGCAGCTCGGTGCCGTCGGGGTCCTGCGGCGAGACGACCGTGAGCCACCGGTACTCCCCCGCCGGCACGTCGTGCTTCACGCGGAACCCGAGGACCCGCGTGTAGAAGTCGAGCGCCCTCGCCTGGTCGGCGACGAACACGCTGGTGACGTAGATCCGCATCCGGTTCTCTCCTCGCGTCGGGCTACAGGTGGGGGCGGAGCCACTGGGCGACCGCCGCGTGCAACGGGCCGAGGTCGAGCGAGTGGAGCTTCGTGCGGCCGGCCCACGCGACGCGCACCAGCCCGGCCCGCTCCAGCAGGTCGAGGTGCTGGGTGACCGCCTGGCGCGAGAGGGCGACGCCCCCGTCGGCGGCCGCGCCGGCGCACAGCTCGAACAGCGACTGCTCGGGGCGCTCGCGGAGCCGGTCGATGATCCGGCGGCGCGTCGGGTCGCCGAGCGCCTTGAAGACGCGATCGAGCTCCTCGTCCGTCATGCCGGGAATATGCAATGAAAACATTGCATGTCAAGCGGCGACGACGATGAATGCTCGGGACCGTGTCGACCAGGCTCGGGTCGGCGCCCCGACCAGCGCGGCCCTCTAGGGCGCCGCCGCCGGCGCGTCGCCGCACCCGCCCACGAGCCGCTGGGCGAACGGCTCGAGCTGGCCGACGTACTCCAGGTACTGCCGCGCCGCGTCGGGGGCCAGCTCCTGCCCCGCCGTCAGCCCCGCGCGCGCCACCGCCACCGACGCCGCGCCCTCGCGCGCCAGCGCGCAGCTCAGCGCCCGGTCCTTCTCCAGCGGCGCCTCGCGCAGCGCCGCGCTCGCCACCTGCAGCGCTGCGGTCCCGCGCAGGAACTTCGCCTGCGGCGAGCCGCGCGTCGTGTCGGCCAGCTCGAAGAAGCGGAGCGCGCGCGCGTAGTCGCCGCGCGCCTTGGTCTGCCCGGCGGCGCGCAGCAGCGCGTTCCCCTTGGCCAGGGCGAACTGCGCCACCAGCGTCGAGTCCTCCCCGCGCGCCAGCGCGCGCCCGACGGCGGCCAGCGCGCTGTCGGGGCGCCCGAGGTCGAACTCCGCCTGCGCCAGCGCCAGCAGCCCCTGCGGCAGCGCCGAGTCGGCCTCGAGCGCCCGGCGCGTCGCCTCCGCGGCGTCGGCCAGCCGCCCCTTCGCGCGCGCCTCGCGCGCCGCCAGCGTGTTCAGCTCCGCGCTCTTCGGGAACTGCGCGAGACCGCGCGGGAGCGCGCTGTCGCTCTCGGCGCGCACGAGATCCACGTACTGCGCGTAGATCCGCCCGTCCTGCGGGAAGAGCGAGACGGCGCGTGCGGACAGCTCGACGGCCCGCACCATCGTGCCGTTCGCCCGGTGGGCGACGGCGAGGCGGAGATGGAACGTCGAGTCGCGGGCGGACGCGGTGTCGCGCGCCAGCAGCATCTCGCCCGTCTCGACGGCGCGCGGCCAATTCCGGTTCTCGAACGCCACCCGCCAGCGGAGCCGCTGGATCTCCAGCACGTCCCGGTGCTCGGCGGCGGCGGCGGCGATCACGGTCTCGGCGCGGCGGGCGTTCCCCCCTTCGAGGAGCCCGAGCACCCCGTGCACGATCAGCGAGGGGCTGAGCGAGTCCGTCGCGATCAGGCGGACCCACATCCCGGCCGCCTCGTCGCGCCGCCCGAGCGCGTCGAGCGCCCGCGCCGCGGCCTCGAGCCCCTGGCGGCTGAGCGAGTCGATGTCGAGCAGCGCGCGCGACTCGCCGAGCAGGTCGCCGGCCGGGGCGCCGCCGAGTCGCATCGCGGTGACGAGGCAGGCGCGGGCGAAGGCCGCGCGCCCGAACGCGTGGATGCCCGCGCGCGCGGCCTCGACGGCCACGGACGGCCGGTTCTGGGCCAGCGCGTTCGCGCACCGCCGCTGGTGGATGAGCTGGGCGCGCGCGGCGGCCACCGCGCGGGCGAACTCCTCGGCGGCGGCCTCGACGCGCGGGCCGCTGGCGGTGATCGGCTGCCGGGTGCCACGGTCGCGCACCAGCCGCAGCTCGCCGGTGAGCCGGACCGCGCCCCCGCCCTGCGCCACCCGCCCCGTGAGGTACTCGTCGGCCCGCGAGTGCCGCGCGATCGTCTCGACCACCCCGACCGTGTAGATCGTGTCGAGGCTGAAGGTCCGGTCGGGGAAGAGGCGACGGGCGTCGCCGAGGTCGATGATCTCGGCGTCCCGCCCCCGTACCAGCCTGCCGATGCGGTCGCGCACCTCGCTGGCGGCCTCGCGCCCGAGCTTGAGGTTCGCGCCGGCGTCGGGCACGAACGTGGCGACGTAGAGCCCCTGGCGGGTGAACTCGCGCGTCTGCGCCCCGACGTGCGCGGGGCGCGACGCCAGGAGGGCGCCCGCGACGGCGAGCGCCCGGACGGTCGCGCGAGGGAGGCGCATCAGCGGGTGGATGGCATCGGGGACACCCGTGTCGCGGAACCGGTGACCTCACCGCGCGATCGCACACCGGCCGTGGACGGCGCGCCACCATACCGGTGCGCACCACGTCCGGCAATACGCGGGACGGTCGCGCGCGCGGGCCCACCACGAGGCCCTGGGCGCAAGGAAGAAGCCCGCCAACGCGTATCACGTTGACGGGCTTTCACTTATCCAGAGCGGGAGACGGGACTCGAACCCGCGACCCCAAGCTTGGAAGGCTCGTGCTCTACCAACTGAGCTACTCCCGCGTGCCCGGAGCGCGCCCCGGGGTCGTGCCCTGCTCGGATCGGAGTGGTGGGGGAAGGATTCGAACCTTCGAAGGCTGTCGCCGGCAGATTTACAGTCTGCTCCCGTTGGCCACTTGGGTACCCCACCAGGCACCACGCCGCACGTTTCCGCGCGGACCCGGAGTGTAAACGGGGCGGGCACCCCGTTCAAGCCGCGTCCGGCGCCCTCCGGCGGGGCGCGGCCGGCGTCGCGGGCAAGCTGACGGGGGGAATCGAACCCCCAACCGCCCGATTACAAATCGGGTGCTCTGCCAGTTGAGCTACGTCAGCGCGTCCTTCCCTACGCTAACGCCGGGCGCTCAGCGGCGCTGCCAGGTCGTCCCCTGCGGGGTGTCCTTGATCTCGACGCCGCGGGCCGCCAGCTCGTCGCGGATGGCGTCGGAGGCGGCGAAGTCGCGCCGCGCCCGCGCGTCGCGCCGCGCCGCCAGCCGCTCCTCCACCCACCGCGCCAGCTCGGCGTCCTCGGGCGCCGCCTCGGGGACGAGGTCGAGCACCCCGTCCATGAGGGCGAAGGTGCGCCGCGCCGCCGCCAGCCCGGCGGCGTCGCTCCCGTGGCGGTCGAGCTCCGCGTTCGCGCGCTTGATGAAGACGAACAGCGCCGCCATCGCCTCGGGGGCGTTCAGGTCGTCGGCCAGCGCCGCCCGGAACTCGCGCTCCGCCTCGTCGGCGGCGGCCGCCAGCTCGGGGGTGCCGCCGGTCGCCGCCGCCAGCCGCTGCGCGAACTCGCCGACGCGGCGCACCGCCGACAGGCTCGCCTCCAGCGCGTCCGCCGACAGGTTCAGCTCCTTGCGGTAGTGCGTCGAGAACACGACGTGGCGGTAGGCGGCGCCGGTGACGCCCTCGTCGCGCAGCCCCTGGACGTTGCTGACGTTGCCCAGCCGCTTGGCCATCTTCTGCCCGTCGGTGAGCAGGAAGGCGCCGTGGCACCAGAAGCGGGAGAACTCGCGCCCGGTCGCGCCCTCGCTCTGCGCGATCTCGTCCTCGTGGTGCGGGAAGACGAGGTCGATGCCGCCGCAGTGCACGTCGAGCGTCTCGCCGAGGAGCGCCATCGCCATCGCCGAGCACTCGAGGTGCCAGCCGGGGCGCCCGCGCCCCCACGGCGAGTCCCAGGCGGCGCCGGTGCGCTCGTCCTCCTCCTTGGCGGCCTTCCAGAGCGCGAAGTCCTGCGCGTTCTCCTTGGAGTACTCGTCCTGCGCGACGCGCGCGCCGCTGCGCACCTCGCGGCGGTCGAGGCGCGACAGGCGTCCGTAGCCGTCGAACTTGTCGATCGCGAAGTAGACCGAGCCGTCGTCGGCGAGGTACGCGACGCCGTTGGCGATCAGCCGCTCGACGAGCGCGATCATCTCGGGGATGTACGCGGTCGCGCGCGGGTAGTCCTCCGCGTCCTCGATGCGCAGGTACGCGCGGTCGGCGTGGAACGTCTCGACGACGGGGTCGGTGAGCGCCTGGATGGTGAGGCCGCGCTCGAGCGCCCGCTTGATGATCTTGTCGTCGACGTCGGTCAGGTTCATGACCTGGTGCACCGACCAGCCCTGGAGGCGCAGGGCGCGGCGGAACAGGTCCTCGAACAGGAAGGTGCGGAAGTTCCCGAGGTGCGCCGGGTTGTAGACCGTCGGCCCGCAGGTGTACATGCGCACCATGCGCCCGTCGGTCGGCGCGAACGGCTCGACCTGGCGGGTCATCGTGTTGTACAGCCGGAACTCGGGCGTCGGGGCGTCGGGCATCGGGGCTGGGCTGGGGAGCGGGACCGGGGAAGCTAAGGTTCGCCGGGAGCGAGGGTCAACGGAACGGGGGCGGCGCCACGCGGCCGCCGACCAGCGCCACGCAGCGCAGCGGCACCCGCGGCGCGACCGCGTCGGCCGCCTCGACCAGCGCGCGCCACGCGTCGGCGTGGTCGTCGAGCACGAGGGCGAGCACCAGCGCGCCGCCCACGGGACGTCCGCGCGCGACCGCGAGCAG
>NZ_JARGEK010000176.1 GCF_029211165.1 Roseisolibacter sp. H3M3-2
CGCGGCGCGCAGCCCGGGGAGCCGGGAGCCGGCGCGGCGCGCCAGCTCGCGCACCCAGCTCAGCCGCTCGCCGTGGGCCGCCTCGGCGGCCGACTCGCGCGCGGCGGCGAGGCGGGCGGCGTCGGACAGCGGCTGGAGGGCGGCGCGCGGCGCCGGGACGCGCGCCGAGCGGGAGCACGGCGTCGCCGACGGGACCGCCGAGGCGGGCGCGCCGCGCAGCTGGCCGAAGGCGAAGCGGTCGCCCGACTCCTCGACGTTGAAGACGGTGACGAGGTAGCGGCTGCCGCCCTCTAGCTGCGTGCAGCGGGCGGCGTCGGCGGTGAGCAGCGTCAGGTTCTCGCCGACCCGGAGCGTGCGGCGGGCGGCGACCGGGACCGCCACCGCGTTGCGGACCGAGTCGACGGTGCCCGTGCCGAGGTCGCGGCGGATCGTCAGCGTGCCCGCGCCGGTGGCCTGGCAGGGGAGCGCGCTGGTGGCCGGGACGGTGGCGCGGATGCGCGTGGGGGTCAGCTCGACGAGGGTGGCGCGGACGCCGCTCACCAGCAGCTCGGTGCCGCCGCCGGTGCCGGCGACGAAGCCGCTCCCCTCGACCACGACCTCGCCGCCGGGGACGAGGGTGTCGGGGGCGACGCGGGTGACGGCGAGCGGGGCCTGGGACGAGACGCGGACGGTGAGGCGGGCCCGGGCGGTGTCGCTGGTGGCGGCCACGGTGGTCGCGCCCGGGGCGCGGGCGATGAGCCGGCCCGAGGCGTCGACGGCCACGACCGCGTCGTCGGCGCTGGTCCACGAGACCGCGGCGGCGTCGAGCGGGTTCCCGAAGCGGTCGGCGACCAGCGCCCGGAGCTGCAGCGTCAGCCCGGGGACCATGCCGACGACGGTGTCCCCCTGCACCCGCAGCGTGGCGGCGCGCCCCGCGGCGGCGGTCGCCATGAGCTGGGTGCGGGCGGGCGCGGTGCCCGCGGAGGCGACCATCGTCTGGACGCCGGCGCCGGGGCCGAGGGTCCAGGTGGTGCGCGCGACGCCGTCGGCGTCGGTGGTGCTGGTGGTCGGGGTCGCGCGCCCGCCGTCGTTCGGGGCCCAGGTGACGGGCGTCCCGCCCACGGCTCGGCCGCCCTCGGCGGTCACGCGCACGCGGACCGGGACGGTGACGTCCCCGCCCGCCGGCCCGGCGAGCGCCACGCCCACGTCGGCCTGCGAGACCGCCGACGGCACGGGCGGCGGGCCGTCCCCCCCGCCCCCGCAGGCGGCGGCGAGCGCGAGGGCGGCGAACGCGAGGAAGCGCGCCGCGGCACGGGGCCGCGGACGGGCGGTAGCGGTGGGGACCATCAGGACTGCGAGAGGGGGGGCCACGCGGGCGCGGACGGCCGCGCCGATCCCTGCAAGCTACCCCACACCATGCACATCGGCCATTTTCGACAACGCGCCGCGGGCCCCCGCGACGCACGCCCGCCGAAGCAACCAGCCCCGACCATGTCCAGCGACCTCGCCACCGCCCGTCCCCCCCTGACCCTCCTCTCCGAAGAGGAGATCATGTTCCGCGACGCCGTCACCGCCCTCGCCGAGGGGGAGGTCCGGCCGCGCGTGCAGGCCATGGAGGCCGCCGGGAAGGTCGACCCCGCGCTCACCCGCCAGTTCTTCGAGATGGGCCTCATGGGGATCGAGCTCCCCGAGTCGCTCGGCGGGGCCGGCGGCACCGCCATGATGATCGTGCTGGCGGTCGAGGAGCTGTCGAAGGTGGACGCGTCGGCGGCGATCCAGGTGGACGTGCAGAACACGCTGGTCGAGTACCCGCTGGCCACCTACGGCACCGACGCGCAGCGGCAGCGCTGGCTGACTCGACTGACGTCGAACACCGTCGGGGCGTACGCGCTGTCCGAGCCGGGCTCGGGGTCGGATGCGTTCGGGCTGACCACGAAGGCGACGAAGGTCGACGGCGGGTGGCGGCTGTCGGGGGCCAAGGCGTGGATCACCAACGGCGCCGAGGCGGAGATCTTCGTGGTCTTCGCGACCACCGACCCCGCGCTCGGCTACAAGGGGATCACCGCGTTCGTCGTCGAGAAGGGGACCGAGGGGTTCGCGATCGGGCGCAAGGAGGACAAGCTCGGCATCCGCGCGTCGAGCACCACCGCGCTGCACTTCGACAACGCCTTCGTCCCCGACGAGAACCTGCTGGGCGAGGTCGGCAAGGGGTACAAGATCGCGATCGACACGCTGAACGTCGGGCGCATCGGGATCGGCGCGCAGATGATCGGCGTGGCCGGCGGCGCGCTGGCGGCGGCGACCGCCTACCTCAAGGAGCGCAAGCAGTTCGGCAGGGCGCTCGCCGAGTTCCAGGGGATCCAGTTCCAGGTCGCGCAGGCGGCGACGGAGCTCGAGGCGGCGCGGCTCATGGTGTACAACGCGGCGCGGCTCAAGGACGCGGGGCAGGACATCGCACGCGAGGGGGCGATGGCCAAGCTCTACTCGTCGCAGGTCGCCGAGCGCGTGACGTCGGTGTGCGTCGAGCTGTTCGGCGGGTACGGCTACACCAAGGAGTACCCCGTCGAGAAGTTCTACCGCGACGCCAAGATCGGGACGATCTACGAGGGGACGTCGAACATGCAGCTGCAGACGATCGCCAAGGCGGTCCTGCGCTGAGGCGACGCGGGCGCGCCGGGGCTCAGGCCCCGGCGAGCGCCCCCTCGCCGCGCCGCGCGCGCAGCGCGTCGGCGGCCGCCAGCCGCGCCACGGGGCGCGGCGCGGCGGCCGGGCGGCCGACGTGCCACCCCTGCACGTAGCGGATCCCGCGGGCCTGCAGCCACGCCAGCTCCTCGGCGGTCTCCACCCCCTCGGCGAGCACGGGGATCGCGAGCGAGTCGGCCAGCTCCAGCACCTTCTCCGCGACCACCGCCTTGTACGGGTCGGCGTGGACGTCGCGCACGAGCTGCAGGTCGAGCTTGAGCAGGTCGGGGCGCAGCAGGTGCAGCCGGTTGAGCGACGAGTAGCCCGCGCCCACGTCGTCGAGCGCGACGCGGAAGCCCGCGCGGCGGTAGTAGTCGAGGATCGCGCGCAGGTGGTCCGTGTCGGCGATCCCCTCCGACTCGACGACCTCGAAGACGATCCGCTCGTGCGCGATCCCGGCGGCGTCGATCGCCGCGACGGTGGAGCGCAGGCACATCGCCGGGTCGTAGATCGCCGTCGGCGTGAAGTTCAGGAAGAGCAGCCCGTCGAGCCCCGCGGCCGCCGCGCCGGCGATGTGCGTGCGCCGCGCCGCGAGGTCGAGCGGGAACAGGAGCCCCGCGCGCCGCGCGGCGTCGAACAGCCGCACGGGCGGGAGCAGCGCGCCGTCGGCGTCCACCCCGCGCAGCAGCGCCTCGTGCCCCACGACGCGCGTCGGGTCGTCGCCGAGCGCGATCGGCTGGAAGTGCGACGTCAGCCGCTGCCGCTCCATCACCTCGACCAGCCACGCCGAGTCGAGCAGCGCCTGGAATCGCGCGAGCGACGCGACGCGCGACACGTCGGCCGCCGACGGCTCGGCGCCGCCGGGGGTGAAGAGCACGCGCGTGTCGTCGCGCTCCAGCGCCGTGAGCGCGTCGGCCAGCGCCGCCGCGACGTCGGGGAGCGCCTCGTCGCCGACGTCGACCGACACCCCGTGCGCCGCGCCGGCGCGCGGGGCGAGCCCGAGTCGGCGCGCGGCGGCGGTCGTCTTGGCGACGCCGTGCGCGCTGGGGAGCCAGAGGTGCAGACGCCCCGCCCCTCGCGGCAGGACGGGCAGGACCTCGCAGGTGGCGCAGGGGACGCGGGCGGGAGGGGTCACGCCGGGGAGTGTCGGCCGCCGCTGCGGCGGACTTCACCCCCCAGGCGCGCGTCCGGTCAGGGCGCCGCGATCGTCGTCGGCAGGCTGCTCCCGTACTTCTGGTTGATGACCGCCGCCAGGTCGCCGGCCAGCACCACGTGCGCCGCCGTCGACGGGTGCACGCCGTCGTTGGACACGTACGGGGCGAACGGCGCGGTCCGCGCGGCGAGGTTCGGGAACGGGGGCACCTGCCCCGAGGCGCGCCACGCGTCGAGCCGCGAGTTCGGGTCGTAGAAGGCGAAGCCGATCGAGTCGGCCTTCGCGCGGAGGAAGGCGTTCCACCCGCGCACCCGGTTCACGAAGAACTGCCGGTCGGCCTCCGAGAGCACGCCGGGCGTCTTGGCGACCACGCCCGGGATGTCGGCGCAGACGAACGGGAACGGCGCCCCGGCCGGCAGCACCGCGTTGGCGGCGGCGGCGATCTGCGACAGCGCGGTGAAGGCGAGCTGCGGGGCGCCGGTGTTGCAGTTGGGCGCGAACGCGATCG
Organism: Roseisolibacter sp. H3M3-2; assembly: GCF_029211165.1. GTDB lineage: Bacteria > Gemmatimonadota > Gemmatimonadetes > Gemmatimonadales > Gemmatimonadaceae > Roseisolibacter. The sequence continues at coordinate 4,323 of NZ_JARGEK010000176.1, forward strand.
GCCGGCCGAGGAGCTGCTGCACCGCCGCCGCGGCCTGCGCGTTGTACGCGAACGCCGGCTGCGACGGCGTGGCCGCCGGGTTGATGACCGACAGCGGGAAGGCGAGCGGCGCGTTCGTGACGTTCACGACGCCGATCAGCACACCCTTCAGCCCGGGCGCGCCGGCGAGCAGCTCGGACAGCATCCGCTGGTAGTTGGCGACGAACGCCGCCGAGTCGGTGACGCCCGCGCGCGTGCCGGCGAGCGCGAAGCTCAGCACGTCGTTGTTGCCGATCCACACGCTGACGAAGGTCGGCCGCCGCTCGAGCGCGGCCTGCACCTGCGTGCGCCCGCCGAGGATGAACGCGGTGAGCGCGCTCGCGCCGCTCCCCTGCACCGTGCCGACCGGGTCGAACGAGTTGGCGCCCGGGACGGCGACGTTGTCGACCGGGCGCCCCTGCGCCGACGCCTGGCGGCCGTAGCACCCCGCGGCGGCGACGGTCTGCCCGGCCGACGCGGCGACGCGCGCGCCGGTGAGGAAGTCGGCGATCGGCGCCGGGCACCCGGGCTTGGCGAGCGCGGGGTAGGTGAAGTCGACGCCGGCCGCGCGCGCCAGCAGCACGGGGAAGGCGCGCTGCTGGGTCGAGTCGTTGATGCCGCCCGACTGGTAGCCGGCGGTGATGCTGTTCCCGATCGCGACGTAGCGCTCCAGGAAGGGAGCCGCCAGGTTCGCGGCCGGCGCGGTGAGGCGCAGCTCGGGGTCCTTGGCGCAGGCGCCGAGCGCCAGCGCGGCGGCGACGGCCGCCGCGGAACGGAGGGTCGTGGGCCGCATCAGAACCGCGCCTTGAGGCTGAGCGAGAAGATGTTCGCGTTGAGCGCGTAGAAGCCGTTGTTCACCTGCTCGGCGGTCTGCGCCGCGGTGCGCTCGCCGGTGCGGCCCCGGCGCCCCTCGGTCTCGACGCGCAGGTACGCGGCGTCGAGCGCGAGCCGAGCGCCGAGCGGGATGCCGACGCCGACGTTGACGTTGTAGCGGTCCATGTCGGGGAGGAGCGGCGTCACCGTCTCGTCGGGCGCCGGCGAGGTGGCGTAGCTGAACCCCGCGCGCCCGGCGAGCCCGCCGGCGAGGCGGTACTCGCCGCCGACGCGCACGCTGTGCGAGTCCTCGTAGTTCTCGATGATGGTGCGGCTCGGCGGCGACGCGCCGCCCCCCGCGCGCGGCAGGAAGGTCACCGGCAGCTCCTGGAACGACGACCACCGGATGAGCGCGTAGTCGGCGGACAGCGTGGCGTTGCGGATCCCGGTGAAGCCGACGCCGACCTGGAACTGCGCCGGGTGGTCGATGCGCGAGCTGACGAGCTGCCCGGGCGCGAGCGCGCCGGCGCCGGTGAACTGCGGGCCGGTGATCGTGGCGAGCGTGGTCCCCGCCGGGAGCGCGGGGGTGGTCGCGCCGAGCAGCGGGTTGCCGGCCTGCAGCACGTACCCCGCCGCGGCCGGCGACGGCGTGAACGTCGCCTCCCCCTCCTCGTAGTCGAAGCGCACCTCCGACAGGTAGCGCACGCCCACCGACAGCGCGTCGGAGACGCGCGCGAAGGCGCCGAGGTTGTAGCCGAACCCCGTCCCCGACCCCTCGATCTGCGCGCGTGCGAACTCGGTCCCCTCGGCGTATCCGAGCGCGGCGTACGTCGAGCCCGCGGGGAGGCCGAAGGCGGCGAGCAGCGGCGCGGAGGTGATCGGGCTCGCCGAGAAGTCGAGCGCCTGGCGCAGCTCGAGCGAGGAGTGGCCGAACACGGGCCCGCCGCCGACCGAGAGGCGGCCGGGGACCAGCTCGAACGCGACGTTGGGCTGCACGTAGATCGTCTGCAGCGACGCGCGCTGCGCCGCGAAGCGGCCGGGGAAGTCGTCGCGCCACTGCGACGTCAGGCCGTAGGGGACGTAGCCGGCGACGCCGAGCGCGAGGCGCCCGTTGCGCCAGTTGACGCCGAGGAACGGGGGGAACTCGACGGGGACGTCGCCCGCGTCGCGGCGGCGCGTCGCGTCGGCGGTGAAGCTGCCGCGCACCTGCACGGCCGACACGCCGCCGTACGCGCTCAGCCCGCGTGCGAGCGTCGTCGCGGCGGCGGGGTTCCAGTACAGCACCGACGCGTCGTCGCACGGCGCGCCGGTGACGGCGAAGCCGCGCCCGATGGCGCAGGAGCCGATCTCGTTGAGGCCGAACCCCTGCGCGGCGGCGGGGGACCACGGCGCCCACAGCGCGGCGGCGGCGAGCGCGAGCGCCAGGGCCCGCGCGGCGCGCCGGCCGGCGTGCGCACGTTGCTGCATCTGCGACATCTCCTGGGATGAACGGGAAGGGCCGGGCCCCGTGCGGGCGCCCGCGTCCGCCCTGAGGCAAGGGGCGTGCGGCGGCCGCTCACGCGGTCCTGACGTTCGGCCGGGAACCGCGCGCACCGTTCGCGGCATCATCCGGCGGGCGCGCAGGGGCGCGTCCCTCATCGAACCCGTGTGGAGGGGTGGATATGCTTCGTACGCTCACGCAGGCCGCCGCGGTCGCGGCCGCCGTCGCGCTGACCGCGCCGCGCGCCGCGCAGGCGCAGGACATCGTCGAGACCGCGGTCGCCGCGGGCCAGTTCACCACGCTCGCCAAGGCGCTCACCGAGGCCGGCCTGGTCGAGACGCTCAAGGGGACGGGGCCGTTCACCGTCTTCGCGCCGACCGACGCCGCGTTCGCCAAGCTGCCGCCGGGCACCGTCGAGGCGCTGCTGCAGGACAAGGCCAAGCTGCGCAGCGTGCTGCTGTACCACGTCGTCCCCGGCAAGGTGACCGCGGCCGACGTCGCCAAGGTCACCTCGGCCAAGACGGTCGGCGGCCCGTCGGTGAAGGTGATGGTGCACGGCGGCGCGCCGATGATCGACAACGCGAACGTCGTGAAGGCCGACGTGATGGCCAGCAACGGCGTGATCCACGTGATCGACACCGTGCTGATGCCGCCGGCGGGCGGCGGCGCGGGCGCGGCGGTGCGGAAGGACGGGCGCTGACCCGCCGCCGACCCCGGCGCGGGGCCGACGAGGGGGAGGGACGCGTGCCGCGTCCCTCCCCTTCGTCTATCTTCGACGGCGTCCTCCACCGTTCCCCTTCCCCGCCCCTCCGTGCGCCGCCTCCCGCTCCTGGCCCTCGCCGCCGTCGCGTCGTCGCTCGCGCTCCCCGCCGGCGCGCAGTCGCCCGCGCCGGCCCCGACGACGCCGCCCCCGGCCGACCTCGTCGTCACCAACGCCCGCATCTACACCGTGGACGACGCGCGCCCGCTGGCCGCGGCGATGGCGGTGCGCGGCGGGCGCGTGCAGTTCGTCGGCGACTCCCGCGGCGCGCTGGCGCTGCGCGGCCCGCGGACGCGCGTGGTCGACCTCGGCGGGCGCACGGTGATCCCCGGGATGGTCGACGCGCACGGCCACCTGTCGGGGCTCGGGCTCGGGCTGCGCAACGTGGACCTCGTCGGCACGACGTCGTACGACGACGTGATCGCGCGCGTCGTCGCCCGCGCCCGCACCGCGCCCAAGGGGTCGTGGGTGGTCGGGCGCGGGTGGGACCAGAACGACTGGGGCGACACGCGCTTCCCGACGCACGAGGCGCTCTCGCGCGCCCTCCCCGACCACCCGGTCTACCTGGAGCGCGTCGACGGGCACGCGGCGCTGGTGAACGCGGCCGGGATGCGCGCCGCCGCCATCACGCGCGACACCAAGGACCCCGAGGGCGGCCGCCTGGAGCGCACGCCGTCGGGCGACCCGACGGGCGTGTTCGTGGACCGCGCGCAGGGGCTGGTCGAGCGCGCGATCCCGAACGCGACGCGCGACGAGCTGCGCGAGGCGCTGCGCGCCGCCACCCGCGAGCTGCACAGGTACGGGCTCGTGGGCGTGCACTCGGCGGGCGAGGGGCGCGCCACGATCGAGCTGATGGAGGAGATGGCGCAGCGCGGGGAGCTCGACCTGCGCGCGAACATCATGATCGGCGACGACAGCGCGGCGCTCCGCCACTACTTCGCGCGCGGCCCGCGGCGTGCCCTGCACGACGGGCGGCTGTGGGTGAGCAGCGTCAAGCTGTACGCCGACGGCGCGCTCGGGTCGCGCGGCGCCGCGCTGCTGGAGCCGTACGCGGACGACCCGAACAACAGCGGGCTGCTCCTCTCGGCGCCGGCGCACATCCAGGACGTCGCCACGCGCGCCCTCCGCGCCGGGTTCCAGGTCAACACGCACGCCATCGGCGACCGCGGCAACCGCGTCGTGCTCGACGCCTACGAGGCCGCGTTCAAGGCCGTCCCGGTGGCCGACCACCGCTTCCGCGTCGAGCACGCGCAGATCCTCCACCACGAGGACGTGCCGCGCTTCGCCGCGCTCGGCGTCATCCCGAGCATGCAGGCGAGCCACCAGACGAGCGACATGTACTGGGCCGGCAACCGCCTCGGGCAGGGGCGCCTGCTCGGCGCCTACGCCTGGCGCGCCCTGATCGACGCCGGCTCGATCGTCCCGAACGGGAGCGACTTCCCGGTCGAGCTGGTGAACCCGCTGATCTCCTTCCACGCGTCGGTGGCGCGCCAGGACGCCAAGAACTGGCCGTCGGGCGGGTGGTACCCCGAGCAGCGGATGACGCGCGAGGAGGCGCTCAAGTCGATGACGCTGTGGCCCGCCTACTCGGGCTTCCAGGAGGGGGAGCTGGGGTCGCTCTCGACCGGCAAGCGCGCCGACTTCGTGGTGCTCGACCGCGACATCATGCGCGTGCCGGCGGAGGAGATCCTGGCGACGCGCGTGCTGGCCACCTGGTTCGGCGGCCGCGCGGTGTACGAGGCGAAGGGGGAGCCGGCGGGCGGGGCGCAGCCCTGACCGACGCGCGCGGGCTGGCCGCCGCGGCGGCGACGGCGCTCACGTGGGGGCTGGTGGGGACGATGGTGCGCCTCCTCCCCGCCCTCTCGCCGCTGCAGGTGGTGACGGGACGGCTCGCGTTCGCGCTCGCGGCGTCGGCGCCGCTGCTCGCCTGGCCCGGCGCCCGCGCCGCGCTCGCCGACGCGGCGCGCGGCCCCGCCGCCTGGACGCTCGCGGCGCTGATGACGGCGTACTACCTGCTCGCGGTGGTCGCCTTCCGCCTGGCCCCGGTGGCCGACGTCGCGCTGCTGCTGGCCGCCGCGCCGCTGTGCGCGCTGGCGCTGCGCCGCCTGCGCGGCGAGCGCGCC
>NZ_JARGEK010000177.1 GCF_029211165.1 Roseisolibacter sp. H3M3-2
CCGAGCGTGAGCACCACGTCGCCCGCGCGCACGAGCGCCGCCAGCACGTCGGCCAGCGCGTCGCGCGGGCCGCGCCACGACACCCGGGCGCGGGCCGCGCGCGCCGCCGCCTCCACCCGCCCAGACGTCACGCCGGGGATCGGCTGCTCGCGCGCCTGGTAGATCTCGGTGAGGAACACCGCGTCGGCGCCCGACAGCGCCTCGCCGAACGCGCCGGCGAAGTCGCGTGTGCGCGTGTAGAGGTGCGGCTGGAAGGCCGCGACCACGCGGCGCGACGGGTAGGCCGCGCGCGCCGCCGCCAGCGTGGCCGCGACCTCGGTCGGGTGGTGCGCGTAGTCGTCGACCACGTGCACGCCCGCCGCCTCGCCCAGCCGCTGGAAGCGCCGCTCGACGCCGCCGAACCCCTCGAGCCCCGCGCGCATCCCGTCGAGCGTCGCGCCGAGCAGCAGCCCGACGCCGACCGCCGCGAGCGCGTTGCGCACGTTGTGCAGCCCCGGCACGCGCAGCGCCAGCACGCCCAGCGGCTTGTCGTCGTAGACGACCTCGCACACCGTGCGGTCGCCGTCGGCGCGCGCCTCGACGCGCACGTCGCGCGCGTACAGCCGCGCGTCCGGGTGCGGCGTGGGGTCGGCGACGCCGTAGCGCACGACCTCCGCGCTCGCCGGGTACGGGAGCGAGTTCGCCCCCTCGTCGTCGGCGCACGCCACGACGAAGCGCGCGCGCCCCGCGAACTCGGTGAACGCGCCGCGGATGTCGGCCAGGTCGGCGTAGATGTCGAGGTGGTCCGCCTCGACGTTGGTGACGACGGCGACGGTCGGCGTCAGCGCCAGGAACGAGCGGTCGTACTCGTCGGCCTCGACGACGAAGCGCTCGGTGCCGTCGAAGCGCAGGTTGCCGCCCCACGCGCCGACGCGCCCGCCGACGACGCCCGTCGGCGCGAGCCCGGCGGCGGCCAGCGCCTCGGTGGTCAGCACGGTCGTCGTCGTCTTCCCGTGCGTCCCCGCGATCCCGATGCAGGCCCCGCCGGCGATGGCCTCGGCCAGCGCCTCGGCGCGGCGGATCACCGGCAGCCCGGCGGCGCGCGCCGCGGCCAGCTCGGGGTGGTCCTTGGGCATCGCCGAGGTGACGACGAGCGCCCGCGCGCCGGCGACGTGCGCGGGGTCGTGCCCCTGCACCACCTCGACGCCGAGGCGGCGCAGGTCGTCGGCCGAGCCCGCACTCGCGTCGCACCCGGTGACCGCCGCGCCCCGGCGGACGAAGAGCTCGGCGAGGGCGCTCATCCCGGCGCCGGCGATGCCGACGAAGTGGACCGGGCGGGGGTCGGAATCGAGGAGGAGGGGCATGGCGGCCGGCGCAATATGACGGCCCATCAAGGGCCCCTCAAGGAGAGGTGCCGGCGACGGTCTCCAGGATCCGTGCCGCGATCCGCGCCGCCGCGTCGGGGCGCCCCCGCGCGGTGGCCGCGCCCGCCAGGGCGGCGAGCCGGTCCGGCGCCCCGACTAGCCCCCCGACCTCCGCCGCCAGCCGGGCGGGCGACAGGTCGCGCTGCGGCAGGTGGACCGCCGCCCCCGCGGCCTCGAGGGTGCGGGCGTTGTGCGTCTGGTGGTCGGCCGCCGCCGTGGGCAGCGGGACGAGGACGGCCGGGATCCCCCACGCGCACAGCTCGGCGATCGACATCGCCCCCGCCCGGGTCAGCGCCAGGTCGGCCGCCGCGTACGCCTCGGCGATCGGCGCCAGGTACGGGACGACCCGCACCCGCCCCCCGGCCGCCCGGTCGTGCGCGGCGTACGGCTCGAACTGCCCGCGCCCGGTCGCCCAGATCAGCCCGAGCCCCGCCGGCAGCCCCTCGCCGACCCACCCCGCCAGCGCCTCGTTCAGCGCCCGCGCCCCCTGGCTCCCCCCGAAGGCGAGCAGCACCACCCGGACGTCGGCCGGCAGCTCCCAGCGCGCGCGCGCGGCCGCCCGGTCCGGCCGCCCGGCGGGGGGCGGCTCGATCGGGTTGCCGAAGGCGTGGACCCGCGTCGACGCCCCCGGCGACAGCTCCGCCGCCCCCTCGGGGAAGCCGAGGAAGACGTCGTGGGCGCGGCGCGCGAACAGCTTCGTGGTCTTCCCCGGGTGCGCGTCGGCCTCGGACAGCATGATCGGGACGCCGTGCGTCGTGCCGTACGCGAGCGCCAGCGCCGCCGCGTAGCCGCCGGTCCCGACCACCGCGCGCGGCCGCTCGCGCCCGAACAGCGCCCCCAGCGCCCCCCACGACCGCAGCGCCCCCGCCGCCGTGCGCCAGTTCTTCCACGGCCGCTGCCGGTAGAGCGGGTGCAGGTCGAGGAGCAGGTGCTCGAACTCGGTCGTCGGCAGCACCTCGCGCTCGATCCCGCGCCGCGCGCCGACGAAGAACGGGCGCACGCGCGGATCCTGGCGCACGAGCGCGCGCGCGATCGCGAGCCCGGGGTAGAGGTGGCCGCCGGTGCCGCCGCCGGTGACGATGATCCTCACCGCGACCTTGCCTCGGCGCTCGGCGCTCCGCGCTCCATCCGCGCGCCTTCGTGGGATCCGGCCGAGCGCGGAGCGCCGAGCGCCGAGGAGTTTCGGACGGAGCTCACGCGTTCAGCGGATCCGTCGCCGTCTCCCCCACCACGCGCTGCCGCTCGCTCCCGATGTTGACCAGCAGCCCCGTCATCAGCAGCGACAGCAGCATGTTCGAGCGGCCGTACGAGACGAACGGGAGCGTCAGCCCCGTCGTCGGCAGCAGGCCGATGACGACGCCGATGTGCAGGTAGGCGGTGAGCGCCATCATCATCGTCAGGCCGACCGCCGTCAGCTGCAGGAACGGCGAGCGCGCCTGGCGGGCGATGCGGAAGCCGAGCCAGGTGTAGAGCGCGTAGGCGCCGATCAGCAGCGTCAGGCCGACGAAGCCCCACTCCTCGCCGATGTTGCTCCCGATGAAGTCGGAGTACGGGAACGGGAGGAAGCCGTACTGCTGCCGCCCCTCGCCGAAGCCGACGCCGAGCAGCCCGCCCGAGCCCACGGCGACCAGCGACTGCTTGAGCTGGTAGCTGATCTCGGCGCGCGCGTCGCTGGTGCCGAGGAAGGCGAGGAGGCGCTGCACGACGTAGTTCAGGCGCTCCAGCTCGTGCCACAGTACCGGGATCCCCATGATGCCGAGCGCGATGAAGTGGCCGATGCGCACGCCGCCGGCGAACAGGATGATCGCCATGATCATCACGAACATCATCGCCACCGACAGGTCCGGCTCCAGCGCCGCGAGCACGGCCAGCAGGCCGACGACGACGAGGAACGGGAGCATCCCCTTGCTCAGCCGGCGCAGCGTCCCGCTCTCCTGCTTCTTCACCAGCAGCATCGACGTCCAGACGATGATCGCCAGCTTGGCGAACTCGGACGGCTGGATCGAGCCGCCGAAGAGGAAGCGGCGCGACCCGTGGATCGGCGGCGCGATGCTCTTCGTGAACGGGAGCACCGTCAGCAGCATCGTGAAGATGGCGAGCCCCATCAGCGGCCACGCCCACGTCCGCCAGCGCTCGGCGTCGATCTTGGCGGCCACCGCGAACGCCACCATCCCGGCCGCGATCCCGCTCAGCTGCTTGAGGAAGTAGTGCGCGCTCGACCGCCCCTCCTGCATCGCGGCGATGGCGCTCGCGCTGTACAGCACCGCCAGCCCGAAGGCGAGCAGCACGGCGGTGACGAGCACCAGCGCCCGCGCCTCGACGCCCATCTTCCACCGCTCGCGGATCTGGTCGCGGTTGAGGGCGACGGGCTCGGGGCGCGCGGCGCCGCGCCGGTCGTACGTGCCGACGGCCGCGGGCTCGAGCCCGCGCGCGACGGTGGTCATGGCGTCTCCTGCGGATGCTGCTGGGGCGTGGAGTCGGCGGCCAGCCGCCGGAACTCGGCGCCGCGCTCCTCGTAGTTGCGGAACATGTCGAAGCTGGAGCAGGCGGGGGAGAGCAGCACCGCGTCGCCCGGCCCGGTCAGCGCGCGGGCGCGCGCCATCACCGCGGCGAAGTCGCCGTCGACGCGCTCGACGCGCACCAGCCCGCCCAGGTCCTGCTCGACGATCGGCGCGGCCTCCCCGTAGGCGAGGACGACCTTGCCGTGCGCCCGGAACGGCTCCGCGAGCGCGGTATACGCCTCCCCCTTGTGCCGCCCGCCGAGCAGGAGCACGTAGGGGCGCGTCATCCCCTTCACCGCCACCAGCGTCGAGCTGACGTTGGTGGCCTTGGAGTCGTTGATCCACGCCACGCCGCCGTACGTCCCGACCGGCTCCATGCGGTGCTTGAGCGCGTGGAAGCCGCGCAGCGCCTCGGCGACGGTGCGCCAGAACCCGGCGGGGTCGGCGGCGGTGCGGCCGACGGCGGCCCAGACGGCGGCCGACGCGGCCAGCGCGTTCGCCACGTTGTGGTCACCGAGCAGCGGCAGCTCCTCGCGCCCGAGGAACGGGTCGCCGCGGAAGACGAGCGCGTTCGACTGGCGGTCGAAGCCGAACGGCGCGCGGTCCCCGTTCACGGTCGTGAAGCCGATCCGCTCGCCCGCGACCCGCTCCAGCCCGATCCGCTCGTGCAGCGCGAGCACCTCGGGGTCGTCGGCGTTGAGCACCCAGCGCGAGCCGCCGCCGGCGTTGGCGAAGAGCCGCGCCTTGTCGGAGTAGTACGCCTCGAGCGTCGGGTACCGGTCGAGGTGGTCGGGGCTGAGGTTCGTCACCACGCCGACGGTCGGGGCGACGCTCGGCGTGTCGTGCAGCTGGAACGACGACAGCTCCAGCGCCGCCCACGCCGGCGGCCGCTCGCGCAGCGCCAGCTCGGCGAGCGGGGTGCCGATGTTCCCGGCGTCGACGGCGTCGAGCCCCAGCGCGCGCAGCAGGTGCCCGACCAGCGCGGTCGTGGTGGTCTTGCCGTTGGTGCCGGTGACGGCCACGTACCGGAGGTCGGGCAGGTAGTGCAGCGCGACCTCGATCTCGCCCACCACGGCGACGTTGGCGCCGCGCGCGGCCGCCAGCGGCGGCGCGTCGGGCGGGACGCCCGGGCTGGCGACGACCAGCGCGGCCTTGGCGATGCGCGCCAGGTCGTGTGCCCCCGCCTCGGCGTCCACGCCGAGCGCGCGCAGCGCCTCGGCGGCCGCGCGGGCGGCGTCGCCGGTGCCGGCGTCGGAGGCGTAGACGCGGTGCCCGTCGCGCGCCAGCAGCTCGGCGACCGAGCGGCCGCTCTTCCCGAGCCCGATGACCGCGACCTCGCCCCCCGGGCGGCCGCGGAAGATGCCCGCGTTCATCCTCAGCGCAGCTTGAGCGTGGCCAGCGCGAGGATCGCGCAGAAGATCCCGAGGATCCAGAAGCGCACCACCACCTGCGTCTCGGGCCACCCCGAGACCTCGAAGTGGTGGTGCAGCGGCGCGCGTTTGAACACCCGGTGCTTCTGCGCGTACTCGAGCCCGAAGCGGCGGCGGCGGTACTTGAACACCGACCGCTGCAGGATCACCGAGATCGTCTCGGCGACGAACACGCCGCCGATGATGAGCAGCAGGAACTCGCTCTTGAGCAGGATGGACACCGCGCCCAGCGCGCCGCCGAGGCCGAGCGAGCCGGTGTCGCCCATGAAGACCTGCGCCGGGAAGGTGTTGAACCAGAGGAAGCCCACGCAGGCGCCGAAGATCGCCGCGCAGAAGACGGTGAGCTCCCCCGCCCCGCGCAGGTAGAAGATCTGGAGGTAGAAGCTCGTGTCGATGCGCCCCATGAGGTACGCGAAGATCCCGAACGTCGCCGCCGCGATGGCCGTCAGCCCCGTCGCCAGCCCGTCCAGCCCGTCCGTCAGGTTCACCGAGTTGCTGGCGCCGGTGAGGATGAAGGTCACGAACGGGACGTACAGCCACGCCAGCGACGCCGAGAGCGGGACGATCAGGATGTACTTGAAGAACGGCAGCGTGGTCGACGCGCCGGGCAGCGTCGAGAGCGGCTGCAGCCAGAGGTACAGCCCGAGCACGACGCCCGCCGTGACCTGCCCCGCGAGCTTGTAGCGCTCGACCAGCCCCTCGTTCTTCAGCCCGAGCCGCTTCTGGCGGAGCTTGAGGTAGTCGTCGAGGAAGCCGATGCCGCCCATCCAGAGCATGACCAGCAGCGCGATGAGCAGGTACTCGCCCCCGCGCGCGCCGAAGCGCCCCCACAGCAGCGCCGGGACGACCGTGGCGGCGAGGATGATCAGCCCGCCCATCGTCGGCGTGGAGCCCTTGCCGGCGTGCGTGTCGGGGGTCCCCTCGCGCACCACCTGGTTGACCGCCATCGCGCGCAGCCGGCCCACGATCCACGGCCCCACCACGAACGCGATGACGAGCGCCGTCACGAAGGCGGCCGCCGCGCGGAACGTGATGTAGTTGAGGAGGTTGAACAGCCGGACGTCGCGCGCCAGGGGCTGCAGGAAGTAGTAGAGCACGGGGGCGGTGTGGGCGGTCTCAGTGCGGGGCGGGCGCGGACGGCTCGACGCCGGCCCACGCCTCGAGGTGCGGAACGAGGCGCTCGAGGCGCATCCCGCGCGAGGCCTTCAGGAGGATCATCGCGTCGGGCGCGAGGCGCGGCGCCAGCCGCGGCCACAGCTCGTCGACGTCGGGGGCGGCCACCACGCGCGGGTCGCCCGGCGCCACGGCGGTCAGCGCGGCCGCCATGTCGCCCACGCCGGCGACCACCTCGAGCCCGCGGGCGAGCGCGTCGCGCGCCAGCTGCTCGTGCAGCCGCGCGGCGTGCGGCCCCAGCTCGCGCATCGAGCCGAGCACCACGACGCGCTCGCCCCCGGCGGCGGCGCCGACGAGCAGGGCGAGCGCGGCGCGCGCCGAGTCGGGGTTCACGTTGTACGCGTCGTTGACCAGCGTCGCCGCGCCGAGCGGCGTCCACGCCGAGCGCATGCTCGGCACCGGCATCGCCGCCAGCCCGCGCGCCGCCGAGGCGAACGGGATGCCGAGCGCGCGCGCGGCGGCCAGCGCCAGCATCGCGTTGCGCAGGTTGTGCGCGCCGCGCAGCGGGGTGCGCACCTCGACGCCGTCGACCACCAGCGTCCCCGTCCCGTCGGGGTGGAGCTCCCAGCGCTCGGCGCGCAGGTCGCCGACGTCCAGCCCCGCGCTCTCGACGCGGCGGGCCCGCCCGCGCGCGGCATCCCCGACCTCGGGCTGGTCGGCGGGGACGACCGCCAGCTCGGCGTCGTCGAAGGCGTCGCTCTCCTCGCGCAGCACGCCGGCCAGGTCGCCGAGCCCCTCGAGGTGCTCCTCGCCGATCGAGGTCAGGACGACCAGCTCGGGCTCGACGATCGCGCGCAGCCGGCGGATCTCGCCGGGCATGTTCGTCCCCATCTCGACCACCGCGACCTCGGTGGCCGGCGGGAGCGCGAGCAGGGTGAGCGGGACGCCCACCAGGTTGTTGAGGTTCCCCGTCGTCGCGTGCACCGTGCGCTCGGCGCCGATCGCGGCCCTCAGCAGCTCCTTCGTGCTCGTCTTGCCGTTGGAGCCCGCGACGCCGACGACCGTGCCGCCCCACGTGCGCCGCCAGTGGCGCGCGAGCAGCCCGAGCGCGTGCAGCGTGTCGCGCACCACGAACGCCGCCACGCCGAGCCCCGCGGTGCGCTCGGCGTCCTGCACGACCAGCGCCGCCGCGCCGGCCTTCACGGCGTCGGCGAGGAAGTCGTGGGCGTCGAAGCGCTCGCCGCGCAGCGCCACGAACAGCTCCCCCCCGCGCAGCGCGCGCGTGTCGGTGGCCACGCCGGTCAGCGTCGCCGTGCCGCGCGGCACCGCGCCCGACAGCTCGCCGTCGAGCGCGCGCGCGACCCGGTCGTGGGTCCAGAACGGCGCGCTCACGCGGGCCTCCCGTTCGCCGTCAGCTCGTGCACGATCTCCCGCTCGTCGAAGGGCAGCGTCTCGGTGCCGCGGATCTGATACGTCTCGTGCCCCTTGCCCGCCAGCAGCACGACGTCGTCGGGGCCGGCGAGCGCGATGGCGCGGGCGATCGCGTCGCGCCGGTCGGTCACGCGCAGCCGCTCCCCCGCCCCCATCCCGGCCTCGATGTCGTCGAGGATGCGCTCGGGGTCCTCGGTGCGCGGGTTGTCGCTGGTGACGATGGCCAGGTCGGCGTCGCGCGCGGCGATGCGCCCCATCTCGGGACGCTTGCCGCGGTCGCGATCCCCGCCGGCGCCGAACAGCACGATGAGGCGGCCGGTCGCGAACGGGCGCACGGCGGCGATCGCGCGCTCCAGCGCGTCGGGGGTGTGCGCGTAGTCGCGCAGCACCGTCGGCCCCTCGTGCAGCACCTCCAGCCGCCCCGGCACCTGCGGCTGCGAGGCGAGCCGCGTGACGATGCGGTCGATCGGCATGCCCAGCGCGTGCGCGGCGGCGGCGGCGGCGCAGGCGTTGGCGACGTTGAACGCGCCGATGAGCGGCAGCGTCAGCGGCGCCTCGTCGCCGGCGATGCGGAGCGTGGCGCGCACGCCGCGCGGGCCGAACGCGAGGTCGCGCACCGTCACGTCGGCGTCGGCGCCCGACGCGCTGAACGTCACCACCCGCGGCGTCGCGGGCAGCCCGACCCACGACGGGTCGTCGGCGTTGACCACCGCGGCGCCCTGCGGCGTGAGGTGCTCGACCAGGCGGGCCTTGGCGGCGAGGTACGCCTCCATCGTCCCGTGGTAGTCGAGGTGGTCGCGCGTGAGGTTGGTGAACACCGCGACGTCGAACAGCACGCCCTCGACGCGGCGCTGGTCGAGCGAGTGCGACGACACCTCCATCGCGACCTGCCGCGTGCCGGCGTCGGCCAGGCGGCGGAACAGCCGCTGCAGCTCGACCGGCCCGGGCGTGGTGAGCCCGGACCCGCCGGGGAACGGCGCGCCCTCGGAGCCGAGGCGCACGCCGAGCGTGCCGATCGAGGCGGCGGGCCGCTGCGGGGTGTCGAGCAGGTGGCGCAGCATGTCCACCGTGGTCGTCTTCCCGTTCGTCCCGGTCACGCCGACGAGCGCGAGCTGGCGCGCCGGCTCGCCGTACGCGGCGGCGGCGGCGAGCGCGGTGGCGCGCCGCCCGTCGCGCACCACGAGCGCGGGGAGGTCGGTGCGCGTCGGGTCCTCGACCAGCGCCGCGGCCGCGCCGCGCGCCGCGGCGTCGGCCAGGTAGTCGTGGCCGTCGCGCACGGAGCCGCGCACGGCGATGAACAGCGCGCCGGGGACGACGGCGCGGCTGTCCTCGGTCACGCCCGCGGCGGGCGCGGGAAGCGCGCCGCGCCGCTCGACGAGGAGCCCGGCGCGGTCCAGCGCGTCGGCGATCGCGGCGAGGTCGACGACGGCCGGGGCCTCCGGCAGCTGCGACGGGACGTTCATGGCTCGCGGTAGAGGGTGACCGTCGCGCCCGCGCGCGCGACCGCGCCGGCCACCGGCGCCAGCACCGCGCCCTGCACCGCCCGCCGCACGCGCGCCGCCGGCGCGGCGAGCGTGCGCGTGACGCGCGCCTGCGGCAGCCAGTTCCAGAGGTTGCCGGCGCC
>NZ_JARGEK010000178.1 GCF_029211165.1 Roseisolibacter sp. H3M3-2
CTGGGCGCGCACGCGCTGTGGGCGCGCGCGACGCCGGTCGGCACCGTGGACGGGGTGGCGTGGGGGGCGTGGCAGGCCGGCGACTGGGGGCGGCTCGACCACCGCGCCGCCGCCGGCGCGCTGGAGCTCGGGCTGCAGCCGGCCCTGCTGCCGTCGCTCCGCCCGTGGCTGCGCGTGTGGGCGTTCCACGGCGGCGGCGACCGGGACGCGGGCGACGCGCGCCACGGCACCTTCTTCAACGGGCTGCCGACGCCGCGCCCGTTCGCGCGCTTCCCTTTCCACAACCTGATGAACGTGTCGCAGCGGGCGGTGACGCTCGCCCTCCGACCGGGGACGCGGCTCGCGCTGCGGGGCGACCTGTCGTCGGTGCGCCTCGCGTCGGCCTCGGACCTCTGGTACGCGGGGGGCGGCGCGTTCGAGCGCGCGAGCTTCGGCTACGCCGGGCGTCCGACCGGCGGCGCGCGCGCGCTGGCCACGCTCGCCGACCTGAGCGCCGACCTGCGGCTGTCGCCGCGGCTCGGGCTGGCCGCGTACGTCGCGCGCGCCGCGGCCGGCGACGCCGTGCGCGCCGTCTACCCGGGGACGCGGCCGGCGTGGCTCTCGTACGTGGAGCTCGATGTCCGGCGCTGACCCGCGCGGCGCGCCGCCGCCCGACACCTCGCTCGGCATCCGGGCGCGGACGAAGTGGCTGCTGGCCGCCACCGTGGCGCTCGGGCTGGTGGCGGGGCTCGGCGCCTTCACCTTCGGCTTCGCGCGCGGCCACTCGTACCTCACCGACGACCCGGCCGCGTGCGCGAACTGCCACGTGATGGAGGACTACTACGCCGCGTGGACCAAGGGGAGCCACCGCGCGGTCGCGACGTGCAACTCGTGCCACACGCCGCACGGCCTCATGGGCAAGTACGCGACCAAGGCGCTCAACGGCTTCTGGCACTCGTTCTACTTCACCACGGGGAACTACCCCGACCCGATCCGCATCACGCCGCGCAACCGGCAGATCACCGAGCGCGCCTGCCGCGACTGCCACCAGGCGGTCACCGCGTCCATCACGCCGGGCGCGCACGTCGCGCCGTCGTCGCCGCAGGACCCGCGGGCGCGCGACGACGCGTGGCGCACCGGCGACGGCCGCATGCAGGCCGCCGCGCACGCCGCGACCGGCGAGGAGGACCGCTCCGCCTCCTGCGTCCGCTGCCACGCCGCCGTCGGCCACTGGGTGCGCTGACGCGCGCGCCCACGTCCCACGCCCACCGCCCACCGCCCACCCGACCCGCGCATGACGACGCCCCCCGCCGGCCCCACGCCCCCCGCCGCGGCGCCCGAGCGGCACCACCGCCGCGTCCGCGGCCGCTGGTTCGCGCTCGCGGCCGTCGTGGCGTTCGCCGGCGCGCTCGGCATCGGGGCGCTGCTGGCCAACATCGTCCGCCGCCAGGACGAGGCGCGCAACCCGTTCTACCGCGTCGTCGCGCTCGCCGACACCACCACCGACCCGGCGGTGTGGGGGCGCAACTTCCCGCAGCACTACGACGCCTACCGCCGCACCACCGACCAGGTGCGCACGCGCTACGGCGGGAGCGAGGCCGTGCCCCACGCCCCGACGCAGGGCGACCCGCGCACCGTCGTCGCGCAGTCGCGGCTGGAGGAGGACCCGCGCCTGGTCGAGTTCTGGCGCGGCTACGCGTTCTCCACCGACTTCCGCGAGGAGCGCGGGCACGCCTACGTCCTCATCGATCAGGAGTTCACGCGGCGCCAGCAGGCCACGCAGCAGCCGGGGACGTGCCTCAACTGCCACGCGTCGATGTACGCCACCTACACGCGGCTCGGGCGCGGCGACCTGCGCGCGGGGTTCGACAGCGTCAACAAGCTCCCGTACCAGGCGGCGCGGAAGGAGGTCACGCACCCGGTGGCGTGCGTCGACTGCCACGACGCGGGGACGATGCAGCTGCGCGTGACGCGCCCCGCCTTCATGGAGGGGATCCGGCTCGCCAAGGCGCGCCAGGGCGTGCAGGACTACCAGGTCAACCGCGACGCCACGCGGCAGGAGATGCGCACCTACGTCTGCGGCCAGTGCCACGTCGAGTACTACTTCCGCGGCCCGCAGAAGACGCTGACCTACCCGTGGGCCAAGGGGCTCACGGCCGACAGCATCATGGCGTACTACGACTCGACCGGGCACCGCGACTGGGCGCACGCCACCAGCGGCGCGCCTACGCTCAAGGCGCAGCACCCCGAGTTCGAGCTGTACAACCAGGGGGTGCACGCGCGCAGCGGCGTCGCCTGCGCGGACTGCCACATGCCGTACGTCCGCACCGGGGCGATGAAGATCAGCGACCACTGGGTGCGCAGCCCCGTGCTGAACGTCAACCGCGCCTGCCAGACGTGCCACAAGCAGAGCGAGGAGGAGCTGCGCGGGCGCGTCGAGACGATCCAGGGGCGCACCTTCGAGCTGCGCAACCTGGCGCTCGACGCGACGCTGGCGCTGTCGCGCGACATCCGCGCCGCGCTCGCCGCCGACAGCGCCAGCCCGCGCGTGGCGAAGGCGCGCCAGCACCACCGGCGCGCCCAGTTCTACACCGACTTCGTCGAGGCGGAGAACTCGATGGGCTTCCACGCCCCGCAGGAGGCGGCGCGCGTGCTCGGCCACGCGCTCAACGAGGCGCGGCTCGGGCAGGCGGCGCTCGCGGGGCTGAGCGCCGGCCCCGAGACCGCCGCGCCGCCGGCCGTGCGCGCCGTCGGGGCGACGCCGCGCACGGGGCCGGGGCGCGAGGGGGGCGCCGGCGGGACGGTCAGGCGGTGACGCCCGCCGCCGGGTAGCGGTCGCGGTGGCGCACCCACTGCATCGGGTGCGCCTCGTTGCGGCCGAGCGGCGTCATGTCGAGCAGGGTGTACGTGTTCAGCACCGCGTCCACCCCGCGCAGGTACGTCGAGTAGGTGTGGAACACCTCGTCGCCGTCGCGGAGGAAGACGCTGAACCCCGGCATGTCGGTCTCGTCGGGCGGGACCTCGCCGCGGGCGCGCAGCGCCGCCACCGGCTCGTAGTTGTACTCGCCGCTCCCGCGCGCCTCGTCGAGCGTCACGTGGTAGTCGTAGTTGAAGTCCGACTCCCCCGACGACACCCACGGGAAGCGCCACCCCATGCGCGCCTTGAACGCCTCGAGCTGCGCGAGCGGCGCCCGCGACACGGCCACGAACGCCGTGTCGGCCGCGCCGAGGTGGGCGAGCGCCCCCTCGACGTTGTCCATCACGTACGAGCAGCTGCGGCACCCCTGCGCCCACGTCGGGGCGAACATGAAGTGGTAGACCACGAGCTGCGTGCGGCCGCCGAACAGGTCGCGCAGCGTCGCCGGGCCGTCGGGCGTCTCGAACACGTAGGGCGCGTCGACGCGCACCATCGGCAGGGCGCGGCGCTCCTCGGCGATCGCGTCGCGGAGGCGCGTCGCCTCCTTCTCGCGCGCGAGGAGGGCGCGGCGGGCCGCCAGCCACTCCTCGCGCGAGGCTACGGGCGGGCGCGGCATCACCCGTCGAGGTAGGCGACCAGCCGCTTGCGCAGCTGCGACGTCCAGCCGCCGGTGTTGCCGGCCAGCGCGGTCGCGCGCCGCGCCTCGGGGAGCGCGTCGAAGCCGCTCTCGGTCACGCGCAGCAGCGTGCCCCCGTCGGCCGTGTCCTCCAGCGCGAACTCGACCAGCGTGCGCGTCTCGGCCGAGTAGTCGGCGCCGCGCTCCACCGCGTGCGGGTGCCAGCGCCAGGAGAAGCGCTCCTCGGGGACCACGTCGCCCACCAGCACGTCGAACACGACGTACTCGTAGCCGGGGATCGTGAACTGCGCCCGCACGTGCGCGCCCGGCGCGAACGTCCCGCCCGAGAGCCGCACGCCGAACCACGCCCCGAACTCCTCGGCGGTGGTGAGCGCGCGCCAGACGCGGGCGCGGGGCTGGCGGAGCACGACGTGCTCCTCGATGCGGTCGGTGCTGGCGGCGGGGGCGGCGGGGGCGGCGGCGGTCATGGCGGGGGCGGGTGGGGGTGGCGTGCCGCTCAGTTGTCGCGGTCGAGGTGCCGCTGCAGCGACGCGAGCCGGCCGCGCCAGAACTTCCGGTACGGCGCGAGCCACGCGTCGACCTCGGCCAGCGGCGCGGGACGCAGCGCGTACACGCGGCGCTGCGCGTCGACGCGCGCCTCCACGAGCCCCGCGTCGCGCAGCACGCGCAGATGCTTCGAGACGGCGGGCTGGCTCATGGCGAGCGCGTCCACCAGCTCGCCGACCGTGCGCTCCTGCTCCAGCAGCAGGTCGAGCACGCGGCGGCGGGTCGGCTCGGCGAGGACCTCGAACGGGGCGGTGGGCACGCCGATAGTATGCCGTGTTGGTTATATGCCTGTCAAGGCATGGTGTCTCGGCGGTAGCCGACGTCGAGCGCGTCCAGCCGCGCCAGGTGGCGCGCCAGCCGCGCGCGGAACCCCGCGAGGTCCTTCCGCGCGGCCGGCGTCCACACCACCTCGGCCAGCGCCGCGGCGCGCGGGAAGACCATGTACTCGGCGTGCCGCGTGGTCGGCACGTACTCCGTCCACAGCTGCCACTGCGCGCCGAGCACGCGCCGCGCCTGCGCCGCGTCGAGCTCGCGCGGGACGGGCTCGAAGGCGTAGACCGTGTCCACCGGGAGGAAGCCGCCGAACGCGGGGGGCTCGCGCGTCTGGTCGGTCGACTGGTACTGGTCGAAGTAGGTCCAGCGCCCCGGCGCCATGACGACGTCGTGCCCCGCGCGCGCGGCGGCGATCCCGCCCTGCGTGCCGCGCCACGACATGACCGTCGCGCCGGGGGCGAGCCCGCCCTCCAGGATCTCGTCCCACCCGACGAGGCGGCGCCCGCGCTGCGTGAGGAACGCGTCCATGCGGCGGATGAACCAGCTCTGCAGCTCGTGCTCGTCCTTCAGCCCGAGCTCCCGGATGCGCGCCTGGACGCGCGGGCTCGTCTTCCACAGGTCCTTCGCCGCCTCGTCGCCGCCGACGTGGACGAAGCGCGACGGGAAGATCGCGAGCACCTCGGTCAGCACGTCCTGCATGAAGGCGACGGTGCGCTCGTCGGCGTTCAGGATGTGCGGCGTCACCCCCCAGTTGGTCCACACGGGGATCGCCTCGCCGGTGACGCCCAGCTCGGGGTAGGCGGCGATCGCCGCGCGCGCGTGCCCCGGCATCTCGATCTCGGGGACGACGGCGACGTGGCGCGCCGCCGCGTAGGCGACGATCTCGCGCGCGTCGTCCTGCGTGTAGAAGCCGCCGTGCCGCGTGCCGTCGTACGTGTTGTTCGTCGTGTCGGTGTGCGGCTTCCCGACCAGCGTCGCGGCGCGCCACGCGCCGACCTCGGTGAGGCGCGGGTACTTCCGGATCGCCAGCCGCCACCCCTGGTCGTCGGTGAGGTGCCAGTGGAAGACGTTCAGCTTGTGGAGCGCGAGCAGGTCGATGTAGCGCTTCACGAACGCCTTCGGCATGAAGTGCCGCGCGACGTCGAGGTGCGCGCCGCGCCACGCGAACCGCGGCGCGTCCTCGATCTCGACGGCGGGCATCGTCCACGCGACGCCCGGGACGGGCGCGTCGCGGAACACCGCCGGCGGGAGGAGCTGCCGCATCGTCTGCGCGGCGTAGAACAGCCCCGCCTCCCCCGCGGCGCGCGCGACCACGCGCCCGGGGCGCACGCTGAGCCGGTATCCCTCCGGGCCGAGCGACGCGGCCAGCGCCGGGTCGCGCCGCAGCTCGATCACGTCGGTCGCCGGCGGCGCGCCGCCGGTGCGCACGGCGAGCGCGTACCCGGTCGCCGGCTCCAGCGCGCGCGCGAGCTGGCGTCCCTTGGCCGCGCTCGCGGCGTCGGTCCACACGACGGTACGCGGTCCGAGCGTGAAGGCGCCCGGGCGCGTCATGAGCGCGCGGGGGCGCGGGATGACGCCGAGCGACGCCTCGGCGGCCTGCGCGGCGAGCGCCGCCGGCGCGAGGAGCAGGAGGAGCGCGAGCGCGAGGGAGGCCGTCATGGCCGGCGAATCTACCGCCCCGCTCCCTCCTCGTAGGACGCGAGGTAGCCGTGGATCGCCCGCCGCAGCTCCTCCAGCAGCCGGCGGCGGCCCCCGGCGTCGGCGTGGAGCATCAGCGCGACCAGCCCGTCGCCGAGCCCCCGCGTGACGTCCACGCGCAGCGACAGCTCCGCGGCGGGGACGTCCGGGTAGCGGCGCGCGAAGGTGGCGAGGGTCGCCTCGCGCATGGCCGCGTCGACCGCGGCGTCCTTGGGGACGCGCTGGCCGGCGGCGTTCACCGACAGGAGGAAGATCGCCGGCCGCCGCTCGGTGAGCTCGATGAACGGCGCCAGCGACCGGTCGACGAACGTCGCGAGGTCGAGGCGCGCCCACTCGTCGGCGGTCGCCAGCATGGTCGCGGCGATCCCGCCGACCTCCTCCTCGAACCGCGCGCGCACCCCCTCGAAGAGCGCGTCCTTGGTCGGGAAGAAGTGGTAGATGGAGCCGACCGACGCCCCCGCCCGCCGGGCGATCTCCTGAATCGAGGCGGCCGCGGGACCGACCTCGGCCACGAGGCCCTCCGCGGCGTCGAGGATCTCGTCGACCCGCCGGCGGCCGCGCTCCTGCCGCGGCGCCCGCTGGGTGAGGATGTCGGAGGTCGGATCGGTCATGCGCTCACGTAACGCCGGTCTGATGCCGGGGAGAAGGTCGGCTTTCTAGTATTGACATTCTAGAACGACGATTCTACTGTAGGCAAGTAGAATCGCCGTTCTAATCCAAGCCGACCGATGCGCTCGCTCCTCATACTCGCCGCCGCCCTCCAGCCGCCGGCGCCCTGCACCCCCGAGCCGCCCTGCGCCGCCCCGACGGCGGCGGTCGCGGCCGCCGACAGCACGCCGCTCACCCTCGACCAGGCGCTCGCCCGGGCGCTCGGGCAGAGCCAGGAGGTCCGCCTCGCGAAGGCGCAGGTCGACCTCGCCGCGGCGCAGGTCACGGCCGCCCGCGCGCAGGCGCTCCCGCAGCTGAACGGGACGCTCTCGTACACGCGCACCTACGCCTCCCCCTTCAACACGGGCGGCGGGTTCTCCCTCCCCGACTCGATGCGCTTCGCCCCCGACTCGACCGGGTCGGTCGCGGAGCGGCTGCGCTACCTGGAGCAGAACGCCGGGCTGGCGGGGCTCGGCGGGATCGGCGGGCTGTTCGGCTCGCTCCCGCTGGGCCGTCCCAACGCCTACGTCGCCGGCGTCTCCGGCTCGCAGGTCCTCTACTCGGGCGGGCGCGTGGGCGCGGCGCTCAAGATCGCCGACAGCTACCGCGAGGCCGCGGGCTTCGAGTTCCGCGAGCAGGTCGCCGAGGTCGCGCTGCAGGTCCGCCGGGCCTACGTGCGCGCCGCGCTGTCGCAGCAGCTCGAGGCGATCGCGCAGGCGGCGCTCGACCAGGCGCTGCGCTTCCACGAGCAGCAGCGCCTCCGTCTCCAGGCCGGCACCGGCTCGGAGCTCGACGTGCTGCGCGCCGAGGTGTCGGCGGAGAACCTGCGCCCGCAGCTCGTCGAGGCGCGCAACGCCGCCGAGGTGGCGGTGCTCGACCTCAAGCGGCTGGTCGACCTTCCGCTGACGCGGCCCGTGAAGCTCACCACCGCGCTCGCCGCGCCGGCCGTCGTCGACACGCTCGGCGAGCCCGACCCGACCGCGGTGGCGGCGCAGCGCGCGTCGGTGTCGGCCGCCGAGCGGCAGGTCGAGATCCGGGCGCGCCAGGTGGACGTGGCGCGCGGCGCCTTCCTGCCGTCGGTGTCGCTGCAGGTGAACTACGGCGCGCAGAACCTCCCCGGCACGACGTTCGGTTTCAATGACACGCCGTGGCGCCGCGACGTCTCGGCGGCGGTGGGCGTGTCGGTGCCGCTGTTCACCGGCTTCCGCCGCACGGCGGAGCTGGAGCAGGCGCGCGTGGAGCTGGAGCGCTCGCGGCTGCAGCTCGGGCAGCTGAAGGAGGGCGTGCAGGTGCAGTACCAGCAGGCGCGCGGCGAGCGCCAGCGCGCGCTGAGCAGCATCGCCGC
This sequence comes from Roseisolibacter sp. H3M3-2, assembly GCF_029211165.1. Taxonomy (GTDB): domain Bacteria; phylum Gemmatimonadota; class Gemmatimonadetes; order Gemmatimonadales; family Gemmatimonadaceae; genus Roseisolibacter. Next base: position 8,044 of record NZ_JARGEK010000178.1, read on the forward strand.
GCGGCAGCGCACCGTCGACCAGGCGCAGCGCGTCCACGACCTCACCGTGCTGCGCTTCGAGCGCGGGCTGGCGACGCAGCTCGAGGTGTCCGACGCGCGGCTCGCGCTGCTGCAGGCCCGCACCAACGTCGCGCAGGCGATCGCCGACTTCCACATCGCCGACGCGGGGGTCGAGCGCGCGCTCGGCGCCGCCCCGGCCGTCCCGACGCCCGCGCGCTGACCATGACCGCCACCCACGACCCGCACCGCGACCGCCCGATGTCCATCCCGACGACCCGCCGGCCGACCCTCTCCTCCCGCGCCGGCGCCGCGCTGCTGGCGGCGGCGACGCTCGCCGCGGCGGGGAGCGCCGGCAGCTCCGACGCGCGCGAGCCCGCGAAGCCCCCGGCGGCCGCGCCCCCCGCGCGCGGACCCCTCCTCGACGCGCAGGGCGTCGCCGAGGTGCGCGAGGCGCTGATCGGGAGCGCCGTCACGCTGGGCGGCCCCCTGCAGCCGAAGGAGACGGTGACGCTGCGCGAGCAGGTGCCAGGCACGATCGCCGACCTGCGCGCGGACCGCGGCACCCGCGTGCGGCGCGGCCAGCGGACGGCGACGATCCGCGCGGCCGGCGTGGTGAGCCAGGCCGCCGGCGCGCGCGCCGGCGTGGCCGCCGCGCAGGCCAACGTCACCGTCGCGCAGAAGCAGATGGAGGCCGCGCGCGAGCTGCACGGCGCCGGCGCCATGACGCAGATCGAGCGGCAGAGCGCCGAGGCGAGCCACGAGGCCGCGGTGGCGCAGCTGGCCGCGGCGCGCGCGCAGGCGACCAGCGCCGGCGAGGCGGCGGGGTTCACCGCCGTCACGGCGCCGCTCGACGGCGTGGTGAGCGCGCGGCAGCGGCAGGAGGGGGAGGCCGTGAACCCGGGGGACGAGCTGCTGACCGTCGTCGACGGGCGGGTGCTCGAGCTGTCGGGGCAGATCGGCGTCGCCGACGCGGCGCGCGTGAAGGTCGGGCAGCCGGTGACGTTCGCGCTCGACGCCTTCCCCGGCGAGGAGTTCCGCGGGCGCGTGGCGCGCGTGGACCCGGTGGCCGACGCGGGGACGCGGCAGGTCGGCGTGTACGTCGAGCTGGCCAACGCGAGCGGCCGGATTATCGGCGGGCAGTACGCGCGCGGGCGCATCGCCCTCGGCGCGGCGCGGGCGCTGGTGGTGCCGGCGACCGCGGTGCGCAGCGCGGCGGCCGACGGCGCCGGCGCG
>NZ_JARGEK010000179.1 GCF_029211165.1 Roseisolibacter sp. H3M3-2
CGAGGCGCAGCGGCGCCTGCGCCGCCGCCGGCGCCGCGGCGCGGTCGTGCAGCCCGTGCACGACCAGCGTGTCGGCGAGCGCGTTGCGCAGCGTGACGTGCACCGGCGTCCCGGCGCGCACGCGCACCAGCGGTCCGGGGATCCACGCCGCGCCCCCCGCCTCGGCGAACGCCTGCACCGTCGCCCCGGGCGCGTCGTCGCCGTCGGGGTGCCACTCGGCGAGGCGCGCCTCGAGGCGCAGCGCGAGCGTGTCGCCGCGCATGGCGCCGGCGGCGACGCGGTTGTCGTTCGGGCGCGCGCGCTCGGGGGCGGGCTCGGGGGCGCGGACGGGGGCGCCGGCGCGGAGCGCGGCGAGACAGACGAGGCCGACTGCGAACGTGGGACGCACGCGGGCTCTCCGACGGGGACCCTCTATCGTGCCCCCGCCGGCGCCCGCGTCAAGTCAGGATCTCAGAACACCCGGATCGGGATCCGCTTCGGCAGGTCGACGATCACCTTCTCGGTGCGGTTCTGCTGCACCTGCCGGTACCATGCGTCGTCCCTCTCCACCCCCGCCGCCGCCATCGCCTCGCGCGCCAGCTCCAGGATCACCGAGTTCGGGAGCCGGATCGAGCCGTGCGACACCGCCTGCCCGATCGACTGCGGCTCGTTGGTGCCGTGGATGGTGCGCGGCGGGTCGTAGATGAGCTGCGCGCGCCCCAGCGGGTTCTTCGGGTCGCCGGGCGCCCGCCGCTCGCGCTGCTCGGCCCACGACTCGTCGGGCGGGATCCACTCGGGGTTGAACACGACCTGCCGCACGCTCCACTCCCCCGGCTGCGTCGGCCACTCGGCGGAGCCGACGGCGACCGAATGCGTCTCGACGCGCTGCCCGCCGCGGTACACGTGGAGCTCGCGCGCCCGCGTGTCGACCTCGAGCCGCATGTCGGCGACGGCGACGCCGCTGTCGGCCGCCGCGGCCGGGTCGCCGGGGAGCGTCCCCATCGCCGAGTCGGCCGTCGGCAGCGGCGCCCCCGCCTGCGGAACGGCGGGCCCGACCGGCGCCGGCCCGGCGGGTGGGACCGACGCCGAGCGCGGCTGGTCGCTCGAGTCGCTGACCGTGCACGCCGCCAGCACGAGGGCGGCCAACCATGCGATCCGGCGCATCTGCATTCCTCCAGAGGGTTCGCGGGCGATCGGGCAAGGAGCGTGCGCCACTGGGTAACTTGAGGCGCTGCGGACTGCGGGCTGCGGATCGAGCACCCGCAGTCCGCAGCCCGCAGCGCCCGTCCCACCCCTCCCGGCGACACACGCATGGCCCTGCTCGGCCTCCAGGACGTCACCCTCGCCTTCGGCGGCCCCCCGCTGCTCGACGGCGCCACCCTCTGGATCGAGCGCGGCGAGCGCGTCTGCCTGCTCGGCCGCAACGGGGCGGGGAAGAGCACGCTCATGGCGCTGCTCGACGGCACGCTGGCGCCCGACGGGGGCGAGGTGGTGCGGCAGACCGGCGTCACCGTGGCGCGGCTGGAGCAGGAGGTGCCGCAGGCGCTGGCGGGGACGACGTACGACGTGGTCGCCGAGGGGCTGGGGGAGACGGGGCGGCTGCTGGCGCGCTACCACCAGGCGAGCGTCGACGTCGCGCGCGACCCGGGCGAGCGCGCGCTGCGCGAGCTGGAGCGGCTGCACCAGCAGCTCGACGCCGCCGCCGCGTGGCAGGTGCAGTCGCGCGTCGAGAGCGTGCTGCTGCACCTCGGGCTCGACGCCGACGCCGAGTTCGCGTCGCTGTCGGGGGGGCGCAAGCGGCAGGCGCTGCTGGCGCGCGCGCTGGTGCGCCAGCCCGACGTCCTCCTGCTCGACGAGCCCACCAACCACCTCGACGTCGACGCCATCGAGTGGATGGAGCGCTTCCTGGTGGAGCGCGGGACGACGCTGCTGTTCGTGACGCACGACCGCGCCTTCCTGCGCCGCGTCGCCACGCGCATCGTGGAGCTCGACCGCGGGCGGCTGGCCGAGTGGGGGACGGACTACGACGGCTACGTGGAGCGCAAGGCGGCGGCGCTGGACGCCGAGGCGCGGCAGCGCGCGGAGTTCGAGAAGCGGATCGCGCGCGAGACGGTGCGCCTGCGCTCGTCGATCACGGCCCGCCGCACGCTGAACGAGGGGCGCGCGCGGCTGCTCGACTCCATGAAGCGCGAGCGCGACGCGTGGCGCGACCGCGCGGGCTCGGTGAGGCTGGAGGTGCAGGACGCCGAGCGCTCGGGGCGGATGGTGATCGAGACGCGCGGCCTCGCGTTCGCGTACGGCGACCGCCCGATCGTGCGCGACCTGAGCACGCTGATCCTGCGCGGCGACCGCGTGGGGCTGGTCGGCCCCAACGGCGTCGGCAAGACGACGCTGATCAAGCTGCTCCTGGGGCAGCTGGAGCCGCAGGCGGGGAGCGTGCGCCTCGGCACGGGGATCGAGCTGGCGTACTTCGACCAGCTGCGCGAGCAGCTCGACCCCGACACGTCGGTGTTCGACAGCATCGCCGAGGGGGGCGAGTGGGTGCGGATCGGCGGCGAGATGCGGCACGTGCACTCGTGGCTGCAGGACTTCCTGTTCACCCCCGAGCGGGCGCGCACGCCGGTGCGCGCGCTGAGCGGCGGGGAGCGCAACCGGCTGCTGCTGGCGCGGCTGTTCACGCGCTCGTTCAACCTGCTGGTGCTCGACGAGCCGACGAACGACCTCGACGTCGAGACGCTGGAGCTGCTGGAGGCGATGCTGCTCGACTTCCCGGGGACGCTGCTGCTGGTGAGCCACGACCGCGAGTTCCTCGACCACGTGGTCACGGGGACGCTGGCGTTCGAGGGGAACGGGCGGGTCGTGGAGTACGCGGGCGGCTACACCGACTGGGTGCGGCAGCGGCCGGTGCCCGCCGAGCCGGCGCCGGCGCCGCGGAAGCCCGCCCCCGCGCCGACGGCGCCGGCCGCGCCGAAGGGCGAGCGGAAGCGGAAGCTGTCGTTCAAGGAGACGCACGAGCTGGCGGCGCTCCCCGACCGCATCGACGCCGCGGAGCGGGAGCGCGACGCGCTGTACGCGCGGCTCGGCGACCCGGCCACGCTCCGCGACGGCGCGGCGACCGCCGAGGCGAAGGCGCGGCTGGAGGCGCTGGAGGGGGAGCTGCAGGCGCTCACCGCCCGCTGGGAGGAGCTGGAGACGATCGCGGCCGGCTGAGTCGTTAGATTCCGCCGTGCACGACGCGCCCGGGGGACGACCCCCGGACCCGGACATCCTCGTGGGGACGACCCTGCATCGACCGCGGAGGCGGTGATGGCCTGGGTCGTCCTTTTCGTTGCGGGGCTGCTGGAGATCGGCTGGGCGGTGGGGCTCAAGCACACCGACGGGTTCACGCGCCCCTGGCCCTCGGTCGCGACGGCGGCCGCGCTGCTGGCGAGCATCGCGCTGCTGGCCGTGGCGCTGCGCACGCTCCCCCTGGGCACCGCCTACGCGGTGTGGACCGGGATCGGCACGGTCGGCACGGCGGCGCTGGGGATCGTGCTCTTCCGCGAGCCGGCGACCGCCGCGCGGCTGGCGTGCGTCGGGCTGATCGTGGCTGGGATCGTGGGGCTCAAGGTGCTGACGCCGAGGTGAAGGGAAGGGCGACGGCGGGAGTCGGCACGGCGGGAGTCGTCAGAGCGGGAGTCGTGAGAGCGCACTGCGCGGTCGCGACTCCCGCCGTTTCGACTCCCGTGGTCACGACTCCCGCCGTCGACTCGGGCTGCGAGCGCCGACACCCGAGGCATTGCGCACCCGCGCCCCACGCTGTCCTGTACCGGCATGCGCGCCCTCGCCCTCCTCTGCTGCCTCGCCGCCCCCGCGCTCGCGCAGCCCGCGACCGACCCGGGCGCGGGGGGCACGCTCTCCCTGCTGTCCCCCGACGGGCGCACCACGGTCCGCGTCGGCGTCGACCGCGGCGTCCTGCGCTACGCGGTGAGCCGCGACGGGCGCGCGCTCGTCCTCCCGTCGCGCCTCGGCTTCGCCTTCCGCGGCGCGGCGCCGCTCGACTCGGGGCTGCGGCTGGTAGACACGACGCGCGCGGCGGTCGACACGACGTGGACGCAGCCGTGGGGCGAGGTGGCGCGCGTGCGCGACCACCACCGCGCGCTGCGCGTGCGGGTCGCCGAGTCGGCGGGGGCGCGGCGCACGTTCGCGGTCGAGTTCCGCGCGTTCGACGACGGCGTCGGCTTCCGCTACGAGCTGCCGGCGCAGCCGAACCTGCGCGACTTCGCCATCCAGGACGAGCGCACCGAGTTCGCGCTGGCCGACGACGCGCGCGCGTGGTGGATCCCGGCGAACCGCCCGGTCCCCGACCGCTACGAGATGCTGTACGCGTCGTCGCCGGTGAGCATGCTCGACACGGTGCGCACGCCGCTGGCGCTCGAGTTCCAGGGCGGGCCGATCGTGGTGCTGCACGAGGCCGACCTGTCCGACTACGCGGCGATGGACCTCGCCTACGTCGGGAGGAACGTCACCGACCGCACGCTGCGCCCCGCGCTGGCGCCGTGGGCCGACGGGGTGAAGGTGCGCGGGCGCACCCCGTTCGCGACGCCCTGGCGCACGATCCAGATCGCCGACCGCGCCGAGCAGCTCGCGCCCTCGGTGCTCGGCCTCAACCTCAACCCGCCGAGCCGGATCGCCGACGCGGGCTGGATCCGGCCCATGAAGTACGACGGGATCTGGTGGGGGATGCACGTCGGGCTGCACACCTGGCCGCAGGGCCCCAGGCACGGCGCCACGACCGAACGCGCGAAGCAGTACGTCGACTTCGCCGCCGCCAACGGGCTGGGCGGCACGCTGGTCGAGGGGTGGAACGTCGGCTGGGACGGCGACTGGATCGGGACGTACGGGCGCGACTTCTCGTTCACGCGCGCGTACCCCGACTACGACCTGCGCGCGGTGGCGGCGTACGCGCGGGAGAGGGGCGTGTCGCTGATCGTCCACAACGAGACGGCGATGGGGATCGCGAACTATGAGCGGCAGCTGGAGGAGGCGTTCCGCCTCTACCGCTCGCTCGGCGTCACCGCGATCAAGAGCGGCTACGTCAACGACCGCACGCGCGAGGGGCACGCGCACACCGGGCAGTACATGGTGCGCCACTTCCGGCGCGTGATCGAGACGGCCGCGCGCTACGGCATCACCGTGAACGCGCACGAGCCGGTGATGGACACCGGCGAGCGCCGCACCTGGCCCAACATGCTGAGCCGCGAGGGCGCGCGCGGGCAGGAGTACAACGCCGGCGGCGGCGGCAACCCGCCCGAGCACGAGACGATCCTCTTCTTCACGCGCCTGCTGGCCGGCCCGCTCGACTACACGCCGGGGATCTTCGACCTCGCGATCCGCCGCCCCACGGGCACGCCGCGCGCCCCGCACGAGTCGCGCGTGCGCACGACGCTCGCCAAGCAGCTGGCGCTGTACGTGGTGCTCTGGTCGCCGGTGCAAATGGCGGCCGACGTGATCGAGAGCTACGAGGGGGAGCCGGCGTTCCGGTTCGTGCGCGACGTCGCGGTGGACTGGGACACGACGCGGGTCCTCTCGGGGCGCATCGGCGACCACGTCGCGGTCGCGCGCAGGGCGAAGGGGCGCGACGAGTGGTTCCTCGGCGCGATCACCGACGAGGAGGGGCGCACGCTGGAGGTGCCGCTCGACTTCCTCCCCGCCGGGCGCCGCTGGGTCGCCGAGACGTACGCCGACGCCCCCGACGCGCACTTCCTCACCAACCCGCGCGCGATCGCGATCGCGTCGCGCGCCGTGGCCTCGACCGACCGCCTGCGCCTCGTCCTCGCCCCCGGCGGCGGGCAGGCGATCCGCTTCCGCCCCGAATGACCCGCATGCGACGCCTCCCGCTCCTCGCCCTCGCCGCGCTGCTCGCCGCGCTTCCCGCCGTCACGCTCCCCGCCGCCGCGCAGCGCCCGCGCCGCGTCTTCGTCTCGGTCGACATGGAGGGGATCGGGGGCATCGGCACGCCGGCGATGACCACCGCCACCGGCAAGGACTACGCGACCGGCCGACGCCTCATGACCGACGAGGTCAACGCGGTCGTCGCCGCGGTGCTGCGCGCGGGGGCGGCGCAGGTACTGGTCAACGACTCGCACGGCGACATGCAGAACCTGCTGCATGCGGAGCTCGACCCGCGCGTGCAGTACGTCCAGGGCTCGGTGAAGCCGCTCGGCATGGTCGAGGGGCTGGAGCGCGGCCACGACGCGGCGATCTTCGTCGGCTACCACGCGCGCGCCGGCACCGCCGACGGCTTCCTCGCGCACACGGGAACGGGCGCGGTGAAGGGGCTGTGGCTGAACGACGTCGAGGTCGGCGAGGGGGAGCTGAACGCGCTCTACGCCGGCTCGCTCGGCGTCCCGGTGATCGCGGTCAGCGGCGACTCGGCCTTCGTCGCCCAGTTCGGCGCCAGCGCCGCCGCCCTGCGCGCCAGCGCCCCGGCGAGCGTCGTCACCAAGGTCGCCATGACGCCCCAGTCGGCGCGCCTGCTCCACCCGACGCTCGTGAAGGACTCGCTCGGCGCCGCGGTGGCGCGCGGACTCGCGGCGACCGCCCGCCCCTTCGCGCTCCCCGGCGGCGGCCCGGTGCGCGTGCGCCTCCGCCTGGCCGACGTGACGACGCCGCAGATCCTCGAGGCGATTCCCGGCGTGAAGCGCGTCGACGGCTACACGGTGACGTTCACGGCGCCGAGCATGACCGAGGCGTACAGGATGATCCGGCTGATGTACAAGTTCGTCGTCGTGTGAAAAGCATTGGACAGGATTGACAGGAAACCGGGGGAAAGACTGTAGCCTCGAGTCTTTCCCCCGGTTTCCTGTCAATCCTGTCTGCAGTTCGATCAGCCGTTGTCCGGACACCGCCGCTCGTGCGCCGCGACCTCGGCCTGCGCCGGAGCACGCCAGCTGACCGCCGAGAGCACGGCGGTCGCGAGCAGGAACAGGTAGACGAACCGGCGGGCGGCGGCGTGGGACATGGGCACACGGTGGCGCCGACCGGCCGCCGCGGCATGGGTCGGTCGGCGGTCCGGACGGTTCCCGGACGCGCCGGGCTCCCCGATCGGCGGAGTTGACGCGGCCCGCCACGTGCGGCGAGCGTCCGCGCTTCGCGCCACCCTCCCCCGACGCCACGACCCATGATCCCGGCCCTCGGCTACGCCGCGCACGACCCCAGCTCCCCCATGGCCCCCTGGCGCTTCGAGCGCCGCGACCCGGGGCCGACCGACGTCCGCATCCGGATCGAGTACTGCGGCGTCTGCCACTCCGACCTGCACTTCGTCCGCGGCGAGTGGGGGCCGATCAAGTACCCGCAGGTCCCGGGGCACGAGATCGTCGGTCGCGTCGTCAGCGTCGGCGACCGGGTGTCGAAGTACAAGCAGGGCGACGCCGTCGGCGTGGGCTGCCTCGTCGACAGCTGCCGCACCTGCGCCTCGTGCGAGGCCGGGCTGGAGCAGTACTGCGACACCGGGCACACGCAGACCTACGGCGGGATCGAGAAGGAGACCGGGCGCCCCACGCAGGGCGGCTACTCCAGCGAGATCGTCGTCGACGAGCGCTTCGTGCTGCGCATCCCCGACGGGATGGACCTCGCCTCGGCGGCCCCGCTGCTCTGCGCCGGGATCACCACCTTCTCGCCGCTGCGCCAGTGGAAGGTCGGCCCCGGGATGGGCGTCGGCGTCGTCGGGCTGGGCGGGCTCGGGCACATGGCGGTCAAGCTGGCGCGCGCGATGGGCGCCGAGGTGACGCTGTTCACCACGTCGCCGGAGAAGGCCGCCGACGGCGAGCGGCTCGGCGCGCACCGCGTCGTCGTGTCGCGCGACGCGGCGGCGATGAAGGGGGCGCAGAACTCGCTCGACGTCATCCTCGACACCGTGTCGGCGCCGCACGACCTCGAGGGGCTGCTCGGGACGCTGCGCCGCGACGGGACGCTCGTGCTGCTCGGCGGGTCGCCGTCGCCGCACTCGTCGCCGTCGGCGTTCTCGTTCATCATGCGGCGCAAGCGGATGGCCGGCTCGCTCATCGGCGGGCTCCCCGAGACGCAGGAGATGCTCGACTTCTGCGCCAAGCACGGCATCGGCGCCGACATCGAGCTGATCCCCGTGGCCGGCGTCGACGAGGGGTACGCGCGCATGCTCCGCGGCGACGTGAAGTACCGGTTCGTCCTCGACATGAGCACGCTCCCCGGCTGACCGGGCGGGGGGCGGCGGTCGGGCCGAGGGGGTGACACAAACCCCCGGGCCGGTCGTATGGTCAAAACAACCATACCGACCATGGCCGACGACCTCCGCCCCCACCTCCCCCTCAAGCCGGTCGACCTGCAGCTCCTCCTCGCCCTGGGCGAGGGGGAGCGGCACGGCTACGGCCTCGTGCAGGCGATCGCCGCCGGGACCGACGGGCTGGTGCAGCTCGACCCGGGGAACCTGTACCGGGTGATCAAGCGGCTGCTGGCCGACGGGCTGCTCGCCGAGTCGCCGGCGCGCGCCGTCCCCGAGCTGGGGAGCGAGCGCCGGCGCTACTACCGCCTCACCCCGCTCGGCGGGCGCGAGCTGGGCGCCGCGCTGCGGCGGCTGGAGGCGCTGGTCGAGGCGCCCGCGCAGCAGCGGCTCCACCGTGCCCGCCCACACCTCGGGCCGCTCGCGCAGCGCCAGCTCGGCGCCGCGGCGCAGCACGCGCAGCGACGCCGCCGTCGGGTCGGGCCAGTCGCCGATCAGCACGTACGCCGTCGCCAGCTCGTCGAGCGACGCCGCCGCCAGCCACGCGCCGAGCGCGGTCGTGTCGGCGGTGCCGTCGGCGCGCACGACGCGCGACATCGCCTCTGGCGCCCCGACGTACCCCGGGCGCGGCGCCGCCAGCGCGCGCATCGTCGCCAGGTAGCCGCGCGCCAGGTCGGCGCGGTGCGTCGACAGCGCGAGCCCCACCGCCTCGACGTACGCCGGGAAGAAGCCCGGGTCGAGCGCGATGGCGCGCGCGTACGCGTCGTGCTGCGCCTCGCGCGTGCTCCGCGCCGCCGCGCCGAAGCGCACCAGCGCCTCGGCGTGCGCCATGCGCAGTTCGGGGTCGTCGGGGAAGCGCCGCAGCGCGCCGCGCTGCCGCTCCAGGTACGCGGCGGCCCGCGCCCCCGCCGCCACGCCGGCCGGCATCGCCGCGACGCGCAGCGAGTCGACCGACACCACCGCGCTGTCGCGCGGCGACAGCCAAGTCGGATCGTAGCCATGTCGTTCTGTGAGCCAAGGAGTTGAGACCA
>NZ_JARGEK010000018.1 GCF_029211165.1 Roseisolibacter sp. H3M3-2
GGCCCGCGCCGCTCGACCGCGTGCACGACGCCGGCGGCACCGCGCCGCTGCGCGCGACGCTCGACCGTCTCGCGGCGACGGCGCGCGTCCGACTGTCGTACAGCCCCGACCTGCTCCCGCTCACGCGCGCCGTCTGCCTTCCCGCCGCGCCGCACACGCTCGGCGACGCGCTGGTCGCGGCGCTGGAGGGGACGGGCGCCGCGCCGGTGGTCGCCGGCGCCGACCTCGTGGTGCTCGCGCCCGCGCGCGCGTCGGCGGCGATCGGGGCCGTGCCGCTGCTCGCGCGCTCGACGGGGCGGCTGCAGCGCGTCGTCGTCACCGGCACGCCGGGCGGCGGCCCGGCGCGCGCGCCGCCGTAGGCGCTGACGGTGCTCGAGGGGCGCGCGCTGGAGCGCGAGAGCGCGCGGTCGCTGGCCGACGTCCTGAACGCCTCCGTCCCCGGGCTGTGGCTCTGGACGCAGTCGCCGACCAGCGCGCTCGCGCGCTTCGGCAGCGTGCGCGGCGCCAGCTCGTTCGGCGTCACCACGCCCAAGGTCTACATCGACGGCATCGAGGTCGCGAACCCGCTCGTGCTCACGCAGCTCGACCCGTCGCGCGTGCAGCGCATCGAGGTGATCCGCGGGCCGCAGGGCGCCGCGCTCTACGGGGCGGACGCGATCAGCGGCGTGGTGCAGATCGTCACGCGGCACGAGGGCGTGTCGGCCGACGCGCCGCGCGCGCAGCTGCGCGCCAGCGCGGGCGCGTCGGCCAGCGCGTTCGCCGACCGCGGCGTGCTGTCGCAGGACCACGCGCTCACGCTGCGGGCCGGGACCTCGGCGCGCTGGGCGTCGCTCGGCGCGACGCTGACGACGCTGGGCGCGTTCGTTCCGGGCGCCGAGGCGCGGCAGCTGGCGGCGCAGGGGGGCGCGCGCCGGGTGGGCGCGCGGGCGATCGTCTCGGGGACCGCGCGCGTCTTCGCCGGCGACGCGGACGCCCCGCTCAGCCCCGTGCTGGCCCCGGCGCTCGGCGGCCTGGCGACGCAGGACCCGCTCGCGCCGGCGATCGCCCCCGACAGCGCCACGCGGCAGCGCGTGCGCCAGTACACGGTCGGCGGCTCGGCGACGCTGCTCGGCTCCGAGCGCTGGACCCACACGGTGGTCGCGGGCCTCGACGGCTACCGCCTGGCGGGCGTCCCCGCCGACGGGCTGCTGATCCCGTCGTCGATCGACTCCGCGCTCGGGGCCGCGCGCGGCGGCGCCGACCGGCTGTCGCTCCGGGCGGCGAGCACCGCGCGCGCGGGCGACTGCCCCGCGCGCGCGGCGAGCCCCAGCCTCGGGGTGGAGCACTCGACCGCGCGCGAGCACAGCAACGGCGCCGGCACCCGGCTGGTCGTCCGCGACCCGCGCGGCGGCGGGCCGTCGCCGATGGCCCTCGCGCTCGCGTCGGGCACCAGCTGGTGGAGCAGCACCGGCGCGCTCGCCCAGGGGCAGGCGTCGTGGCGCGAGTCGCTCTTCCTGAACGGGGGCGCGCGGCTGGAGCGCATCAGTGGCCCGGCCAGCGGCGCGCAGGTCGCGCTGCTCCCGATGCTCGGCGCCGCCTGGGTGCGCGAGGTCGGCGGCGTCACGGCGAAGCTGCGCGGCGCGTACGGGCGCGGCATCCGCCCCGCGCGCACGGTGGCGCGCGGCGCGACCTGGGCCGGCGGTCGCGTCGAGCGCACGGTGACGGCGCTCGACCCCGAGTCGCAGTCGGGGGTCGAGGTCGGACTCGACCTCCAGCTCGGCTCGCGCCTCGGCGTGCAGGTGACGCGCTTCGACCAGCGCGCCTCGGGGCTCGTGCAGCCGGTCGCGACGGTGCTCGACACCGTGTACGGCCCGCGCGGCGCCCCGCGCCCGCCGCGATTCGGGTACGAGCTGCAGAACGTGGGCGCCATCGACAACGACGGCTGGGAGCTGCAGGCGAACGCCGGCGCCGGAGCGCTGACCGTCACCGGCTCGCTCGCGCTGGTGTCGAGCCGCGTGGCGCGCCTCGCGTCCGGGTACCGCGGCGACCTGCGCGAGCGCGACCGCGTGCTCGAGGTCCCGGCCCGCACCCTCGGCCTCACCGCGCAGTGGGGGGCGCGGCGCTGGTCGCTGGCGGGGAGCGTCACGCACGCCGACGACTGGATCAACTACCGCCGGCTCGCGGTCGCGGCCGCCGTGCGGGCCGCGGTCGACGCGCCGTCGTCGCCGGGCGCGCCCGGCGGCGCGCCGCCGCGCGTGCCGGTCGGCGCCGAGCTGCGGCGCTACTGGCGGGCGTACGACGGCGTCACGCGCGTCGGGGCGCGGGCGGCCGTCACCGTGTTCGGCACGAGCGCGCTCACCGTCGTGGGCGAGAACCTGCTCGACCGGCAGACGGGGGAGCCGGACGACGTCACGGTCGTCCCGGGACGCACGGTGCGCGTGGGGCTCCGCACGGGCTTCTGAGGGCGCGAGCGGGGCGCGCGCGCGTGGGAACCGCCGCGTCCGCCGGCCGTTGCGTTCGTCGCGAGCCCTCGCGCCGCCGGCTAGCTTCCGGGCGGCACCACACCCGCACCCCACCGTACGCACGCCATGACCGCGCCCACCGAGTCGTCCGCCGTTCCCGCCGTCGGCACCCAGGCCCCCGACTTCACGCTGCCGAGCACCGCGGGCGAGAAGGTGACGCTCTCCGCGCTGCGCGGCCGTCCGGTCCTCCTCGCGTTCTTCCCGGCCGCCTTCACGTCGGTCTGCACGACCGAGGTATGCGCCTTCTCGGACGACTACGACGCCTTCCAGCAGAAGGACCTCGTGGTGCTGCCGATCAGCGTCGACCTGATCCCGTCGCTGCAGGAGTTCAAGCGCAAGCACGACATGAAGGTCGACCTGCTCAGCGACGCGCGCCGCGACGTGTCGCGCGCCTACGGCGTCCTCGTCGAGCGCACGTACACCGCGAACCGCGCCTACTTCCTCGTCGACCGCGACGGGACGCTGCGCTGGGTGCACGTCGAGGAGCACGGCGGCTTCCGCCGCGAGAACGCGGAGATCCTCGCCGAGGTGGCGAAGCTGGCCTGAGTGCGGGATGAAGGTACGCAGCAGGAGGGCGGTCCCGGTCGGGACCGCCCCCCTCTCGCGTTCCGGCCCGCTCAGTGGGCCGCGGCCGGCTCGCCGTCGCTCACGCGCGGCGAGTCGCCGGCGTTCGTCCGCACCTGGATCCGCCGCGGCTGCGGCAGCGCGGCCTTGGGCAGGCGGATGCGCAGCAGCCCGTGCTCGCTGTCGGCCGAGATGGCGTTCTCGTCGAAGCCCTTCGGCAGACGGAAGGCGCGCACGAAGCGGCCGCGCACGCGCTCGCGCAGGTGGACGCGCTCCCCCTCGCGGGTCGCGCCGGCGCGCTCCCCCGAGACGGTCAGCACGCCGCGGTCCACGGTCAGGTCGATGGAGGCCGGGTCGACTCCCGCGACCTCGAGCTCGAGGACGTACTCGGCGTCGCTCTCGCGGACGTCGGCGGCGGGCGCCCAGGCGGCGCGGCCGGGCTCCACGCCGAGCGTCGGCGGGAGCGCACCCATGGTCTCGTCGAGGAGGCGGTCGACCTCGCGGCGGAGCGTCAGGATCGGGACGTTCTGGAACATGGGGACCTCGTGGCTCTTCGTGGTGGTCGGTGGTTCCCGGGTTCGGGGGATTCGGCGCCGCGACGGTCGGCCGCGCGCCTCGTCCCGGGAGGAAGGCATCCGGCGTTCCCGTCCGGCCCGGTCGATCCGACCGACGCGTGTGCCGAGCTGGCCGTCCGGGCTGTCGCCGCGGCAGCGGCGTGACCTCGGCCCGCGCTCGCCGGTCATCTTGCGATGACGAGCGCGGCCAGTAGCTTGCCCGCGCCGCGATTGCCCCCCGCCTCGCCGATCGTGCCCGCCTCGCTGCTCCCCACCCTCGTCACGCTGGCCGCCGGCCACGCCGAGCCCTTCGACGCGCTGCCGGCGGCGCTCGACGCCGTCCGGACCGCCCACGCCCTGGACGCCGTCGAGCTGACGGGCGCCGGGCGGAGCTGGCGCGCCGGCGAGGGTGCCCGGGAGTCGGCGACCGCCGGGCTCCCCCTGCGCGCGGCCGGCCGCATGGTCGGGACGCTGACGCTGATCGGGGAGGGCGCCGCGCGCGCCGCCGGGGCGCTCGCCGCCGAGGCGGACCTGCTGGCGCTGCTGGTCGCGGGCGGCAACCGCGCCGCCACCCTCACCGCCGAGCGCGACACGCGCGCCGCGGAGCTCGACGAGCAGCGCCGCTTCGCCGAGGGGGTGGTGGACGCCCTCCCGCTCGGCGTCTACGTCATCGACCGCGACTACCGCATCCAGTTCTGGAACCGGAAGCGCGAGGTCGACACCCAGGGGCTGGCCCGCGAGGCCGCCCTCGGCCGCTCGATCTTCGACGTCATGGTGCGTCAGAACGCGTCGCTCATGCGGGCCGAGTTCGACCAGGTGTTCGCGAGCGGGCAGATGCAGCAGCTGCAGCTCGAGTCGCGGTCGACGGGGGAGCTGCGCACCTACCGCATGTCCAAGATCCCGATGCGCGACGCGTCGGGGGCGGTGACGCACGTGGTCACGGTGGGCGAGGACGTGACCGAGTGGAAGGCGGCGATGGAGCGCACCGCGCAGGCCGAGAAGCTGGCCGCCATCGGGCAGCTGGCCGCGGGCGTGATGCACGAGATCAACAACCCGCTGGCGACGATCGCGGCGTGCGCCGAGACGATGACGTCCACGCTGGCCGACCTGCCGCGCGCGCAGCAGCCGCTCGGCTTCGGCGAGTACCTGCGCATCATCGATCACGAGGTGCACCGCTGCCGCGGGATCGCCGAGGGGCTGCTGAACTTCAGCCGGGCCAAGCCGCTGCAGCGCGTGTCGGTGGGGTTGAACACCGTCGTCGAGTCCACGCTCTTCCTGCTCAAGCACCACTCGCGCTTCAAGCGCTGCCTGGTGCGCCTCGACCTGGAGGAGGGGGTGGGGCCGCGGGTGATGTGCGACCCCGACCAGATCACGCAGGTCACGATGGCGCTCCTGCTCAACGCCGCCGACGCGGTGGACGGGATCGTGCGCGGGGAGGACGAGGCGCAGGCCGCCGTCACGCTCCGCACGCGCGAGGCCGCCGACGGCGCCGCGGTGCTGGAGATCGAGGACGAGGGGACGGGGATCGCGCGCGACGCGCTCGCGAAGATCTTCGAGCCGTTCTACACGACCAAGGAGCCGGGCGCGGGGACGGGGCTCGGGCTGGCGATCTGCTACGGCATCGTGCGCGATCACGGCGGCCGCATCGCGGTCGACAGCGAGCCGGGGCAGGGGAGCACCTTCCGCGTGCTGCTCCCGCTGGCCGCGTGAGCGGCGACGCCCCCGCGCCCGCGCGCGTCCTGATCGCGGAGGACGAGGCGCACCTGGGGGTGTTGCTGGAGCAGTTCCTGACCGGGCGCGGCCACCGCGTCACGCTGGTGCGCGACGGGCGGGCGGCGCTGCAGGCGCTGCAGGGCGGCGGCTACGACGTCGCGCTCACCGACGTGCAGATGCCGGGGATGGACGGCCTCGCGCTGCTGGAGGCCGCGTCGGCGCTCCCGCTGGCGCCCGAGGTCATCGTCGTGACCGGCAACGGCGCCGCCGACGTGCAGCTGCGCGCGCTGCGCGCGGGCGCCTTCGACGCGGTGGCCAAGCCGTACCGGATGGCGGAGCTGGAGATGAAGGTGCGGCGCGCGCGCGAGCGGCGGGCGGGCCGGCTGCACCTGGCGCGCGGGATCCTCGGCGAGCGCGCGTGGTCGCCGGCGTTCCTCACCGAGGACCCGGCGACGCGCGACGCGCAGGCGCGCGCCGAGTCCGCGGCACGCGAGCGCACCGTGCCGCTGGTGCTGGTCGGCGAGCCCGGGACCGGCCGCCGCACGCTCGCGGCCACGCTCGTCCCGTGGCTCGGCGCCGCGGCGCCATTCCTCGCGGTGTCGGCGTCGGTCATGCCCGACGCGGTGACGGCGACGCGGCTGGCGGGCGGCGGGCTGCTGCTGGTGCGCCACGCCGAGCTGCTGGCGGTGGCCGAGGCGGAGGCGCTCGCGGCGGCGGCCGACGAGGCCGAAACGTTCCTGGTGCTGGCGACCGTGCCCGGGAGCGCGGTGGCCGCGTGGGCCGGCACGCGCGCGGTCGACCTGCCGCCGCTGCGCGAGCGCCCCGACGACGTGCCGCTGCTGGCCGGCCTCGTGCTCGCGCGCGCGGTCGCCGAGCGGAGGGGCGCGCTGTCGCCCGAGGCGGGCGCGTGGCTGCTCGCCCGCGACTGGCCCGGGAACGCCGCGGAGCTGGACGCGGTGGTCGGCGCCGCCTTCCCGCGCTGCGCCGACCGCGCCGCGCCCCTGCCCGCCGCGGCGCTCGACCCCGCGCGTTAGCTTGGGCGGATGAAGATCCTGGTCATCGAGGACGACCCGACCGTCGGCCAGTTCGTGAAGCGCGGGCTCGAGGAGCAGCGCTGGGGGGTCGACCTCGTCGCCGACGGCGAGGCCGGCGAGCGCCTCGCGGGGAGCGGCGCCTACGACCTGATCATCCTCGACATGCGCCTCCCGGGGCGCTCGGGGCTCGACGTCCTGAACGGGCTGCGGGGGCGCGGCTTCGAGCGCCCGGTGCTCGTGCTGACGGCGCAGGACGCGGTCGACGCCAAGGTCGCGACGCTGCGCGCCGGCGCCGACGACTACGTGACCAAGCCGTTCGCCTTCGAGGAGCTGCTGGCGCGCGTGGAGGCGCTGGCCCGCCGGCCGCGCGCCCTCGCCTCGCCGCTGCTGCGCACCGCCGACCTGGAGCTCGACCAGGCGACGCGCGAGGTCCGGCGCTCCGGCGAGCGGATCGAGCTGACGCCGAAGGAGTACGCGGTGCTCGAGTACCTGATGCGCCACGCCGGGCGGGTGATGAGCCGCACGCTCATCACCGAGTACGCGTGGGGGTACCACTTCGACCCCGGCACCAACATCGTGGACGTGGTCATCAACCACCTGCGCAAGAAGGTGGACGCGCGCCACGAGCAGAAGCTGATCCACACGGTGCGCGGGGTCGGGTACGTCGTGAAGGCCTGACGCGGAGGCGCCCGTGCCGTCGATCCGCGCCCGGCTGACCACCACCTACGCGCTGGCGCTCACCGCCACGCTGGGCGCCTTCGCGGCCACCCTCTGGATCGCGCGGGGCGCCTCGGGCGACCGCGAGCTGCAGCGCTACGTGAACGACGAGGCCCAGCTGTCGCTGCGGCTGCTGCAGCAGGCGCGCGGCGTGTCGGGCGACCTGCCGCTGACCGAGGCGGTCGACCCGATGATCGGGACCGTGCTGGCGGCGCGCGCCCGGCTGCTGCTCGACGCGCTGCCGAACATCGTGATGCTCACCGACACCGCCGGCCGCATCGTCTACCGGTCGGTGGAGGCCCGCACGCTGTCGGTGGGGTCGTACGACGAGATCGTCCGCAACTCGCGGCAGCTCACGCCCACGCGCGCGGCGACGCTGGCGATCAGCCGCGACACCACCGGCGCCATCGGCGACTACGTGCGCGCCCGCGGCCTCGACCCGACCGACCGCGTGCTGATGGTGCGCACCGACGCGCCGCGGTCGGTGCTGCCGATCCAGTCGGTGATCGTGGCCACGCCGACGCGCTTCTCCGACCGCACGCGGCAGGAGCTGCTCGGCGCGATGTTCGCCGTCGCCCCGATCCTGCTCGGCGCGTCGGTGGCCGCGGCGTACTACATCGCCGGCCGCTCGCTGCAGCCGCTCGACACGATGATGGACGCGGTCGAGGCGATCACCGACGGGCGCAGCCTGCACCGCCGCCTCGACGCGCAGGCGGCCGGCGACGAGCTGGCGCGCCTCGCGGTGACGCTGAACGAGATGATCGGCCGCCTCGAGACGTCGTTCGGCGGGCTGCGGCGCTTCACCGCCGACGCCAGCCACGAGCTCAAGACGCCGCTCACCGTGCTGCGCGCCAACGTCGAGCGCGCGATGGCGGCGCCGGGCGGGTCGAGCGACCAGCTGGTGTCGCTGGAGGAGGCGCTGCAGGAGATCACGCGCATGGCCGACCTGGTCGACAGCCTCCTGACGCTGGCGCGCTTCGACGAGGGGCGGTTCGACCTGCACCGCGAGGCGGTGCCGCTGGAGCCGGTGGTGCGCGAGGTGTTCGAGACCGCGGTCATCCTCGGCGAGGCCGCCGGCATCGACGTCACGCTGCCGGCGCTCGACCCGGTGACGGTGCTGGGCGACGGCACGCGGCTGCGGCACCTCTTCCTGAACCTCGTCACCAACGCGATCAAGTACACGCCGCGCGGGGGCGAGGTCGAGGTCAGCCTGCGCGCCACCGAGGGGCACGTCGCGTTCGTCGTGCGCGACACGGGGATCGGCATCGCGGCGGCCGACCTGCCGTACATCTTCGACCGCTTCTGGCGCGCCGACCGCGCGCGGTCGCGGCGCGCGCCCGCGGAGCGCGGCGTGGAGCAGCGCGGCGGCTTCGGGCTGGGGCTCGCGATCGCGCAGTGGATCACGCAGGCGCACGGCGGCACGATCGGCGTCGTGTCGCGCCTCACGCGCGGGTCGACGTTCACGGTGACGCTCCCCGTGCCGACCCCCGACGAGCTCACCGCGGCGACCGACGAGGCGTAGGGCGGGGGCGTCGGGTGGGGCGGACGATCGGCATTAGGAACGGGTAACGGCGTCCTAATCCAATCCTAATGTTCGGGACATCCGGCCCTCATGTTCGCGGGCTAGACTCACGCCCCGAAAGGTCCACCGTGACCCGAGTCCCGAGCCCGCCCGAGCCCATGTTCAACAACCTGCTGGAGTCGAAGGCCAAGAAGCAGAAGAGCTTTGGGGCGACACTCACCTCCGTCATCATCAACGGCAGCCTCGCCGTCCTCGCCATCTACGCCACCGCGAACGCCGCGGTCGAGGCGGAGAAGCCGAAGGAGGAGAAGGTCGAGTTCGTCGAGATGAAGAAGGACGAGCCGCCGCCGCCGAAGAACGAGCCGCCTCCGCCTCCGCCGCCGGACGTGGCGGTCGCGCCGCCGCCGCCGAAGGGCTTCCAGGTCCTCACGGCCCCGGTCGAGATCCCCGACGTCATCCCCGAGGTCGACCTGAGCCGCAAGGTCACCGACGAGGCCGACTTCTCGGGCAAGGGCGTCGCGGGCGGCACGTCGAAGGGCGTCGAGGGCGCCAAGGGCCCCGTCGTCCAGGACCAGCCGTACTTCGAGTTCCAGGTCGAGAAGCCGGTGGCGCCGGTGCCGGGCACGTCCGGCCCGCGCTACCCCGAGATCCTGAAGTCCTCGAACGTCGAGGGCGAGGTGCTCGCCCAGTTCGTCGTCGACACGACGGGCCGCGTCGAGGCCGGCTCCTTCAAGGTGCTGAAGTCGAGCCACGAGCTCTTCACCCAGGCCGTCCGCTCCGCGCTCGGCAACATGAAGTTCCTGCCCGCCGAGGTCGGCGGCCGGAAGGTGAAGCAGCTCGTGCAGCAGCCCTTCCAGTTCGCGCTCACCAAGTAACCGCCCTGGGCCCCGCGCCCGACTTCCTCTCGTACCGGAGAACTCGACGATGGAAATGGATCTGATGCACCTGTGGGGCACGATGGGCTACTTCGCCAAGGGCATCGTGCTGACCCTCGCGATCATGTCGGTCTGGTCGCTGACGGTGATGATCCAGAAGTGGTGGGCGCTGCGCTCGGCGCAGGCCGAGACGCGCAAGTTCGCCCCGGAGTTCAGCCAGTTCCTCGAGGAGGACAACCTCTCCGAGGCGATCAACCTGGCGCAGAGCTACAAGAAGTCGCACGTCGCCCGCGTGCTCGGCAACGCGCTCGACGAGGTCAAGCCGCTGATCATGGACGGCTCGGTCACCGTGGCCGACATCAACTCGGCCGAGCGCGCCGTCGAGCGCGAGATGCTGATGACGATCGTCGACCAGAAGCGCGGCCTCGGCGTCCTCGCCACGGTCGGCTCGACCGCCCCGTTCGTCGGCCTGCTCGGCACGACGATGGGCATCGTGAACGCCTTCACGGGCATGGCCACGTCGGGCTCGGGCGGTCTGTCCGCGATCTCGGCCGGCATCGCCGAGGCGCTCATCACGACGGCCTTCGGTCTGCTCGTCGCCATCCCGGCGGTGTGGATGTACAACTACTTCTCGACCAAGATCGACAACCTCACGGCCGAGATGACGTACACGTCCAAGGAGATGATCGACTATCTCATCAAGGGCGTCTCGGGCGAGTTCGGCCGCTCGCGCTTCACGCGCGAGTTCACGACCGGCACGGGCAACAACCCGATCTCGCAGTAATCGCGGCCACCCATACGCCGGGCGCCCGTCTCCGGGCGGGCGCCCCGGGCCCCTAGGAGGAAGATCGAATGGGTATGTCCGCATCCGTCTCCGGCTCGGCCGTGAAGGCGGAACCGAACGTGACCCCGCTGGTGGACGTCATGCTCGTGCTGCTCATCATCTTCATGGTGATCATCCCGACGCTGACCTCGGGCCTCAACGCCGAGCCCCCGCAGGGGATCAACCTCAAGCAGCACCCCGAGGAGGAGGGCGACCAGCTCCTCGGCATCTCGCGCGACGGGCAGTACTACCTGAACCGCAACCCGATCCGCAACGAGACGCTGGGCGACCAGCTCAAGCAGATCTACGACGCGCGCGAGACGGACAAGATCCTCTACATCCGCGCCGACCGGCAGCTCGAGTACAGCAAGGTGCTCGACGCGTCGGACATCGCCTCCAAGTCGGGCGTGCGCGTCGTCGGCTACATCAGCGAGCAGACGCCGGGGACCGAGGAGCAGTCGGTCGAGGCCAAGAAGGGAGGCGACTGACCCATGAGCATGTCCACTGGTGGCGGCGGCGGGCTGAATGCCGAGCCGAACGTCACGCCGATGATCGACGTGCTCATGGTGCTGCTGATCATCTTCATGGTCATCGTGCCGTCGAGCCGGAAGGCGCTGGACGTCCAGCTCCCCGACCCGAACCCGGCGCCCGCGACCTCCACCCCCAGCACGCAGATCGTGCTCGAGGTGCTCCCGGGCGACCAGTTCACGGTCAACAAGCAGCCGGTCTCCGGTCCGCAGCTCGCGACGCGGCTCAAGGAGATCTTCGACCCCCGCCCCGACAAGATCATCTTCGTCAAGGGCGACCCGAAGGTGCCGTACCAGGCGGTGATCCAGGCGATGGACATCGCGCGCGGCGCCGGGGTGAAGGTCATCGGCATCCCGCCCAAGGACGCGGGCGCCTGACGCCCGGCCGCCCGAGGGCGACCGACGTGCGGCGGACGAACCCTCCGGGGCTCGTCCGCCGTAGTCGTGTGTACTACCGACGCGGCTTGCCGCGCTGGACCCCCAACCCCCGCCTCCCCGCATGGCCCACGAGCCCTGGCGCGACGACACGGTCGACGCCGCTCGTCCGGAGCGCCCCCGCCTCCGGCCCCCCGTCGGCATCCCGTCGCGCGTCGGCAGCAGCCGGCGCTCGACCATCGCCGCCGTCGCGCTGCACCTGCTGGTCGTGATGCTCATCGTCACGCCGTGGGCCGCCCCCCGCGTCCTCGACGAGATCGAGGGCGCCCGCGGCGCCGGCCCCGCGGGCGGCGGCGGGGGCGGCACCCTCGGCACCGGCGGCAGCCGGGCCGGGATGGGGGTGCGCGAGCGCCTCTTCTACGTGCAGGTCGCCCCGGCCCCCGCGACGCCTGCCCCCACCGCCCCGGCGCCACCGCCCCCGCCGCCGCCCAGGCAGGAGCCGGTCCCGGTGCCGCTCCCGGCGCCCACCGTCGTGCCGCCCAAGCCGGCGGCCGCCGCGCCCGTCCCCGGAGTCGGCGTCGGCACCAGCGCCGACGGCACCGCGGGCTCGGGCCCCGGCTCCGGTGGCGGCGTGGGCGCCGGCATCGGCACGGGGCGGGGGAGCGGCGTCGGCCCCGGCACCGGCGGCGGCAACGGCGAGATCTATCCGCCGCAGGCGACCGAGATCTTCATCCCGCCGATGCCGATTCCCGGGAAGGTGAAGGGGACGCGCATGGTCGCCATCTTCGACGTCGACTCGACGGGGAAGGTGCTCTCGTTCGAGTTCACCGAGACGCGCGACGGCGGCTACAACCGCAAGTTGCGCGAGGTGCTGAACGGCTTCCGGTTCAGGCCGGGTACCAGGGCGGACGGCACACCGGTCCGCGCCAAAGGCCAGATCGCCTACGACCTCTAGACGCCCGCTGCCTCCGGCCAGCGGGCGTTTCGTTTGGGCCCCAACTGGCGGCCACGACAGGTGTCGCGGCGCATCTCGTTGCCGCGCCGGCTCCTATGGCATCCCGTGACGCGCGCCAGTATGTTGCCCGCCACGTCCGCCGGGGCCGCCTCGCGCGTCGTTCCCCCCGCCCGGCGTCCCCCCTCACCCAGCCCGCATGAGCAGTCTGGCGGCCGAGCCCCGTACCGACGCGGGCCCAACGCACGCCCAGCGCGACGGCGAGCAGGAGTTCGTCAAGGCGCTGACCTTGATGGACGCGACGATGCTCGTCGCCGGGTCGATGATCGGCTCGGGCATCTTCATCGTCTCCGCAGACATCGCGCGCACGCTCCAGTCGCCGGCGTACCTGCTGCTCGCCTGGGTGCTCACCGGCGTCATCACGCTGCTCGGCGCGCTCGCGTACGGCGAGCTGGCCGCGATGTACCCGAAGGCGGGCGGGCAGTACGTCTTCCTCCGCGAGGCGATGGGCCCACTCATGGGCTTCCTCTATGGATGGACGCTGTTCGTCGTCATCCAGACCGGGACCATCGCCGCCGTCGCCGTCGCCTTCGGGCGCTTCCTCGGCGTCCTGTTCCCGGCGGTCAGCCCGGACCGCTACGGCTGGTTCCCGCAGGCCGACGTGTGCGTCGCCTGGCTCGGGTGCCGTGACGCCGCGACGCAGAGCCTGCAGCTCGGGCTGACGCCGCAGCGGCTGGTCGGCCTCCTCTCGGTGTGGCTGCTGACCGCGGTCAACCTGCGCGGCGTCCGCGAGGGGAAGGCGGTGCAGACGACGCTCACCGTCGTGAAGACCGGCGCGCTCGCGCTCCTGATCCTGCTCGGCCTGACCATCGGCCGCAACGCGACCGCCGTCGCCGCCAACTTCGGCCCCGGCCAGTTCGCCCCCGAGGTCTCGTTCACGACGCCGTTCGTGATCGTGTTCGGCAGCGCGCTCGTCGGCTCGCTGTTCTCGAGCGACGCCTGGAACAACGTCACGTTCGCGGCCGCCGAGGTGCAGAACCCGCGGCGCAACCTGCCGCTGGCGCTGGTGCTCGGCACGGGGCTGGTGACGCTGCTCTACGTCACCGCGAACGTCTCGTACCTGAACGTCCTCCCGTTCGCCGGGACGCCCGAGGCGCCCGGGGTGCTGGAGCGCGGGATCATGCACGCGACGCAGGACCGCGTGGGCACCGCGGTGGCCGAGGTGATCTTCGGCGGCGGCGCCGTGACGATCATGGCGGTCGCGATCCTGATCTCGACCTTCGGGTGCAACAACGGGCTGATCCTCGCCGGCGCCCGCGTCTACTGGTCGATGGCCCGCGACGGGCTGTTCTTCAGGAAGGCGGGCACGCTCAACGCCAACGGCGTCCCCGCCTTCGCGCTCATGGCGCAGGCGGTGTGGACGACGCTGCTCTGCCTCACCGGCACCTACGGGCAGCTGCTCGACTACGTGATCTTCGCGGCGCTGGTGTTCTACGCGCTGACGACGATCGGGCTGTTCGTGCTGCGGCGCACGCGCCCCGACGCCGAGCGCCCCTACCGCGCCATCGGGTACCCGGTGCTGCCGGCCCTCTACATCGCGCTCTCCACCGCGGTCGCGGTGATCCTGCTGGTGGCCGAGAAGACGCGGACGCAGGCCATCTCGGGCCTCGTGCTGGTGCTGATCGGCGTCCCGGTCTACCTCGCCTGGCGCGCGCGCGACGCCGCGCCGGCGGCCTCCTAGTCTTCACGCCCCTGCCGGCCGGCGCCCCGCGCCGGCCGTCGGCGTTCCGCCCCACCCCTCACCACCGTCCGTAATGGCCTCGTCGCAGTCCGGATTGCTCCTGCTCATCCTCGGCCTCAGTGGCGCCGCGCTGGCGTTCGCCGTGTTCCTGTCGCGCTGGGTGCTGGCGCGCGACCGGGGCGAGGCGTCGATGCAGCGGATCTCGAACGCCATCCAGGAGGGGGCGGAGGCCTTCCTCGCGCGGCAGTACAAGACGATCGGGCTCCTCTCGATCGTGGTCGCGGCGGTGATCTACATCGGCTACGCGTTCTTCCGCCCGGCCGAGGAGGGGGCGGGGGCGCTCCCCTCGTCGACCTTCGCGCTCTACACGACGCTGTCGTTCCTGCTCGGCGCGGTGTGCTCGGGCTTCGCCGGCTTCATGGGGATGTGGGTGTCGATCCGCACCAACATCCGGACCGCCTCGGCGGCGCGCACCTCGCTCAACGCGGCGCTGCAGACGGCGCTGCGCGGCGGCGCCGTGTCCGGGCTGTTCACGGTCGCGATGTCGCTGCTCGGCGTGGCCGGGCTGTTCTGGGCGCTCGACGCGTTCGCCCCGGCGGGCGTGAGCCCCGAGGAGTGGACGCGCCGCATCCCGTTCCTGATCGTCGGCTTCGGCTTCGGCGCTTCGTTCGTCGCGCTGTTCGCGCAGCTCGGCGGCGGCATCTACACCAAGGCCGCCGACGTCGGCGCCGACCTGGTGGGCAAGGTCGAGGCGGGGATCCCCGAGGACGACCCGCGCAACCCGGCCGTGATCGCCGACCTGGTGGGCGACAACGTCGGCGACTGCGCCGGCCGCGGCGCCGACCTGTTCGAGTCGACGGCCGCCGAGAACATCGGCGCCATGATCCTGGGCGTGCTCCTCTTCCCGTTCTTCGGCGTGCGCGGCGTGCTCTTCCCGCTCGTCGTCGGCGCGGTGGGGCTGATCGCCTCGATCGTCGGCGTGATGGTGGTGCGCACGAGCGGCACCGAGGACCCGATGAAGGCGCTCAACCGCGGCTTCTACGTGACCTCGGCGCTGGTGGCGGTGGCGTTCTACTTCCTCTGCCAGTGGCTGCTCAGCACCGAGGCGGCGCCGGGGGCGTGGATGAACTTCTTCTGGTGCGCGATGATCGGCCTCGCCACCGCGTTCGCCTTCGTCTACATCACGCAGTACTACACCGAGTACCGCTACCGCCCGGTGCAGTCGATCGCCGAGGCCAGCCAGACCGGCGCGGCGACCAACATCATCGCCGGCCTCGCGGTCGGCATGGAGTCGACGGTGCTGCCGGTCATCACGGTCGCCATCGCGATCGTCGGCAGCTACTACCTCGGGCTGAACAGCGGCCTCACCGACGCCACCACCGGCCAGCCGGTGGGCGGGCTGTTCGGCACCGCCGTCGCGACCATGGGCATGCTCGGCACCGCCGGCTACATCCTGGCGATGGACGTGTTCGGCCCGATCACCGACAACGCCGGCGGCATCGTCGAGATGTCGGAGCAGCCGGAGAGCGTCCGCGAGAAGACCGACCGCCTCGACGCCGTGGGGAACACCACCAAGGCGCTCACCAAGGGCTACGCCATCGGGTCGGCGGCGCTGGCCGCGTTCCTCCTGTTCTCGGCGTACCTCGACGAGGTGCGGATCCTGACCGGGACGGAGCTCACGGTGAACCTGGCCAAGCCGCAGGTGTTCGTGGCCGGGCTGCTCGGCGCGATGCTGGTGTTCTGGTTCTCGTCGCTCGCGATGACCGCGGTGCGCAAGGCCGCGCAGAGCGTCATCGAGGAGGTCCGCCGCCAGTTCCGCGAGATGCCCGGCATCATGAAGGGGACGCAGCAGCCCGACTACGGCCGCTGCGTCGACATCGTGACCGTGGGCGCCCTCAAGGCGATGGTGTTCCCGGGCGCGCTGGTGGTGCTGTTCCCGATCGCGGTCGGCCTGATCTTCAAGCAGTTCGGCATCGGCGCCGAGGCGGTCGCCGCCTTCCTGATGATCGCGACCATCGCGGGCATCCTGATGGCCGGCTTCCTGAACAACGGCGGCGGCGCCTGGGACAACGCCAAGAAGTACATCGAGACGGGCATGTACGGCGGCAAGAAGTCCGACGCCCACAAGGCGGCCGTCGTCGGCGACACGGTCGGCGACCCGTTCAAGGACACCGCGGGCCCGTCGCTGCACGTGCTGGTCAAGCTCCTCAGCACGATCACGCTCGTCCTCGCCCCGCTCTTCATCTGAGGCATGGCCTCCCTCTTCGCGCGTAAGCCCATCGAGGCGATGGTCCCGGAGGGCGGCGAGGGCTCGCACGCCCTCCGCCGGACCCTCGGGGCGGGGGACCTGATCCTCCTGGCGATCGGCGCGGTGATCGGCGCCGGCATCTTCTCGACGCTCGGCACGGCCGCCGCCGGGGAGGTGCGCCCGACGGGAGAGATCGTGCGCTACGGCGCCGGCCCGGCGCTCATCCTGTCCTTCGTCCTGCTCGGCGCGGTGTGCGCGCTGGCCGCGCTCTGCTACGCCGAGCTGGCGAGCATGATCCCGCAGGCCGGCAGCGCGTACGCCTACTCGTACGCGACGCTCGGCGAGCTGGTGGCGTGGATCATCGGCTGGGACCTGATCCTGGAGTACGCGGTCGGCAACGTCGCCGTGGCCATCGCGTGGTCGGGCTACTTCGAGTCGCTGGTCTCGCCG
Source organism: Roseisolibacter sp. H3M3-2 (assembly GCF_029211165.1). Lineage (GTDB taxonomy): Bacteria > Gemmatimonadota > Gemmatimonadetes > Gemmatimonadales > Gemmatimonadaceae > Roseisolibacter. The sequence goes on from NZ_JARGEK010000018.1 coordinate 16,597, forward strand.
TGGTTCCACATGCCCGGGTGGCTGACCCACGGCTACTGGGACGTGAAGGCCTCCAGCGACCCGGCGGTCCAGGCGCTGATGGAGACGGCGCCGCGCGTCGCCGGCATCCCGTTCCTGGTCAACCTCCCCGCCTTCCTGATCGTGATGGCGGTGACCTGGCTGCTGGTGATCGGCGTGCGCGAGAGCACGCGGGTCAACGCGGTGATGGTCGTGATCAAGCTGGCGGTGCTGGCGCTGTTCGTGGTCGTGGGCGCCATGCACATCGACCCGGCCAACTACAAGCCGTTCGCGCCGAACGGGTTCCGGGGGATCCACCAGGGCGCGGCGATCGTCTTCTTCGCGTACATCGGCTTCGACGCCATCTCGACGGCCGCCGAGGAGACGAAGAACCCGCAGCGCAACATGCCGCTCGGGATCCTGGTCGGGCTGGGGATCTGCACGCTGATCTACGTGATCGTGGGCGCGGTGGCGACCGGGCTGGTGCCGTACCAGCAGCTCGAGTCGGCCGACCCGTTGGCCCGCGCGTTCGAGGTGGCGGGGCTGACGCAGTTCTCGTGGATCATCGCCGCCGGCGCCGTGGTCTCGATGGCCGCCGTGCTGCTCGTGTTCCAGTACGGGCAGCCGCGCATCTTCTTCTCGATGGCGCGCGACGGCCTCCTGCCGGGGTGGGCGTCCAAGATCCACCCGAAGTACCGCACGCCGCACATCACGACGATCGTCACCGGCGTGCTGGTGGCGCTCGGCGCCGCCGTCGCCGACGACGCGGCGACCTACGACCTGACCAACATCGGCACGCTGTGGGCGTTCGCCCTGGTCTGCCTGGGCGTCTTCGTCCTGCGCTTCACCGACCCGGACCGCCCGCGCCCGTTCCGCGTGCCGGCCTTCTGGTTCGTGTCGCTCGGCGGGCTGGCGGCCTGCCTGTTCGTGATGCGCGGGCTCCCCGCGTCGGCCTGGGTGGCCTTCGGGGTCTGGCTGGTGATCGGGCTGGTCATCTACTTCCTTTACGGGTACCGACACTCGGTCCTGCGCGGAGGCGGCCGCCCGCCGGCCGGCCCCGCGCCCAAGTCGCAGGCTCCCATCGAGGGGAAGCAATGAGTGCGTCCGCCCCCGCCGCCGCGCCGCCGGCGCCGGCCGTCCCGCCGAAGGGGCTGCGCCGGCTGTCGCTGACGCAGTGGATCCTGATCTCGCTGGTGATCGGCATCATCGTCGGCGCGCTGTTCCCGGAGTCCGAGCGCGCCGCGCACGGCGGGTTCGCCGCCAGCGACCTGCGGATCCTGGCGACGATCTTCCTGCGCCTGATCAAGACGCTGATCGTCCCGCTCCTCCTGAGCACCCTCGTCATCGGCATCGCCGGCCACGGCGACGACATGAAGAAGGTCGGCCGCCTGGCGCTGCGGTCGATCATCTACTTCGAGGTGGTGACGACGCTGGCGCTGGCCGTCGGCCTGCTGGCGGTGAACATCGTGAAGCCGGGCGTCGGCGTCTCGCTCCCGCCCGAGGCGGGGGAGGCGGCGGAGTTCGCGACGCGCGTCCCGACGGTGTCGAGCGTCCTGGAGCACACGGTTCCGCAGAGCTTCTTCGAGGCGGCGGCGCAGAACGAGGTGCTGCAGATCGTCGTCTTCGCCCTCCTGTTCGCCGTGGCGCTGGCCAAGGTGGAGGGGCGGCCGAAGGCGGTGATGCTCGACTTCATGGACGCGCTGTCCCACGTGATGTTCAAGTTCGTGGGGCTGGTGATGGCCTACGCGCCCATCGGCATCGGCGCGGCGATCGCGGTCACCGTCTCGCGCTCCGGGCTCGGGGTGCTGCTCAGCCTCGCCAAGCTGGTGGGGACGCTCTACGGCGCGCTGATCGTCTTCATCCTGTTCGTGCTGGTGCCGGTCGCGCTGCTCTTCCGCATCCCGCTGCGCGGCTTCGTCCAGCGCGTCAAGGAGCCGGCGCTGATCGCCTTCTCGACGGCGAGCTCCGAGGCGGCGCTGCCGCGCGCGATGCAGGCGATGGAGGCGTTCGGCGTGCCGCGGCGCATCGTCGCCTTCGTGATGCCGACGGGGTACTCGTTCAACCTCGACGGGAGCACGCTGTACCTCGCGCTGGCCTCGGTCTTCGCCGCCCAGGCGGCCGGGATCGACATGCCCATCGGCACGCAGCTGCTGATGATGCTGACGCTGATGCTGACGTCGAAGGGCGTCGCCGCGGTGCCGCGCGCCTCGCTCGTGATCCTCTCCGGCGCGCTGTCGCAGTTCGGGCTGCCGCTTTCCGCGATCGCCGTCATCCTCGGCGTGGACGCGCTGATGGACATGGCGCGCACGTCGGTCAACCTGATCGGCAACTGCCTGGCGACCGCCGTGATGGCGCGCTGGGAGGGGGTCTTCGGCGAGCAGCCCTCGCTGGCCGCGGAGCGCGACGCCGAGCTGGCGGCGCAGGAGCACCTCGCCGACCAGCCGCGGATCGCGTCGGCCCAGGGCACGCCCTGAGCGGCGGCGGGCGCCGACGCCCGCACACGAGAGAGAGGGGGCGCCCGGCCGACTCGCCGGGCGCCCCCTCGTCGTTCGACCGACGCCGGTCAGGCCAGCTCGACGCCCAGCAGGCGCAGCGCCCCGCGCACGGCGCCGCGCGCGGCGTCCACGTCCTCGACCCGCAGCTGCGCGCCCGGCACCGCGGCCTTGAGCCGGTGGTCGACGCGCTTGCGCAGCGGGGCCCCGCGGCCGAGCAGCCCGCCGGCCAGCGCCACCGGGATCGCCGCCCGCTCATCGACGAAGAGCCGGCGTGCCAGCGTGCGCACGTGCAGCACCAGCTCCTCGACCGCCAGCGAGAGCAGCGTGTTGGCGCGCAGGTCGCCCGTCGCGGCCACGCGGAACACGACCGGGGCCAGCGTCGCCAGCTGCGCCGGCGTCGCGTGCGCCGCCCACGGCACCAGCGCCGCCGGGTCGTCGGCCTCGATCGCCGTCAGCAGCGCGTCGGTGAGCGCCGTCTCCGGCTCGCGCCCGTCGGTCGACGCCGTGGCGATGTTGAGCGCGCGGCGCCCGATCCACGCCCCGCTCCCCTCGTCGCCCAGCACGGGGCCCCACCCGCCGCAGCGGCCGAAGGCGCCGTCGGGGCCGCGCCCGAACGCCACGGAGCCCGTGCCCGCGATCAGCAGCACCCCCGGCCCCTCGCCGAACGCGTCGTCGAGGGCGATCATCGCGTCCGGGTGCACCGCCACGTCCTCGGCGACCTCGCGCGCGACCAGGGCCTGCCAGAGCGCCTCGCGCTCCGGCTCGCGCCCGACGCCCGCCACGCCGGCGTAGAGCACCTTGGGCGCGACGTGCTCCATCCCGGCGTGCGCCAAGGCGTCGCGCACGCAGGCGGCGATCACGTCGGCCGACAGGTCCACCGCGCCGGGGCGCACCGCCGACGCCGGCCCCTCGACGGTGCCGAGCGCCTTCCCGTGCTCGTCGGCGACGACGACGCGCGTCTTGGAGCCACCGCCGTCCACGCCCACCACGATCACGCTCATGCCGCCATCCTCCGGGAGGCCGCCGGCGCGCCCTCGGCCGGCGCCGGGTGGGTGAACGACGACAGGATCCCCGCGGCCAGGGTGATCGTCGTGCCGATCAGCACGTACCACGGCCACGCGATCTTGGACAGCGGCGTCAGCGCGCCCGACAGCCCCGGCGCCACGCGGACGATCTGCCCGGCGAACACGATGAACGCCATGCAGAACAGCCCCACCGACATCCCGAGGATCATGTCGCGCTGGATCGCGCGCTTCCAGAAGATCCCGAGGAAGAACGCGCCCAGCAGCCCGCCGTAGGTGAACGACGCGATCGCCAGCGCCACGACCACCACGGGGAGCCGCGGGTCGTTGGGGTAGAGCAGGGCGCCGAACGTGAGCCCCACGCCCCAGACGAGCGCGAACAGCTTCCCCATCTTCAGGGTGCGCGGGTCGTCCGGCGAGCGGCCGGTGAGCGGCAGGTAGATGTCGTGCGTCGTCGCCGCAGCCAGCGAGTTGATCGTCCCCGAGTGCGTGCTCATCGTCGCCGCCACGATCGCGGCCAGGATCAGCCCGAGCAGCCCGGGCGGCATCCGCTCGACGATGAAGCTCGGGAAGATCTGGTCGGCCGCCGGGAACTCGCGCCCGCCGTACAGCACCCACAGCCCCACGCCGACCATCAGGAAGAGCGTGAACTGCACGAACACCACGAACCCGCTGCCGATGAGCGCCCGCTGCGCGTCCTTGAGCGACCGCGACGAGAGCAGGCGCTGCACGATCAGCTGGTCGGCGCCGTGCGAGGCCATGGCGAGGAAGGCGCCGCCGATGAGCCCCGCGAACACCGTGTGCGGGCGGTCGAGCCCCGTGTACCAGTCGATCCCGACCAGCTTCCCGGCGGCGCCGGCCTGGTCGAGGATGCTCCCCCACCCGCCGGCCACCGAGCGGCCGAGCAGCACGACCGCCGAGATGCCGCCCAGCACGTACACGCCGGCCTGCACCAGCTCCGTCCACACCACGGCCTTCATCCCGCCCTTGTACGTGTAGACGACGGTCAGCAGCCCGAGGATCAGGATGGCGAGCGGCATCACGTACTCGCGCGGCACCGCCGGCCCGATGAGCAGCGCCACCGGGATGGCGGTCGCGAACACGCGCACCGAGTCCGCGATCGCGCGCGTCGCCATGAACACGATCGACGTGAAGCGGCGCGCGCCGAGCCCGAAGCGGCGCTCCAGCAGCGCGTACGCCGTCACCAGGTCCCCCTCGAAGTAGCGGGGGAGCAGGGTGTACGACACGACGATGCGGCCGATGATGTAGCCGGCGACGACCTGGAGGAACCCGAGGTTCCCCAGGTACGCCAGCCCCGGGATGCTGATGAACGTCAGCGCGCTCGTCTCGCTGGCGACGATCGAGAACAGCACCGCCCACCAGGGGATCGCGCGGTCGGCCACGAAGTAGTCCTTCGCGTCCTTCTGCTTCCGCCCGATCCAGATGCCGAGCACCGTGGTCCCCGCCAGGTAGGCGAGCAGGACCAGCAGGTCGAGGAGTCCGAAGCGCGACGTCATGCGACCACGTACGCTTCCATGGCGAAGTACTCGGCCAGCCCGAGGCGGTCGAGCGTCGCCGACGTCTCCTTGTTGCGCTGCTCCACGCGCTGCCAGAACTCGCGCTCGTCCTGGCCGGGGAAGGGCGCCGAGTCCTTCTGCGACTGGTGCTTGAAGATCGCCTGGATCTTGATCTTCAGCTCCTCCTGCGACATCGGCACGAGGTAGGTGGCCTCGGTGACCGGCCACTCCTGCCAGGCGCCGCGGTACAGCCAGACCTCGGGGAGCTTGCCGCCGGCGGCGCGGATCTCGGCCAGCGCGGCGTCGATCGCCTCCTTGCACATCCGGTGCGTGCCGTGCGGGTCCGACAGGTCGCCGGCCACGAGGATCATGTCGGGCTGCAGCTCCTCGAGCAGGTCGCGCACGATCTTCACGTCGGCGGGGCCGATCGGGTCCTTGCGCACCTTGCCGGTCTGGTAGAACGGCATGTTGAGGAAGCGGGCGTTCTCCTTGCCCAGCCCCATCACCTCGATGCCGCTCACCGCCTCCGCCTCGCGGAGCACGCGCTTGATGTCCTGCACCTCGGGGATGTCGACGTCGCCGGGCTTCTTCTCGTGCAGGCAGGTGCGCACGCGGTCGGCGAAGGCGCGCAGCGAGTCGCCCCCGACGTGGCGCTCGCGGTCGAGCCGCTCCATGAAGTCGACGAACCGCCGCACGTCGTGGTCGAAGACGGCGATGTTGCCGCTCGTCATGTAGGCGACCGTGATGTCGTTGGCGTTCTGCACGAGCTTGTACAGGATCCCGCCCATCGAGATCACGTCGTCGTCCGGGTGCGGCGAGAAGCAGACGATCTTCAGCTCGCGCGGCAGCTTGCTCTTGCCGCGGATCTTGGCGCCGAGGAGGTTGAACACCTCGCCGTTCACCGCGCCGGGGGTCCCCCACCGCGCCACCAGCGACGACATCCGGTGCTCGGCGTAGTCGAACTGGGTGAGCTTGAGGATCCCCTTGCCCGTGGTCAGGGAGAGCCAGACCACGGCGCGGATCATCAGGTCCTGCGTCCACTCCACCTCGTCGAGCAGCCACGGCGTGGCGATGCGCGTGAGGTCGGCGGCCGCCGCGTCGTCGACGTAGAACGTCGTGTTCGGGTGCCGCTGCAGGAACGTCGCGGCCACCTCGATGTTGACCTCGCCCTCGACCGCGCGGCGCACGATCCCGGCCTTGTGCTCGCCGGTGGCGAGGATCGCGATCTCGCGGGCGCCGAGGATCGTCGCGACGCCCATGGTGAGCGCCTCGCGCGGGACGTTCTCCTCGCCGAAGAAGTCGGCGGCGGCGTCCTTGCGCGTGACGGCGTCGAGGTGGACGAGGCGCGTGCGGCTGTCGACGCCCGAGCCGGGCTCGTTGAAGCCGATGTGCCCCGTCTTGCCGATGCCGAGCAGCTGGAAGTCGATCCCGCCGGCGGCGGCGATCGCGGCCTCGTAGGCGGCGGTGGCCGCCTCGACGCGCTCGCGCGGCAGCGTGCCGTCGGGGATGTGGACGTGCTCCGGGGCGACGTCGATGTGCGCGAACAGGTTCTCCCACATGTACCGGTGGTACGAGTGGATGCTGTCGGGCGCCATCGGGTAGTACTCGTCCAGGTTGAACGTGACCACGTTCCGGAACGAGAGCCCCTCCTCGCGGTGGAGGCGGATCAGCTCGCGGTACACGCCGATGGGCGTGGAGCCGGTGGCGAGGCCGAGGACGGCGCGCTCGCCGCGCGCCTGCTTCTCGCGGACGACCTCCGCGATGCGGGCGGCGACGAGGCGGGCGATGTCGTCGTGGTCGTGGACGACCACGGTGCGGATGCGCTCGAGGCCGGCGCCGGCGGGGACGTGCGAAGGCCCGCGACTCGACTGGGAGCCGCGGGCCTCCGCCACGCCGCCGGCGCCCGCGGGGGCGCCAGAGACGGGAGTGTGCATCAGGATGGGCGCAGGGTCACGCCGAGAACGAGCTGCCGCAGCCGCAGCCGCCCGTCGCGTTCGGGTTCTTGAAGGTGAAGCCGGAGCCCTGCATCGACGTCACGTAGTCGATCTGGACCCCGCTGATGTACTGCGCCGAGAACGGGTCGACGAAGACCTTGAACCCGTCCTGCGGGATCACGAGGTCGTCCTCGGCCGGCGCGTCCTCGATGAGGAGGCCGTACTTGAAGCCGCTGCAGCCGCCGGGCTGGACGGACACGCGCAGCCCGCCCTGGTCGTACGACACGCCCTCGGCGTCCATGAACTTCTTCACCTCGGTCACGGCGACCGGGGAGACCGCGAGCAGGAGCTCGGGCTGCGAGGAGATGGTCATCGATATTCTCCCAAGAGGATGCGGCGCGTCGCGCGCGCCGACGCTGCGTCAAGTCTACTGTCCGGCGGCGGGGGGCTCAAGCGCGCGGGGCCCACTCCGAGCATCCCCCGCGCCGTGAATCGTGCGTTCGGGACGAACCGTGCCCGTGGCCGGCCGAGCCGCGAGTGCGTAGCCTCCAACGGCGAGGACATCTGTTCCGTAACACCGGGGTCACCGTTCCGATCCGCCTCCTGATGTTCCTACCCCGCAAGCGCTTCCGGGCTCCCGTCGTGGCGGGCGCCCTCTTCGTGTCGCTCCCCGGCGCGCTCGCCGCGCAGGCGCGCGAGTTCACCAAGCAGGGGCTGTACGTCGCGACCTTCGACTGGGACGCCGGCGCCAACCTGAAGGCCGGCCGCGAGGCCGCCGACGAGCTGCGCGACCGGCTCGAGAAGCTGATCGGCGGGCGCGAGGCGGAGGTCGTCGGGATCGCCGACGCCCGCAAGCGGATCCCCGACCTGACGTTCGCGCTCGACACCGTGTACCCGGTGCAGGTGATCGAGACGATCGTCCGGCAGGCCCGCGCCGACGAGTTCGTCGTCGGCCGCGTCGCCCGCCGCGGGGGCGCCGTCACCCTGGCCGGCGAGCTCCGGCTGCTGCGCGACCGCGGGACCCGTCAGCCCATCGTCGCCACCGGCCCGCGCGTCGAGGCCGCCGCGGACCAGTTCGCCAAGACGGTGGCCAGCGCCCGCGCCCAGCTCGTCCACCAGCGCCGCTGCGCCAACGCGCTGTTCGAGGGGAAGGCGGAGCAGGCGGTCCAGGCGGCGCGCGCCGGGGTGCAGGCCTACGGCCGCGGGGCGTTCGTCCGCGCCTGTCTGGTCTCGGCGCTGCGTATCGCCGGGGCGCCGGCCGGCGACCTGCTCGAGGAGTCGCGCCAGCTGCTCGCCATCGACTCGACCAGCCGCCAGGGGCTGGAGAGCGCCGCGCGCGCCCTCGACGTCCTCAAGCGGCGCGACGAGGCCGCGGCCATGTGGGTCCGCTTCATGGCGACCGACACGGCCAGCGTCGAGCTGATCGCCCAGGGGGTGCGCGGGCTCGTCGAGGGGGGGAACGCCAAGCGCGGCGAGGCGCTCATCCTCGAGGCGGTCGAGAAGCACCCCGACGTCATGGACCTCCAGCGGCTGCGCTGGGCGGTGACCTTCGAGACGCGGAACTGGCCGGCGGCGGTGACCGCCGGCGAGCTGCTGCTGGAGAAGGACACCGCGGCGACCGCCGACTCGACGTTCTACCTGCGCCTCGCCACCGCGCAGCGCAGCGCGGGGAAGACGCTGCGGTCGATGGAGCTGCTGTCGCGCGCCGTCGCCCGCTTCCCGAAGGACGCGCGTCTCTACGCCCAGTACGCGGAGCTCGTCCGGTCGGAGAGCGACAGCGTGCTCCCGCGCGGGCTCGCCCTGTTTCCCAAGAGCGCGGAGCTGAACACGCTGGCGGCGCGCGAGGCGCGCGCGAAGGGCCGGCTGGCCGATGCGGCTGAGGCCACGCGCCGGGCGATCGAGGCCGACTCGGCGCTGCCGCAGGGGCTCCTGTCGCTCGCGCAGGCCGAGTTCGACCTCGGGCGCCCCGACAGCGCGCTCGCCGCCGTCGGCCGCGCCCTCTCGCGCGGCGAGGACTCGACGCTGGTGGCGCAGTTCGCCCTGGCCAAGGGGAACGCGCTGCTGCGCGCCGCCGGGCAGACCAAGGCGCGCGGCGACTACGCGCGCGCGCTCCGCTTCTTCGAGCTGGCCGACACGACGCGCAGCTCGCCGCAGGCGAAGTTCCTGCGAGGGACCGCGGCGCTGCAGGTGGCCAGCGCGGCACTGCGCGAGGCGCCGCTGGAGAAGGACAAGGCGCTGAGCTGCGCGCTGGCGCGCGAGGGCGCGGCGTCGGTGGCCGTCGCCCGGTCGGGGCTGACGGCGGGGCAGGAGCTGGCCCCGGACGCGGCCAAGCAGTACCTCGAGTACGTCGGCCAGCTCGAGCCGTTCGCCCAGCGGCTCGTGGGCGGGTGCGGCGACGCGCCGGCGGCGCCCGCCGAGACGGGAACGGGGACCGGCGCGTCGTCGCCGGCCCCCGCCGCCGGGGCGACCGGCGTCACCGGCCGCCCCTGATCCCGCGCCACCGGGGCGCGCGCCTGCTCAGTCGCCCGCGTAGGCCTCGCTGACCCGACCCCCCGCCGCCGGGGCGGGCTCCGCCTCGTCGGTCCGGAACGAGCGCGCGATCCAGGCGAAGGCCACCGCGGCCACGGCCAGCATGATGAGCCCGGCCATCGTCTCGCCGAACACCAGCTTGCCGATCCCGAACAGCGACGCGTAGACCGCGACGATGCCGGCGATCCAGTTGGTCCACGCCAGCGCGCCGCCAGGCGTGCGCTCGCGCCCGAAGCCGAGGCGCGTCGACACCTCGGCCCACCCGGGGCCGCCCGGGCGCACGCGCTTGTAGAACGCGTCGAGCACCGGCGCCGGCTCGGGGCTCGTCAGGAACGTCACCGTCAGCCAGACCACCGTGCTGAGGACGACGGTGATCATCATGACCCACGCGTCGACGTTGGGCGAGCCCTCGGGGGCCAGCCAGCCGGGCACGACCTGCATCGCCACCAGCGAGATCACGAAGGACGCGATCATGGCGCTGATCTCGGTCCAGGCGTTGATGCGCCACCAGTACCAGCGGAGGATGAGCACCAGCCCCGTCCCGGCGCCGATGGCCAGCAGGAACTTCCACGCCTGCTCGACCGACGACAGGAAGTAGGTCACGACGATCGACGCCAGGAACAGCGACACGGTCGCCACGCGCCCGACGTTCACGTAGTGCTTGTCCTCCTCGTCCGGCTTGAGGAAGCGCTTGTAGAAGTCGTTGACCAGGTAGCTCGCGCCCCAGTTGAGGTGCGTGCCGATCGTGGACATGTACGCGGCCGCGAAGCCGGCCATCATGAAGCCGCGCCACGGCGTCGGCAGCAGGTCCACGAACGCCTGCACGTAGGCGCCCTCGGCGTCCACGGTGCCGTTGGGGAGGCGGCCGCCCGGGTAGAGCAGCACGGTCGCCAGCCCGGTGATGATCCACGGCCACGGGCGCAGCGCGTAGTGCGCCACCTGGAAGAGCAGGGTGGCGAGCACGCCGTCGCGCTCCGACTTCGCCGAGAAGATGCGCTGCGCCACGTAGCCGCCGCCTCCGGGCTCGGCGCCCGGGTAGTACGCGGCCCACCACTGCATGCTGAGGAACACGCCGAGCGCGAGCAGCGGCATCCAGCTGTACGCCTCCAGCCCGCCCGGGCCGAAGCGCACCGGCAGCACGGACAGCGCCGCGGTCTCGGAGCCGAAGTGCTGCGCGACGCCGGCCTTGAGCGCCGCCATCCCGCCGACCTTCTGCACGGCGTAGATCGCCAGCACGATCACCGCCGACATCTTGATCACGAACTGGACGAGGTCCGTCCACAGCACCGCCCACAGCCCGGCCGCCACGGAGTACGCGACCGTCACCACGAAGCAGATCCCGACGGCCAGCAGCGGCGAGATGCCGAGCGAGATCGTGAGGATCTTGATCATCGCGCGGGTGACCCACCCCATGATGATCAGGTTGATCGCCACGCCCAGGTAGATCGCGCGGAAGCCGCGCAGGAACGCCGCCGGCCGGCCGCCGTAGCGGATCTCCGCGAACTCCACGTCGGTCATGACGTTGGCGCGGCGCCACAGGCGGGCGAAGAAGAACACGGTGAGCATCCCGCTCATGACCATGTTCCACCACAGCCAGTTGCCGGCGACGCCCTTGCTCGCCACCAGCCCGGTGACCACCAGCGGCGTGTCGGCCGCGAAGGTGGTGGCGACCATGGCGGCGCCCGCGAGCCACCACGGGACCTGCCGCCCCGACAGGAAGTACTCGTCCAGCGACTCGCCGCCGCGCTTCGTGAAGATCAGCCCGATGACGGTCGAGAGCAGGAAGTAGGCGGCGACGATCAGCCAGTCGATCGTGGTCAGGTTCATGGGCGCGGCGCGGGGGCAGCGGGGGTGGGGAAGACCGGGGAGGCGCCGAGGGCGCGCAGCGCCGAGTCGGCGAGGGCGACGCGCACGCCGCCGATGCGCGGGTTCTGCCGCGTCGGGTTCACGCGGTTGGTGAGCAGGAGGACGTAGACGCCGCGCTCCGGGTCGATCCAGAGCGAGGTGCCGGTGAAGCCGGTGTGCCCGAAGGCGCGGCGCGACAGGTAGTGCCCCGCCGAGTTGCCCCCGGTCGGCGTCTCCCAGCCGAGCGCGCGGCGCGAGACCGTGGTGTCCTGCACGCGCGTGAACTGGGCGAGCGTGGCCGCGTCGAACACCCGCGCCCCGTCGAGCGTGCCGCCGTTCAGGTAGGCCCGCGCCAGCCGCTCGAGGTCGGCCGCGGTCCCGAACAGCCCCGCGTGCCCCGCGACGCCGCCGAGCGCGAACGCGTTCTCGTCGTGCACCTCGCCGCGCACCTTCCGCTGCCGCCACGGGTCGTACTCCGTGGGGGCGATGCGCGCCAGCTCGGACGCCGGCGGGCGGAAGCGCGCGTCGGTCATCCGCAGCGGGCCGAACACGCGCGCCGCGAGGTAGGCGTCCAGCGGCTGCCCGGTGAGCCGGCGCGCGATCTCGCCGAGCAGGATGAAGTTCATGTCGGAGTACACGTACCGCGCGCCCGGCGCCGCCTCGAGCTGCGTCGAGAGCACTAGCGCCAGCGCGCTCGCCGGGTCGGCCGCCTCCTTGTAGAGCGGGCGCCACGCCGGCAGCCCCGAGGCGTGCGTGAGCAGGTGGCGGATCGTGACCGCCTCCTTGTTCGCGCCCGTCCAGTCGGGGAGGTAGCGCTGCACCGGCGCGTCGAGCTGGATGCGCCCCGCGCCGACGAGCTGCATCACCGCCGAGGTGGTGCCGACGACCTTGGTCAGCGACGCCAGGTCCCAGAGGGTCCGCCGGTCGGGCGCCGGCGCGTCGGCCGCCCAGTCGATGCGGCCGACCGCGTGCGTCACCATCCCGCCGGCCGCGTCGCCGACCACGGCGATGGCGCCGGGGAACGCGCTGTCGGCGAGCGCCCGGTCGAGCACCCCGCGCACGGCCCCGGCGACGCGCGTGCGGGCGGCCGCGTCGGCCAGCGCCTCGCCC
>NZ_JARGEK010000180.1 GCF_029211165.1 Roseisolibacter sp. H3M3-2
CGCCGCGGCGCCGTCCCACGACAGGAGCAGCGCGCCGCCGGGAGCGACCAGCGCGCGGGCGACGGCGAGCCGCGGCGCGTCGAGGTCGACGACGACCACCAGGTCGCACGACGCCGTCGCGTGGTCGTCCGCGTCGAGGGCGACGTCCACCGCGTCGGCGAGCGTCGCCCGCCACCGGTCCCGCCGCGCGGCCGCCGCGCCGAACAGCACCGCGCCGCGGGCGTACCGGCGCCCCGGCAGGAGCAGCCGCCGGCCGCCGTCGCGCGCGGAGGCGCGCCCCGCCCCCACCGTCAGGCGGGCGCGGCCCCGTCGGCGCCGTAGCGCCGCATCGACGGCCCGTGCTTGCGCACGCGCGCGTCGTAGTTGCAGTGGCAGTTGGGGCAGTTCAGCCGGAAGCTGTCCGCCGCCGCGCGGCGGTGCGCGTCGGTGAACAGCAGGTCGCGCAGCCGCCGCTCGTGCAGGCTGCCGAGCGGGAAGGTGACGTAGCACTGCTGCACGCTCCCGTCGGCGCCGACCCACAGCATCTGGTGGCTGTCGCAGGGGACGCGCATGTCGGGGCCGAGCAGCAGCCACTCCGGGATCGAGCGCATCCCGTCGGCCGTCTGCGTGAAGCGCGCGGGATGCGCGCGCTGCCGCTCCAGCATCGCCGCCACCACGGCGCGGATCGCCGGCTCGTCCTCGGGTCGGAACTGCAGGTGGCGGTCGTCCCCCTCCGTGAAGTAGGGGAGCGAGTAATGGACGAGGTCCACCTGGATCGCGAGGTCGTACCGCTCGGCGAACGCGTGGGCCGCCTCGAACGCCTCGACCGTGCACGAGGGGCGCGACAGCAGCCAGTTGATCTGCAGCCGCACCCGGTCGCCGTACCGGTCGCGCACCGCCGCGATCCCGTCCTCGACGCGCGCGAAGCGCCCGCGGCGCTGCACGTACGCGTCGTACGCGTCGCCGACGCCGTAGAAGCCCACGGTGAGGTCGCGCAGCCCGGCGTCGAACAGCGCCGGCATCCGGTCGCGCAGGAGGACCGCGTTCGTGGTGACGTACGGCGACAGCTCGCGCTCGCGGGCGTGCGCCACCATGCGCGGCAGGTCGGGGTGCAGCAGCGGCTCGCCGCCGTAGAACCGGATCTGCCAGATGTGGTGCGCGCGCGCGTCGTCGAGCAGGTCGCGGACGACGGGCCACGGGAGCTGCGCGCCGGGCATGAAGTCGCGCCCGTAGCGGCAGCCGACGCAGCGCTGGTTGCAGTTGGCGGTCACCGCGATGTGGATCTTGCGCGGCTCCGGGCGGATGAGGACCGGGAGCACGCGCGCCGCGCCGTGCCGCGCCCGCTCGATCCCCGCGTCGACCCGGCGGGCGGCGTCCCAGGCGCCGGGGATCCGCCGGAGGGCGGGACCCAGCACGTGTCGGAGCGTGGAGCGGAGCATCGGCCAACCGGACGCGAGAGACGACGGCGCCGCGCGACGTCGCACGGCGTCCGCGGGAGATAACGCCGGGTGCGCGCCGCCCACAATGACCACCGCGCGCCGGGGCCGGGAGCCGATCCGGTTATCCTTCGCGCATGCGCGGCGCCCGCACCTCCGACTACGACTTCCACCTCCCCGAGGCGCTGATCGCGCAGACCCCGGCCGACCGGCGCGACGCCAGCCGGCTGCTGGTGGTGGACCGCGCCGCGGGGACGATCGCGCACCGCACCTTCGGCGACCTGGCCGCCCTGATCCCGCCCGGCGACGCGCTGGTGCTCAACACCACCCGCGTCTTCCGCGCGCGCCTGCTGGGGACCCGCGACGGGAGCGGCGCGCCCGCCGAGGTCCTGCTGCTGCGCGCGACCCCCGAGGCGGACGTGTGGGAGGCGATGGTCTCCCCGGGCGGGAAGCTCAAGCCCGGGCGCCGCGTCACCGTCGCCCCCGACCTCGCTGTAGAGATCCTGGCCGTCACCGAGCGCCGCACGCGTCTCGTGCGGCTGCACGCCGACGGCGACGCGCTGGCCGTGGTCGAGCGGCGCGGGCACGTCCCGCTGCCGCCGTACATCGACCGCCCCGACGCCGAGGCCGACGTCGAGCGGTACCAGACCGTGTACGCGCGCGAGCCCGGCTCGGTGGCGGCGCCCACGGCCGGGCTCCACTTCACCCCCGAGCTGCTGGCGACGCTGGCCGGGCGCGGGGTGCGGCGGGTGGACGTAACCCTCCACGTCGGGGCCGGGACCTTCCGCCCGGTGGAGGTCGAGGACCCCGCCGAGCACGTGATGCACGAGGAGTGGTACCAGGTGTCGCCCGAGGCGGCGGACGCCGTGGCGGCGACGCGCGCCGCCGGCGGGAAGGTGTGGGCGGTCGGCACCACGTCGGCGCGGACGCTCGAGAGCGCCGCCGAGCCCGACGGTCGGATGCGTGCCGAGGCGCGCGACACCGCGCTGTTCATCCGCCCCGGCTACCGCTTCCGGGCCGTGGACCGGCTGGTGACCAACTTCCACCTGCCGCGCTCGACGCTGCTGATGCTGGTGGCGGCGCTGGCGGGGCACGAGCTGACGATGCACGCCTACGCCGAGGCGGTGCGCGAGGGCTACCGCTTCTACTCGTACGGCGACGCCATGTGCATCGTCTGACCGGCGCCCCGGGTCGATCGACCCCTGGCGGTTTCTCTCAGGAGTGAGATATTCGCCCCGTGCCGCGCGGCGACCGACCGCCGCGCCGCCGGGACCTCAGCGGGAGACTCAGCACAATGGCAGCGAAGCGCATCGTCGCGATCGTGGGCGCCACCGGGGCGCAGGGGGGCGGGCTGGCGCGGGCGATCCTCGCCGACCCGGCGTCGGAGTTCGAGGTGCGGGCGCTGACGCGCGCCCCGGACGCGGACCGCGGCCGCGCGCTGGCGGAGCGCGGGGCGACCGTCGTGGCGGCCGACCTCGACGACGCCGCGTCGCTGACGCGCGCGTTCGCCGGCGCCGACGCGGTCTTCGGCGTCACCAACTTCTGGGAGCACATGTCGCCCGAGCGCGAGCGGCGCCAGGCGCACGCGATCGCCGAGGCGGCGAAGGCGGCGGGCGTGCGCCACGTGATCTGGTCGACGCTCGACGACACGCGCGCGCGGGTGCCGCTGGAGGACCCGCGCATCCCGACGCTCATGGGCGAGTTCAAGGTCCCGCACTTCGACGCCAAGGGGGAGTCCGACCGCCGCTTCGTCGAGCTGGGCGTGCCGACGACGTTTCTGAACACCACGTTCTACTGGGACAACCTGATCCACTTCGGGATGGGGCCGCGGCGCGCCGAAGACGGGGGGCTCGACCTCGTCCTCCCGATGGGCGACAAGCGGCTGGCCGGGATCGCCGCCGACGACATCGGGCGCGTGGCATACGGGATCCTGCGCGCGGGCGACGCCTACGTGGGCAAGACCGTCAGCGTGGCCGGCGACTTCGTGACCGGCGCCGAGATGGCCGAGAAGCTGGGCGTGGCGCTCGGGGAACGCGTGCGCTACGTCGACGTGCCGATCGAGGTCTACCGCACGTTCGGCTTCCCGGGCGCCGAGGACATCGCGAACATGTTCTGGTACTACCAGACGTTCGAGGCGGAGTTCTGCGGCGCGCGGCCGCTGGACGCCACGCGCGCGCTGCACCCGCAGCTGCAGACGTTCGACGCGTGGCTGGCGGGGCACGTGGCGGCGATCGCGGCCACGCCGGCGGCGGCGCCCGCGCGCTGACGCGCCCCGCCCGCGGGGGGCGGGGCGGGTAGATTGTGCGCGTGCACAGCCTCCCCGCCCCGCCCTTCGCCTTCCAGGTCGAGCACGAGCGCGGCCGCGCCCGCGCCGGCACCTTCGCCACGCCGCACGGCGCGGTGCGCACCCCCGCGTTCATGGCGGTGGGGACGCTGGCCACCGTGAAGGGGCTCGACCCGGACGACCTGCACGCGATGGGCGCGCAGATGATCCTCGCCAACGCCTACCACCTGCACCTGCGGCCGGGCGACGCGCTGGTGCGGCGGCTGGGCGGGCTGCACCGCTTCATGGCGTGGGACGGGCCGATCCTCACCGACTCGGGCGGCTTCCAGGTGTTCTCGCTGGAGGGGCTGCGCACGATCGACGAGGACGGCGTGTCGTTCCGCAGCCACATCGACGGGAGCGCGCGCCGCTTCACCGCCGAGTCGGTGATGGCGATCGAGCGCGGCCTCGGCGCCGACGTGATCATGCAGTTCGACCACGTGCCGCCGGGGCAGAGCGCGGAGCCCGTCGCGCGCGACGCGATGGAGCGGTCGCTGCGCTGGCTGGCGCGGTGCCGCGCCGAGTTCGAGCGGCTGCGCGCCGAGGACGCGCCCGCGCCGACGCCGGAGCAGGCGCTCTTCCCGATCGTGCAGGGCGGGATCCACGCCGGGCTGCGGCGCGAGAGCGCGCGTGCGATCGTCGGCATGGGCGGCTGGCACGGCTACGGCGTCGGCGGGCTCTCGGTGGGGGAGGCCAAGGCCGACATGTACGGGGTGCTCGACGTGGTCGACGGCGAGCTGCCGCGCGACCGCCCGCGCTACCTGATGGGCGTCGGCTACCCGGAGGACCTGGTCGAGGGCGTGCGCCGCGGCGTCGACCTGTTCGACTGCGTGGCGCCGACGCGCATGGGGCGCAACGGCGCCGCGCTCACGCAGGACGGCCGCATCAACCTGCGCAACGCGCGGTGGCGCGAGGACCCGGGCCCGCTCGACGCCGACTGCACGTGCGCGACCTGCCGCCGCTTCACGCGCGCCTACCTGCGCCACCTCGTGACGGCCGACGAGATGCTGGGGCTGCGCCTCATCAGCCTGCACAACGTGCACTTCCTGGTGGCGCTGATGGCGCGCGCGCGGGCGACGATCGCCGACGGGACGTTCGACGCGTGGAGCGCGGCCTGGCTGGAGCGCTACCTCGCGGGCGAGGCGGCGCGCGGCGCGGTGGCGAAGCCGGTCACGCCGCACCCGAAGCGCTAGGAGCGCGGCTGCGGGCCGCGGGCTGCGGATTGGAGACCCGCAGCCCGCAGCGCGCACTCACGGAATCGCCGGCGCCACCGCCAGCGCCGTCCCCGCCTTCGCCGCGGTCGGACGCTCGGCGAGCCGCGTCTGCAGCCACTCGCGCTGCGGGGCGCTCAGCAGCGGCGAGCTGGCCAGCAGCGTGCTCTTCTCGACGAACTCGCGGGCGCGATCGACGTCGCGGACCTCGCTGGTCATGAAGGCGAGGTTGGCGTACGCGGTGGCGGCGTTGAAGACGTCGCCGCGCGCCATCGCGCGCTCGGCCGCGCGCTCCATGAGCACGATCGCCGCGCCGCGCTCGGCGAGGGCGTGGCGGACCAGGGCGGCCGTCTGCAGCGACTCGAAGGCGCGCACGTCGGTGGCGGGGCGCAGCTCGGCGGCCCGCTCGCGCAGCTCGGCCGACCGCCGCCACTGCCAGCGCGAGTTCGTCGCCTGGAGCTCGGCGGCGCGGGCGTCCAGCTTGTCGGCCTGGGCCGAGCGCGCCGAGACCTTCACCGGGTCCAGCGGCTGCTGCGCGCCGGCGGCGGCGGGGAGGGCGAGGGCGGCCGCGAGGGCGGCGGTCCCGAGGAACGGGCGGAGCGTGGCGCGCATGGATGGGCTCCTGCGGTTCGGCGGTGAGGCGTGCGGCGGAGGAAACTCCTCGGGCCGGCGGAAGGGGGTGACCCGTCTCCGGTCCCGCTCCCCCTACGAGGTCTGACACGCGGTTGCCGCGGCGCGGCGGTTCACGAGTCGTTCGCGTGCGGTCAGCGCTCCGTCCCCGCGGCGGGGCCGCCCCGGTTAGCTTTCCCGCATCACCCCGGCACGCGATCCATGTATCCGACGCTCCTCCTCCTGCAGGCCTCGGCGAACCCGATCTTCGGGACGCTGTTCATGTACGTCGCCATCGCGGCGATCTTCTACTTCATCCTCTGGCGCCCGCAGCAGCGCCAGCGGAAGCAGCACGACGCGACCATCCGCTCGCTCAAGCGCGGCGACGAGATCGTGACCGCGGGGGGGATCGTCGGCGAGGTCGTGCTCATCAAGGAGCTGACCGCCGGGCAGTCGTCGCCCGAGGACCAGATCACGATCCGCTCGGGCGAGTCGCGGCTGGTGGTCGAGCGCGGGCGCATCGTGAAGGTGGCGGGCGCGCGCGCCGCGGCCGCCGGCGCCGCCGTCTGAGGGCCGCGTGGCGCTCCTCGACATCCACGTCCTCGGCTCGCCGATCCTGCGGCAGGAGACGCAGCCGGTCGCCGAGGTGACCGACGCGCTGCGCCGCCTCGCCGACGACATGCTCGAGACGATGCACGCCGCCAAGGGGATCGGCCTCGCCGCCCCGCAGGTGGGGCGCGCCGAGAAGCTGTTCGTCGCCGAGGTCGAGGAGGTGAAGCTCGTCCTCTTCAACCCGGAGATCGTGCTCGCCGAGGGGAACGCGCGCGGCGAGGAGGGGTGCCTGTCGATCCCCGACATCTACGGCGACGTGGACCGCCCGTCGCGCGTGGTGATGCGCGGGCTCGACCGCGAGGGGCGACCGGTCGAGGTGGAGGGGACCGAGCTGCTCGGCCGCTGCATGCAGCACGAGCTCGACCACCTGAACGGGAAGCTCTTCCTCGACCACCTCGGGATGTTCAAGCGCCGCTCGGCGCTGCAGAAGTGGGAGCGCGAGAAGGCGAAGTACCCGGCGCTGCGCCGCGGCTTCATCTCGGCGAAGGACGTGGCGGCGCAGCACAATGACGAAGCGCTGTAGTCGCGCTGCCAACCGCTCGACGCTCGACGCTCGACGCTCTCGCAGGCGCGGCGTCGAGCGTCGAGCGTCGAGCGTCGAGTAGGGAATGCGCATCCTCTTCTGGGGCACCCCCGACTTCGCGACGCCGCCGCTGCGCGCGCTGCTCGGCGAGGGGTTCGACGTGGTCGGCGTGGTGACGCAGCCGGACCGGCCGCGCGGGCGGTCGCGCTCGCAGCTCGATCCGTCGCCGGTGAAGCGGGTGGCGGTGGCCGAGGGGATCCCGGTGCTGCAGCCGGAGAGGCCGCGCGGCGACGCCTTCCTGGAGGAGGTGCGCGCGCTCGCCCCGGACCTGTCGGTGGTGGTGGCGTACGGGCACATCCTGCCGAAGGCGGTGATCGACCTGCCGCCGCAGGGGACGCTCAACATCCACGCGTCGCTGCTGCCGCTGCTGCGCGGCGCCGACCCGATCCGCGCCGCGATCCGGCAGGGGTTCGCGACCACCGGCGTGGCGATCATGCGCATGGTGCCGGCGCTCGACGCCGGGCCGGTGCTGCACGTGCTCGAGACGCCGATCGCCGACGACGAGACGTTCGGCGAGCTGACCGAGCGGCTGTCGGAGCTGGGCGCGCTGGCGCTGATCGAGGCGCTGACGCTGATGGCCGGCGGCCGGGCCACCGAGACGCCGCAGGACGACGCCCGCGCGACGTACGCCCCCAAGACCGAGCGCGCGCACGCCCGCCTCGACTGGACGCGCCCGGCCGAGGACGTGGCCCGCGCGATCCGCGCCTACGACCCGCGCCCGGGGGCCTTCGGCGTCCTGCGCGGCGCCGACGTCAAGCTGTTCGGCGCCCGCCCGATCCCCGTGGAGGAGCGCCCCGACGTCACCCCCGGCGAGGTGATCGCCCTCGGCCCCGACGGGATGGACGTGAAGTGCGGCGAGGACGCGGTGCGCGTGGCCTACGCCCAGCCCGCCGGCAAGGCGCGGCTCCCGGTGGCCGACTGGGCGCGCGGGCGCGGCGTCGAGCTCGGCGACGTGTTCGCGGCCGCCGACCTCGGCGCGTAGGGCGCTGCGGCCTGCGGACTGCGGATCCGGACCCGCAGTCCGCAGCCCGCGATGCCCGGCGGGACAGCCCGGTCCACCGCCGCGCTATCTTTGAGTCCATGTCCCCCGCCGACGCGCCGCCCATGCCCCGTCCGTCCGCCGTCGCCGGAGGCGTGACCCCGTCGCGGGTGCTGGCCGCCGAGGTGCTGGCCGACCTGCGGAAGGGGTTCCTGCTCGACCCGTCGTTCGAGCGCCGGGCGCACGTGCTCGACGCGCGCGACCGGCGGTGGGCGCAGGAGCTCCTGTGGGGGTCGCTGCGCCGTCGCGGGTGGCTCGACGGGCTGCTCGCCGAGCGCGTGAGCGGCGGGCTGGCGCGGCTGGACGCGGACGTCATCGACCTGCTGCGGCTGGGCGCGTACCAGCTGCTGGAGATGACGAGCGTGCCGCCCTACGCGGCGATCGCGCAGACGGTCGAGCTGGCCAAGCGGCGCCACGGCATCGGCGCGAGCAAGCTGGTGAACGCCGTCCTCCGGCGGCTCGAGCGCGACCGGACCGAGCGGGGGCGCGACGCGCTGGCCGGCCCCGAGCCGTCGGACCCGGGGGAGGCGCTGGCGCAGCGCCACTCGCACCCGCAGTGGCTGGTCGAGCGCTGGCGCGAGCGGTGGGACGACGCCGAGGTCGACGCGCTGCTGGCGGCCAACAACCGCGAGGCGCCGGTCGTCGTGCGCCCGTGGGGGATCGGCGCCGACGCGCTGGCCGCCGAGCTGACCGCGGCCGGCGTGCGCCTCGCGGACCCGGGGGCGGCGGCCGTGTGGGCCGAGGGGAGCCTGCAGCTGGCGCCCGGCGCGCAGCTCACCGAGCTGGGGGCGTACCGGCAGGGGCACTTCTTCGTGCAGGACCCGGCGTCGACGCTGGTGACGCAGTACGCGGCGATCCCCGAGGGCGCGACGGTCGCCGACCTGTGCGCCGCGCCCGGCGGCAAGGCGCTCGAGCTGGCGCGCCGGGCGTCGGTGGTGCTCGCGGGCGACCGCTCGCACGCCCGGCTGCGGCGCGTGCAGGCGAACCTCGACCGGCTGCACGTGACGCGCGTGCTGCCCTTCGTCGGCGACGCGCGCGAGCCGGCCGTCGGCGCGGCGGACGTGCTGCTGCTCGACGCGCCGTGCACCGGGACGGGGACGTTCCGCCGGCACCCCGACGCGCGCTGGCGCCTGAAGCCGTCCGACCTCGCGGTGATGCCGGCGCTGCAGCGGCAGATCCTGCGTGCGGCCGCCGCCGTGGTGCGGCCGGGCGGTCTGCTGGTGTACAGCACCTGCTCGCTGGAGCCCGAGGAGAACGACGCGCCGGTGGACGACTTCCTCGCCGCGCACCCCGGCTGGACGCTCGAGCCGCCGCCGGCGGGCGCGGTGCCGGACGCGGTGCTCGACGGCGGGCGCCTGCGCGTGCTCCCGCAGCGGCACGGGGTGGACGGCGCGTTCGCCGCGCGGCTGCGCCGGTCGGGGGACGCGTGACCGCGCCGACCGCCGCGC
>NZ_JARGEK010000181.1 GCF_029211165.1 Roseisolibacter sp. H3M3-2
GCGCGGCGTCGCCGCCCGCGCACGACAGCAGCGACAGCGTCGCGCTCACCGGCGCGGGGAGCGCCTCGGGGGCCACGCCGGCGCGCACCGCGTCGAGCGCGTCCGCCGGCGTCACGCCGAGCAGGAAGCGCTGCGGCCCCACGTGCTCGTCGAGGTCGACCAGCAGCGCGCGCCGCCCGGCGGCGGCCTCGCTCAGCGCCAGCAGCGCCGCCGCGACCGACGTCCCGCTCCCCCCGCGCCCGCTCCCGACGACGAGCACCGTCGTCGCCGCGCCGCCGCGCGCGCTCCCGCGCTCCGCGCCGGGGCGCGGGGCGGGGCGCGACGCCACGAAGGCGCGCAGGGAGTCGAGCTGGGGGGCGGTCACGGAGCGGACGCGGGGATCGGGGCGATTCGTGATGTTGCCGTCACGCCGTGGCGCGCGTGCCACTGGCGCCGGCGCGACGTCGCACGTCTTCGGCAGGACGATCCAGCGTGAGCGGCATCACGGCCGAGCCCGCAAGCGGGGCGCCGAAGGTGCCGAAGCTCTCGAGGGCCGCGAGCAGCCGCGGCGCGCCGCGCGCGAGGTCGCCGGGGATGTCCTGCCCATCGGCCACCCAGCGCACCGGCAGGTCGAGCTGCGCCGCGAGCGCCGACACGCCGTCGTCGCCGGGCACCTCGTCGAGCTTCGTGAGCAGCGCGTGCGTGACGCCGCACGTCGCGCCGCCGAGCAGCGCCTCCAGGCGGTCGCGCAGCCCCTCGGCGAGGTCGACGCGCATCGTCGCCGGCACCACGAGGTGCACCTCGTCGGGCGCCAGCTCGGCGAGCAGCAGCCGCCGCGGGTCGTCGTCGTCGGTCGCGCGCGGGCCGCGCCCCGGCGTGTCGACCACCACCACGTCGCAGTGCGCCAGCCGCGCCAGCGCGCCGCGCACGTCGGCGGCGTCGTACGCCACCTCCAGCGGCAGCCGCGCCACCTCGGCGTACGTCTCCAGCTGCGCCACCGCGCCCGCGCGGTAGGTGTCGAGCGTGATCATGCCGACCCGCTGCGCGCCGAACGCGTGGGCGCTCAGGGCGAGCTTGATGGAGGTCGTCGTCTTGCCGGCGCCGGTGGGGCCCACGAGCGCCACGACGAGTGGGCGAGCGTCGAGCGCCGAGCGTCGAGCGTCGAGTGGAGCGCCCTCGACGCTCGACGCTCGGCGCTCGGGCGGCGCCGCGGTGATGCGCCGCGCGTAGCGCTGCACGTCGCCCGCCGACGCGGCCAGCACCTCGGTGACGGTCTCGCCGCCGTGGCGCGAGACGCGCGTGCCGAGGATGACCGCGTCGTCGCCGAGCGCGACGCGCGCCTGCACGCCGACGCTCGTGATGTCCGGCCCGCGGAACAGCCGCCGCGTCACGTCACGCCGCATGGCGCATCCCTCCGTCCATCTCCCAGGTCCCCGCGCTCTGCAGCGTCACCTGCGCCGGCAGCTCGGCCAGCGACACGACCGGCAGCGCCGGCAGCACGGGCTCGATGAGCCGCCGCACGCCCACGCGCAGCGACGGCGGGACGATCAGCGGCAGCGGGCGGCCGTCGAGCGACTGCCCCATCGCCAGGTCGTTCAGGTCGCGCAGCAGCGCCGCCAGCCCGTCGGGCGTCAAGAGCCCCATCGACGCCTGGTTCGCCCCGCCGCGCGGCGAGAACAGCCCGGTGAGCGCCTGCTCCAGCCTCGGCCCCATCGTGATCCCGCGGACCGCGCCCGTCGGGTCGGCGAACAGCCGCGCGATGACGTTGGCGAGCGAGCGGCGCGCGAACTCGGTGAGGTGCTCCGGGTCCTTCGTCGCGTCGGCCGCGTCGCCCAGCGCCTCGAGGATCGTGACCAGGTCGCGGATCGGCACGCGCTCCTTGAGCAGCCGCTGGAGCACCCGATGGAGGGTGCCCAGCGAGAGCTTGTTGGGCACCACCTCTTCCACGAGCGCCGGGTGCGTCTTCTTGAGCGTCTCGACCATCTCCTGCACGTCCTGCCGGCCGAGTAGCTCGGCGGCGTTGGCCTTGAGGATCTCGATCAGGTGCGTCGCCGTGACCGTCGTCGGCTCGACCACCACGTAGCCGTACGCCTCCGCCTCCTGGCGGCGCGTGCCGGCGATCCACTTGGCCGGCATCCCGAACGACGGGTCCACCGTGTCCATCCCGTCGATCTCCTGCACCACGCCGCCGGTGTCGAGCGCCATCAGGAAGCGCGGCATCACCTCGGCGCGCGCCACCTCGCTGCCGCGTAGCTTGATGACGTACTCGTTGCTCGGCAGCCGCACGTCGTCGCGGATGCGGATGGGCGGGATCAGGATCCCGAGCTCCAGCGCGCTCTGCTTGCGGAGCAGCGAGATGCGCTCCAGCAGGTCGCCCCCCTGCTTCTCGTCGACCAGCGGGATCAGCGCGTAGCCGATCTCGAGCTCGATCGGGTCGATCTGCAGCAGGTCCTTCATCGGGTCGGGGGCCGCGGGCGCCTCCTCGACCGGCGCCAGCTCGGCGCGCGTCTCGGCCTCGGCCTGCGCGGTGACCGCCTTCTCCGCCGCGCGCCCGAGCGCCGCCGTGCCGCCGGCGAGCGCGAGGAACGGCAGGGCGGGGAGCCCCGGGATCAGCGCGAACACGCCCAGCACGCCGGCCGACATGTAGAGCGCCTTCGGGTGCGCGCCGAGCTGCGCGCCGACCACCGCGCCGACGCGCTGGTTGCCGCCGGCGGCGGTGACCATGATGCCGGCCGCCGTGCTCGTGATGAGCGCCGGCACCTGCGACACCAGCCCGTCGCCGACCGTGAGGATCGTGTAGTCGGCCGCCGCCTTGGTGAACGGGAGGCCGCGCTGCACCACGCCGATGAAGATCCCGCCGACGATGTTGATGAAGGTGATCAGGATCGCCGCGATCGCGTCCCCCTTCACGAACTTCGACGAGCCGTCCATGGCGCCGAAGAAGTCGGCCGAGCGCGAGATCTCCTCGCGGCGGCGGCGCGCCTCCTTCTCGTCGATCAGCCCCGCGCCGAGGTCGGCGTCGATGGCCATCTGCTTGCCGGGCATCGCGTCGAGCGTGAAGCGCGCCGCCACCTCGGCGACGCGCCCGGCGCCCTTCGTGATCACGATGAAGTTGATCGCGATCAGGATCAGGAAGATCACGATGCCGACGGCGAAGTTGCCGCCGATCACGAAGTGCCCGAACGCCTCGATGACCTCGCCCGCCTCGCCCTTCGACAGGATGAGGCGGGTGCTGGACACGTTGAGCGCCAGCCGGAAGAGCGTGCTGATGAGCAGCAGCGACGGGAAGGAGCTGAACTGCAGCGGGTCGGTCGTGTTGAGCGACACCAGCAGCACGACCAGCGACAGCCCGATCGAGAGGGCGAAGCAGAGGTCGAGCAGCACCGGCGGCAGCGGCACGACGAGCAGGCCGACGACGAGCATGACCGCCACGGCCATCCCCGTCTCCGCCATCTTCCCGCCCGGCTTCGTCGCGTCGCTCATGCGGCGGCGGCGCCCCCGACGCCCGCGCCGGCGCGCTGGCGCTGGCGGATCACGTAGGCGAGCACCTCGGCGACCGCGAGGTAGAGCTCCGCGGGGATCGTCGTCCCCACCTTGACGCTGGCCACGAGCGCGCGGGCGAGCGGGATGTTCTCGACCACCGGCACCTGGCTGTCGAAGGCGAGCTGCTTGATGCGCTCCGCCACCTTGCGGCGCCCGACGGCGACCACGTACGGGGCGGGGGCGACGGACGGGTCGTACTTGAGCGCGACGGCGATGTGCACCGGGTTCACCACCACCACGTCGGCGGTGGGCACGTCCCGGAACATCTGCTGGCGGGCGCGCTGCCGGCCGAGCGCGCGCATGCGCTGCTTGACCATCGGGTCGCCCTCCTGGTTCTTCATCTCCTGCTTGACCTCCTCCTTGGTCATGCGGAGCTGCTTCTCGTGCTGGAAGACCTGCCAGCCGTAGTCGGCGGCGGCCAGCGCGAGGTACGCGAAGCCGGCCTTGGTCAGCATCCCGAGCCCGTACTTCCGCGCCACCTCGAGCATCGCCCGCGGCGGCTGCGCGCCGAGCACGGTGATCTCGGGCCACGCGGTGCGCAGCACGCTCCACACGGCCCAGCCGACGATCGCGAGCTTGAGCAGCGACTTCACCAGCTCGACCGCCGTCTGCGTGCCGACGATCTTCTTGATCCCCTTCGACGGGTCGATGCGCTCGAACTTGGGCGCCAGCGGCTTGAGCGTGAACGTGCCGCGCCCCTGCACCGCGGAGATCGCGAGCGCCGCCGCCGTCATCGCGCCGAGGAACGCGGCCAGCGCGGCCAGCGTCTTCCACCCCAGCCCGCGCAGCAGCGCCACCGCCGCCTCGCCGGTGAGCCCGGTCGCCGACGCGAAGCCGAGCCCCGACCCCATGACGTCGCGCATCGCGCGCGCGAGCCCCGGCCCGGCCGCGCCGAGCGCCAGCGACGACGCCAGCAGCAGCACCGCGGCGTTGAGGTCCTGGCTCTTCGGGATCTGCCCGTCCGCCGCGGCGTCCTGGCGGCGGCGTTCGGTGGGCTCCTCGGTCTTCTCCTGGTCCGAGTCAGCCACGCGCGGCCTCGGCGGAGCGTCGAGCGTGGAGCGTCGAGCGTCGAGCGGCCGCCGCGTGCGCGCGGAGCGTCGACGTCCGGAGGGACGCCCTCGACGCTCGACGCTCCACGCTCGCCGCTCTCACTTGACCATCCCCCCGAACACCGTCTCCAGGCTCCCCGCGTAGTGCCCCGTGAACCCCGCCATCCACGTGGCGGCGAAGCCGAGGGCGGCGACGAAGGCGGCGAGGCCGACGGCGATCTGGATGGGGAAGGCGACCGACAGGACGTTCAGCGACGGCGCGGCGCGCGTGAGCACGGCCAGCGCGACGTTGGCGATCATCGTCGCCGCCAGCACCGGCGCGGCGAAGCGGAGCCCGAGGACGAACAGCTGCGCCCCGCCGGCGACCAGCGCCGCGAGGCCGGCGCGCACGTCCACGCCGCTGCCGACGGGGATCGCGCGCAGGCTCTCGGCGAGCGCGTCGAGCATCACGAGGTGGCCGTCGGCGGCCAGCAGCACCGTCACCGCGAACATCTGGCAGAGCTGCGCCAGCACGTTCGACGACGACCCGTTGAGCGGGTCGAACAGCGCCGCGCCCGACAGGCCGACGGTGGTGGTCATCAGGTCGCCCGCCACCTCGACCGCGCCCACCAGCAGGGCGGCGCCGAGGCCGAGCGCGATCCCGACCAGCGTCTCGGTGACGAAGGTGACCGGGGTGACCGCCACCAGCGCCGGGTCGCCCGCGCGCTCGGCCGCCGCGTAGGCCGCGGGCGCCAGCAGCACCGACAGGACGACGAGCAGCCCGGTGCGCACCGCCACCGGGATCGTCTTGGCCGAGAAGAGGGGGGCGACCATCAGCAGCCCCCCCGTCCGGAGGGCCACCAGGACCGCGACCGGCGCGGCGCCGGGAGCGAAGAGGTCCACTCAGCCTGCCATCGACGGCAGCGACCGGAACAGCTCGGTCGTGTACTTGATCAGCAGCTGCAGCGTCCACGGGAGCGCGATCAGGAACGTCGCCGCCACCCCGACCAGCTTCGGGACGAACGACAGCGTCTGCTCCTGGATCTGCGTGACCGCCTGCACGACGCTGATGATCAGCCCCAGCCCGAGCGCCACGACGAGCATGGGCGCCGCGATGAGCAGGGCGAGCAGGATCGCGTTGCGCGCGAGGTCGACGACGAGCTGGTGACTCATGCCTCGGCGAGAGGCAGGCCCGGTGCCAGCGGTCGAGTTCGGTCAAACCGTTGTAGTGCAAGGGCTTACGAGCGACGAACGGCGCCCCGCGGAGGGCGCCGTTCGTGCCTGCCGGCAGTTCTTGCCGCCCTAGCGACGGCCGGATGTGCCGGGCGCGGGGAGCGCACGGTCGCCGCCGAACACCGGGCTCGGCGCGCCCGGCGGCGCGGCCAGCCGCGCCCAGCCGGCACGACCCGGGGCGGGGAGCGGGCTCCGGTCGGCCGTCGCCGGACGGTCGGCGGCGGTCGCCGCGCACTCCGGACGGGCCAGCAGCCACGCCTGCGCCGCCTGCACCGTCGCGTCCTCGGCGCCCGGCGTGACCGAGCCGGCGGGGGCCGCGATCCGCTCGTCGGGGGCCAGCGAGTCGCCGTAGACGCGCCGGTTGCCGTCGAACATCACGGCGGCGGTGATGTTCAGGAACGCGCTGTCGGGACGGAGGTAGGTCCCCGACGGGACGGTCGTGACCCCGTACGTGTAGTTGCCGAACGCGCGCATCGCCGGCTTCCCCGGCCCGCGGAAGGCGAGGATGATCAGCTCCCCCGCGCTCGCCGTCAGCGGCCCCTGGAGGATCGCCACCGGGGCGCCCGGGCGGCGCAGCCGGTAGCTGCTCCCCGCCCGCAGGTACTCGACCGAGTCGCGCGGCTGGTCCTGCACCACCCCGGCGCTCGCGCCGTTCGAGTAGAAGAACGCCCGCGCGCTGTCGGCGTCCACCAGCCCGCCGAAGCGCCCGTCGCCGATCAGCGGGTTGAGCCCGGCGATCATCGCCGCCCAGTAGCCCCCCGGGTTGTTGCGCAGGTCGAGGATCCACCCGCACGGGGCGCCCTGGTCGAGCTGCCGGACGAGCGTCAGGATCGAGTCGGCGCGCCCGACCGGGTTCCGCCCGGTGAAGGTCGGCACGTACAGGTACGCGAGCCGCGACCGCATGGGCTGGCCGCTGGCGAGGTACAGCGGGTTGTTCGTCGGCGCGTCCACCAGCCCGGGGGCGGACTCGGGGGGCCAGAAGCCGCTGTGCCGGTCGTTCAGCCGCCGGATGGCGGTGCGGATACCGGGGTAGGTCTGCCGCGGCGTCTGCGCGCCGGGGACGGAGTCGAGCGCGGCCGCCCGGACCTGCGTCCAGGTGACGCGGGACCGGTAGAGGAAGACCTCCTCCATGAAGTCGAGTGCCGACCGCAGGTAGCTCTGCGCGCCCGCCGACAGCCCGTTCGGGGTGGAGCCCCCGAGCGGGTCCGTCGGGGCGTCGTCGGCGCTGCACGCGGCCACGCCGGCGGCGGCCGCCAGCGCGACGGTCGCCCGAGCGAGGCCGCGGCGCGCCATCACTGCAGCCTCAGCCCGGCGTCGGGGAGGGCGTAGACCGCGTCGCGGCCCGGGAGGCGGCGGCCGGCCGGGGGCGCCGTCGGCTCCTGGTCGACGCGCGACGGCGCGACGCTCCGGCTGGCGGCGTCGGGGCGGGCGCCGGTGCACGCCGGCTGCGCCTCGAGCCACGCCACGGCGGCGTCCACCACCGCGTCGTTGGCCGCGAAGTCGGGGATCGCCGACGACGGGATCGACACGTCGGGCGCGATCGGGTTGTCGCCCGGCGTGAACCCGTTGCGGTCGAGCATGTACGAGTCGGTGACGTCGACGCGCGCGCTGTCGGGCATGAAGAACGGGCGGCGCCCGCTGGCCACGCCGTACGTCGGCCCGCCGAACGACCGCGTCGGCGGCCCGCCGCGGAAGGCGAGCGTGATCGACTCGCCGGCGCTGGCCGTGATGTTGGTGTACAGGTTCTGCGCGTTCACGGCGGTGTTGTGCAGCACCGCCACCGGGAGCCCCGGCCGGCGCGGGCGCCACGGGTTCTGCACCACGAGCTGCGCCGAGTCGGCGGCGTCGCGGATCACGAAGGCGTCGGTGCCGTTGGCGCGCTGCCGGTAGTGCCAGTTGATGACGTAGTTGCCGGCGTAGCGCTGCGCGCCCACGCGCCCGTCGCCGGCCGGGGCGTAGAGCGGCCCCACGCTGGCCATCAGGGCGAAGAAGAACCCGCCGTTGTTGCGGCGCAGGTCGACGATCCAGCCGCAGGGGCCGTTCGCGTCGAGCGCGCGCAGCGCCTGGTGCGTGCTGTCGATGCGCCCGCTCTGGCTGCGGCCGACGAAGCCGGGCACGTAGACGTAGCCGACGCGCGGCGTCGCCATGCGGCTCTGCACCCGCAGGTCGGGGCGGTCGACCGGGGCGTCGGTGCTCCCCGGCAGGTTCTGGGGCGTCGACACCGAGCTGTGCGGGTCGAGCTCCGTCAGCGCCCGCTGCAGCACCGGGTAGGTCTGCGCGAAGGTCGTCGCCGAGGCCGCCTGCTGCTCGTACTTGGACCGGAACGCCGACGAGCGGGCGACCGCCTCGTTGATCGAGAAGTACTGGATCGAGTCCATCGCGATCCCGAAGTACCGCGCGACCGTGAGCCCGCTCGTGGACGAGGGGCCGCTCGGCGTCACCGGCGTGCGCGTGTCGGTCGGCCCCGTCGGGGAGTCCGAGCAGGCGGCGAGGAGCGCCGCGGCCGGCAGGAGGGGCGCGGCGCGGCGGGGGCGGAGCGACACGGGCATCGGGGTCGGGATGGCGGTCGGGTCGGGCACGGCCCTCAACATACCGCCGGCCGCCACCCCCGGTTCCCCACCGGCCGGGGCTAGCGGAAGCTCTGCACCAGCGACTGGATCACCAGCTGCCACCCGTCCACCAGGACGAACAGCAGGAGCTTGAACGGCAGCGCGATCATCGCCGGCGGGAGCATGAACATGCCCATGCTCATGAGCACCGAGCTGACGACGACGTCGATCACGATGAACGGCAGGAAGAGCGCGAAGCCGAGCTGGAAGGCGGTACGCAGCTCGCTCGTCACGAAGGCCGACATCACGACCACCAGCGGCACCTCGTCCACGGTCTTCGGCGGGACGGCGGGGCGGCTCATCTCGACGAACGTCTGCAGGTCGCGCTCGCGCGTCTGGCGGAGCATGAACTCGCGCATCGGCCTCGCGCCGCGCTCGAGCATCTCGACCTGCTCGATGCGCCCCTCCATCCACGGCTGCAGCGCGACGCGGTGCACGTCGCTCATCGTCGGCGCCATCACGAAGCCGGTGAGCAGCAGCGCCAGCGCGCCGACCAGGTGGTTGGGCGGGGCGCTCTGCGTCCCCATCGCCTGCTTCAGGAAGTGCAGGACGACCAGGATGCGCGTGAAGCCGGTCATCATCAGCACCAGCGTCGGCAGGAGCGTCATCAGCCCCATCATGACGACGACGCCGACGGTGCCGCTCAGCCGCAGCCCGCCGGCCTTGTCGCCGACGCGCAGGTCCATCGTCGGCGCGAGGCGCGCGACCATGGTGTCGACGATCCCCGGCGCGGGGGCCGGTGCGGTGGTCGACGGCGCGCGCGTCGCGAAGCCGGCGGCCGGCGCGGCCGTGTTGCCGCGCGGGCGGCGCGTCGCGAGCGCGCGCTGCACCGCGCTCGGCG
>NZ_JARGEK010000182.1 GCF_029211165.1 Roseisolibacter sp. H3M3-2
ACCGGCTCGTGCTGGCGCAGGGGCGCGTCGCGGTCGCGCTGGCCGCGCTCGACCTCGCCGCCGGCCGCCCCGCCGCGCGCACGCGCGTGGCGCTCCAGCAGGCGCTCCCCGCGCTCGACGGCGCGCGCCTGCGCGTGCACGTGGTCGAGGTCACCTACCCGCCCGGGGGCGCCTCGGCGCCGCACGCGCACCCGTGCCCCGTCGTCGGCCACGTCGTGCGCGGCGCCTTCCGCACCCGCGTCGCCGACGGCCCCGAGGTCGTCGTGCGCGCCGGCGAGAGCTTCTACGAGGCGCCGGGCGTCGCGCACACCGTCTCGGCGAACGCGAGCGCGACCGAGCCGGTGACGTTCACGGCGACGTTCGTGTGCGATCGGGAGGGGCCGCTGTCGATTCCCTCGCCGGGGACGCGGTGAAGCTCGCCTGCGACCTGCGACCTGCGACCCGAGAGCGGCCGTGAGGTCGCAGGTCGCAGGTCGCAGGTCGCAGGTCGCAGGTCGCAGGTGGACGCTCATGGGTCGACCGCCCCATACCGCCCCCCACCCGCCTCCCGGATATTCGGGTCGTCGCGCCGCGCTACCGAGCGCGCGCTGCACGCATAGATCCTCACGACGTCATAGATCGTCAGTCCCGGAGTCGTCCGCATGTTCCACACGACCCTCGTCCGCGCCGCGCGCCGCGCCGCCGCGCTCGCGCTGATCGCCAGCAGCGGCGCGAGCCCCGCCGCGGGTTCGGTGCTCCTCACGAGCGCCGCCCGCGGCGGCGGCCCGGTCACCGCCCCGCTCGCGTTCACCGACGCCGACCTCGACGCGTACGAGCGCGGCATCGCCCGCGAGGCGCAGCTGGTCGTCGCCGCGCGCGAGCGCGGGCGGGCCGCCAAGACCCCGGCCGAGCGCGCGAAGGCCGCGCAGGCGGAGTGGGAGGACGCGACCGCCGCCGGCGGCGCCCAGGCGGCGGGGCTCCCCGTCGCCCGCTACCGGCAGCTCCGCGCCACCCTCCACCGCGTGCTCTCGACGCTCGACTTCCAGGGGAAGATCGACGGCCCGCAGGAGATGGACGTGTCGGCCGCCAACCCGGAGATGAAGAAGCGCCTCGCCGGCGACCCGTTCGCCGAGCTCGCCCCCGCGTCGGCCGCTGCCCTCAAGGCGCGCCTCGGGAGCGTGGCGAAGGCGTACATCGCCTACATGGAGCTCGTCGCGGTCAACGGCTGAGCCGTCGGCGGCCGACCACGAGCGGCGCGCGCCGTGCAGGCGGGGGGCGGGGTCCGATCCGGACTCCGCCCCCGCTCTCATTCCCAACCCCCCGCGCAATGCCCGCGTCCCGCGCCCGCGTCGAGGTCGAGCACGGCCTCGACGACCTGCACTGCCCCGTCTGCGCCGCCCCCGTCTACACCGCGGCCGACGGCCCGTCGGAGCAGACGTGCGAGCACGTCCGCTTCTTCATCGACTGGGAGGGGGAGCTGGCGCTCGCCGAGCCCGACTCCTTCGTCGGCGACGACCAGAAGGTGCAGCAGGCGATCATCGACCTCGTCGAGGGGACCGAGAGCTGGGACGACTTCCTCGACAAGGTCCCCGCCGTCCTCCCGGCGTCGGCGCTGGTGCTCGAGCTGGTCCACCCGGCGGGGCGCGACGGCGAGGAGGCGACGGCGGTCGTCGCCTTCGACTTCACCGCCCCCGACATCGCCTGAGGTGGCCCCCGTGCGCATCGCCGACCTCCTCGGGCCGCAGCTGGAGCAGGAGCTCGCCGTCACCCGCCGCGTGCTGGAGCGCACCCCCGACGAGGACGGGGAGTGGCGCCCGCACCCGAAGTCGTTCCCGATCAAGCACCTCGCGCAGCTGATCGCGCGCATGCCCGGGTGGACGGCGATGGTGCTGCAGCGCCCCGAGCTCGACATCGCGCCGATCGAGGGGCCGACGCAGGCCGGCTACTCGGTGCAGCCGACGCGCGAGCTGCTGGAGCTGTTCGACCGGGGGGCGGCCGAGGCGCGGGCCGCCGTCGCCGCCACCGAGGACGCGCAGTGGCTGGAGCCGTGGACGCTCAAGGCGCGCGGCGAGGCGCAGCAGACGGCGTCGCGCTACCACATGTGGCAGACGACGGTGCTCAACCACCTGGTGCACCACCGCGCGCAGCTCGGCGTGTACCTGCGGCTGCGCGACGTGCCGGTGCCCGGGATGTACGGCCCGACCGCCGACGAGAAGAAGTAAGGAGTCTGTTCGGCGGGTGACCGGGGGGGCGGGCGGGATGGTCCCACGGGCATGCGCCTCTTCCGGCCATCCCTCGCCGCCCTGCTCGTGCTCGCGTGCGGGGCGGCCGACGCCGGCGTGGGGCCGCTGCCGCCCGGCGGCCACCACGTCCTGTTCGTCGGCAACAGCCTCACCTACGTCAACGACCTGCCGCGCACGCTGGCCGACCTGGCCGCCGCGGGGGGCGACACCGTGCGCACGGCCGCCGTCGCGCGCCCCGACTTCGCCCTCGTCGACCACGCCGCGGGGCTGAGCGACGCGGTGCCCGCCATCCGCCGCGGCGGGTGGGCGTACGTCGTGATGCAGCAGGGCCCCTCGTCGCGCGGGGTGAACCGCGACACGCTGGTCCTCGGCGCCCGCGCGCTGGCGACGGCGATCCGCGAGGCGGGCGCGCGGCCGGCGCTGTACATGGTGTGGCCCGCGCGCGCCAACGCCGGCGACTTCGACGCGGTGCGCGAGTCGTACCGCGCCGCCGCGTGCGCGGTGGACGGCGTGTTCGCGCCCGCCGGCGAGGCGTGGCGCGTGGCGTGGCGCGACGACCCGTCGCTCGCGCTCTGGGGCGCCGACGGCTTCCACCCGTCGCCGCTCGGCACCTGGCTCGCGGCGCTGGTGCTGTACGAGCGGGTGACGGGACGCGACGCGCGCGCCCTCCCCGCCGAGGTGCGCGTGGCGGGGACGCGCGTGCCGGTGCCGGAGGCGACGGCGCGGCTCCTCCAGCGCGCCGCACACGAGGCGAACACGACCTGGGTCGGGTGCCCCATGGGGAGCGGGTCGGGCCCGGGGTAGTGTCCGTGCAGCACCCGACACCCTCCGAACCCGCCCCGATGCTCCGACCGACGATCCTCCTGCTCGCCACGCTCGCCGCCTGCGGCGCGACGGGCGACGCCGCCGATACCGACACGACCTCCGCCGACACCGCCGCCGCCGTCGAGGCGCCCGCGGCCGCCCCCGCCGCGCCCCCCGCCGAGCCGACCGACGCGCCGCTCGTCGCCGCCGACGTGGAGCGCTACGCCAAGGGGCTCGACGCCGAGCTGGAGGCGGTGCGGCAGGCGGGCGCGCAGCTCAAGGCCGCGAAGAGCGGGACCGACACGCTGTCGGCGCTCGACGCGGCGAGTGAGCGCCGCACGCGCGCCGCCGGCGCCGCGGCGGCGGGCGTGAGCGAGGACCGCTGGCAGTTCGTGCGCGGCCACCTCGGCGAGCTGGCGACGGCGATGGTGCCGAGCGCGATGGAGACGAACGGGCAGATGCCGGCGCCGATGGTCGCGCAGATCAAGCAGGGGCGCGAGGACGGGCTGGCCAAGCTCGCCGCGCAGACGCCGGCCGAGGTGGTCGAGGCGCTGAAGCCGCGCGCGCAGGCGCTGGCCGACCAGCAGCTGCGCCTGGCCGGCGAGCGCCTGCGCCTGGCGACGGGGCGCTGACCCGACGGCGTCCCGGCCGGCGACGCGGCACGGGGGGTGCGCGGCGGCGGGGCACATGCGCCCCGCCGCCGCGCGCCGTCTCGGCGCCACCCTCCCCCTCGCCCTGGCCGCCGCCTCCGCCGGCTGCGCCGGGCTGCTCGGGCGCGCGCCGATGGAGCGCGAGGTCCGCATCGACCTCCCGGTGTCGCGCGACGCCGCGGTGCGGCGCACGCTGGCCGCGTTCCGCGCGCAGGGCTACACGGTGCGCGAGACGCTGACGTCGGGGACCGCGCCCGAGTCCGAGCCGTTCTCGCACCGCGGCGAGGCCGACGCGGTCTTCCGCGCGCAGGTGACCGGGTCGCGCGGCGAGTCGCGCGTGGTGCTCACCGGCGAGTGGCGCAACCGCGAGCTGGGCGGGCTGGTGCGCGGCCCCTACCGCGAGCTGAAGAGCGGCGAGGACGGGGTGGCCGGCGAGCTGTGGGCGCGACTCGTGAATCTGGGGCTCGTGATCCGCCGCCCCTGACCGGGCCTTCCCCCACGGAACGACACGCACCGGGAGCACATGGAGACGCCGCGCGAGGTGACCGACGAGGACGGGCTGACGTGGAGCTGCGTGGAGGCGCTGGCCGACCCGGGGGAGGGGAAGGTGGCGGTCGTGTGCACGCCGAGCGGCGGGGCGCAGTCGGAGCGGCTGGAGCTGCCGGTGGACTGGCGGACGTCGCTCGACGACGCGGCGCTGCTCGCCGAGCTGTCGCGCGCGCGTACCCGGTCCGGGTGACCGGGGTCACGGAGGCGTCGCCGTTTCCTTGACGGATCCCCCTCCGGCCTGCACCATCGCTGGGCCGGGACGTCCCGGCACACAGATGTTCAACGCCGGAGGGATCTGGTGAACGTGCGGACTGCAGGGGGATACGCGGGGGGCCGGGGCGCCGCCGCGCTCGCGTCGCTGGCGCTGGTCGCCGCGTGCTCGACGGACCCGACCGCGGGGCTGGCGCCGTCGGAGGCGCCGTCGCGCGACGCGAGCGTGTCGCAGGGGCGGGCGCCCGAGTTCGTGCCGGGCGAGGCGCTGGTGAAGTTCCGCGCCGGCGCCTCGGCCGAGGGACGCGGGCGGGCGCTCGCGCGGGCGAACGCCAACGCGCAGGAGCGCATCCTCACGGCGACCATGCGCCGCGCCGGCGACGACGAGGGGCTGACGCTGGTCCGCACGGGGCTCGGCACGCCGGACGCGATCGCGCGGCTGCGCGAGGATCCCGACGTCGAGTACGCGGAGCCCAACTGGGTCTACACGGTCGACGCGACGTCGAACGACACGTACGTCACCGGCAACCAGCTGTGGGGGATGACCGGCACGTACGGCAGCGGCGCCTCGGCGGCGTGGGCGGCCAACAAGACCGACTGCTCCAGCGTGTACGTCGGCATCATCGACGAGGGCTACATGTACACGCACACGGACCTCGCCGCCAACGCCGCGACCAACCCCGGCGAGACCGCCGGCAACGGGAGGGACGACGACGGCAACGGCTACGTCGACGACGTGTACGGCTGGGACTTCGACGGCAACAACAGCAGCGTGTTCGACGGCACCGGCGACGACCACGGCACGCACGTCGCCGGCACCATCGGCGGGACGGGCGGCAACGGCACGGGCGTGGCCGGCGTCTGCTGGAAGGTCAAGCTGATGAACGCCAAGTTCCTCGGCAGCCGCGGCGGCACGACGGCGAACGCGGTGAAGGCGGTCGACTACTTCACCGACCTCAAGACGCGCCACGGCATCAACCTCGTCGCCACCAGCAACTCGTGGGGCGGCGGCGGCTTCTCGCAGGCGCTGCAGGACGCGATCGCGCGCGCGAACAACGCGAACATCCTGTTCGTCGCGGCCGCGGGCAACAGCACGTACAACTGCGAGACCAGCGCGTGCTACCCGGCCGAGTACCCGAACGCGAACGTCCTCTCGGTCGCGTCGATCACGAGCACCGGCGGCATCAGCTCGTTCT
Source organism: Roseisolibacter sp. H3M3-2 (assembly GCF_029211165.1). GTDB lineage: Bacteria > Gemmatimonadota > Gemmatimonadetes > Gemmatimonadales > Gemmatimonadaceae > Roseisolibacter. The sequence continues at coordinate 5,632 of NZ_JARGEK010000182.1, forward strand.
CGAACTACGGCTCGACGACGATCGACATCGGCGCGCCGGGCAGCGGCATCGTCTCGACGGTGCCGTCGGGCTCGCGGAACCGCGTCACCTCGGGGTACGCGAGCTACAGCGGCACCTCGATGGCCACGCCGCACGTCAGCGGCGCCGTGGCGCTGTACGCGGCGTACCACCCGGGGAGCAGCGCGGCGAGCATCAAGTCGGCCATCCTGAGCAGCGCGCTCCCGACGGCGTCGCTGAGCGGCAAGACGGTCACCGGCGGCCGCCTGAACGTCAGCGGCTTCTGATCGCATCCGTGATCTGACGAAGGGGCCGGCCTTCCCCGGAGGGCCGGCCCCTTCGCGCGTCCGCGGGCGCCCTCGTGTGGCGGTCGCGATGCGGCAGGCGCGCCCGCCTCACGAAATCGTCATCGTGTCGCGGCGGCGAAGCGGGGCGGGGGCGCCGACACCTAGGGGTGATCCCCGACTTCCGTGACCGCCCCGCCCGAACCCGCCGCGCCCCCGGGCGCCGACCCCGCGCGCCTCGGCGCGCCCAGCCGCCTCGCCGCCGTCCGCGCGTCGGGGGTGCTGCACGGCGCGTCGAACCCCGTCCTCGACCGGCTGTCGCGCCTCGCCGCGCAGCTGCTGGACGTGCCGTCGGCGGCGGTCACGCTGGTCGACGACCGGCGGCAGCACTTCGCCGGCATGGCGGGGGTGCGCGGGTGGGCCGCCGAGGGGCGCGGCACGCCGCTCTCGCACTCGATCTGCCAGCACGTCGCCGCCACCGGCGCGCCGCTGGTGGTCGAGCGCACCGCCGAGCACCCGCTGCTGGCGGGGAGCCCGGCGGTGGACGAGCTGGAGGTCGCCGCCTACGCGGGCGTGCCGCTCACCACCGCGGCCGGCGAGACGCTCGGCGCCCTCTGCGCGATGGACGTCGCGCCGCGCGTGTGGACGGCGCACGAGGTCGAGGGGCTGCGCGAGCTGGCGCGCATGGCGATGGCCGAGCTGGAGACGGCCGCGGTGCTCGGGCCGTCGACCGCCACCGGGACGCAGCGCGCGGTGGACGCGGCGCGCGAGCACCCCGACGACGGCGAGGGGGCGCTGGCCGAGCTGCGGCGCCGCGGCGACCGGTACATCGGCGGGCTGCTCGCGTTCCACGTCGTGCTGGCGCTGGCGCTGGGCGGCGTGCACGGCACGTGGCCCGAGACGCTCGCCGTGACGGCGCTCGCCGCCGGCGGCTTCGCGCTCGCCGCGTGGCGCCGCCCGGGGGCGTTCGTCACGCGGGTGCTGGCCGGGGTGGCGCTGCAGGCGTTCTGCGCCCTGCACATCCACCAGATGGACGGCCTGGCGGAGATGCACTTCTTCTTCTTCACCGCCACCAGCGCCATGCTGGTCTACCAGGACTGGCGGGCGGTGTGGCCCGGCGTCCTGGCGATCATCGCGCAGCACTCGCTGTTCGCGCTCTGGCACAACGCGGGGGTGCACCCGGGCGGGCGCGCGTTCTTCGAGCCGGCGAGCGTGTCGCTGGCCAAGATCGCGTTCCACTTCGGGATCGCGCTGCTGCAGGTGGCGGTGGTCGCGTACTGGGCGGAGGTGCTGCGGCGGCGCACGGCGGACGACGCGCGGGCGCGGCGGCAGCTGCACGCGCAGGCGACGGCGCTGCAGGCGCAGATCGCGGCGCGCGACGAGACCAACGGGCGGCTCGCGGCCAGCGAGGCGCGCTTCCGCACCGTGGTCGAGAGCATCGACCAGGGGCTGGTGATCTCCGACGCCGCCGACCGCATCGTGTACGCCAACTCGCGCGCCGCGCAGATCGCCGGGCGCGACGTCGGCGAGCTGGTGGCCGGCGTGGGGCACGAGCTGCTGGTGCCGGCCGAGGAGCGCGACGCCTTCCTCGCCCACCGCGCGCGGCAGCTCGACGGCGCCGCCGGGCGCTACGAGATGCAGCTGGTGCGCAAGGACGGGACGCGCGTGTGGGCCGAGGTCGGCGGCGTCCCGTTCCGCGACGAGCGCGGGAGCGTGGTCGGCACCATCGGCGTCATCGCCGACATCACCGAGCGCAAGGCGCTGGAGGCCGAGCTGCGGCGCCGCGCCTACGAGGACCCGCTCACCGGGCTCGCCAACCGCGCCCGCTTCCAGGAGCGCGCCGAGCGCGCGCTGGGCGCGCCCGACGCGGCGGGCGACGACGCGCGGCGCACGGCGCTGCTGCTCGTCGACCTCGACGACTTCAAGACGGTGAACGACTCGCTCGGCCACGCCGCCGGCGACCAGCTGCTGGCCAGCGTGGCGACGCGCCTGCTGGCGGCGACGCGCGGCAGCGACACGGTGGCGCGCCTGGGCGGCGACGAGTTCGCGATGCTGCTCCCCGCCGTGCGCGGCGAGGAGGAGGCGGTGCTGGTGGCGAAGCGCGTCGTGGCGACGCTCGGCGTGCCGTTCCGCGTCGGCGGGCGCCCGCTGCGCCTGGGCGCCAGCGTCGGGATCGCGCTCGCGCGCGGCGGCGAGGGCGCCGACGACCTGCTGCGCAACGCCGACCTCGCGCTCTACCGCGCCAAGTCGCAGGGGCGCGCGCGCTACGAGCTGTTCGCGCCGGCGCTGCACGCGGCGGCGGTCGAGCGGCTCGAGCTGGAGGGGGAGCTGCGCGCGGCGATCGCCGGCGACCAGCTCGTGCTGCACTACCAGCCGATCGTCGACCTGCGCGGCGGCGCCACGCGCGGCGTCGAGGCGCTGGTGCGCTGGCGCCACCCGGCGCGCGGGCTCGTGCCGCCGGCGACCTTCATCCCGCTCGCCGAGAGCACGGACCTCATCGTCCCGCTCGGCCGCTGGGTGCTGCGGCGCGCGTGCGACGAGGCCGCGCGGTGGCCGGGGGGCGACGCGGCGCCGTCGGTGGCGGTGAACGTGTCGGCGCGCCAGCTCGCCGGCGACGACTTCGCGCGCACCGTCGCCGACGCGCTGCGCGACTCGGGGCTGCCGCCGCGCCGGCTGGTGCTGGAGGTGACGGAGAGCGTGCTGCTCGGCGACCTCGACGCCGCGCTGCGGCGGCTGGAGGCGCTGCGCGCGCTCGGCGTGCGCCTGGCGCTCGACGACTTCGGCACCGGCTACTCGTCGCTCGCCTACCTGCAGCGCCTCCCGGTCGACCTGCTGAAGATCGACCGCACCTTCACCGCGGGGCTCGACGGGAGCGGGCGGCGCGCGGCGCTCGCGCGGTCGATCGTCGCGATGGCCGACACGCTCGGGCTGGAGACGGTCGCCGAGGGGGTCGAGACCGACGCGCAGCACGCGGCGCTGGTGGCGCTCGGCTGCCGGCTGGCGCAGGGCTACCGCTACGCGCGGCCGATGGACGCCGACGCGCTGCGCGCGTTCCTGGCGGCGGGGGCGGTCGAGGCGGCGTAGCGCACGCGCGGCGGCGGTACCGGCGCGTTACGCGCGCCCGCGCGCCCCGTGACGGTGCGCGGCGAGCGTGTGCGGCGTCCCCCGCGACCCACCGAAGCCCCGCACCCGCACCGCCATGCGCCGCCTCCTCGCCGCCGGCGTCGTGCTGCTCGCCGCCTGCGCCCCCGCCGCGCCGCGCCCCGCCGGACGGACCGCGCCCGACGCGCCGCC
>NZ_JARGEK010000183.1 GCF_029211165.1 Roseisolibacter sp. H3M3-2
CGCCAGGGTGTCGCGGCGCACGCCGGCGCGCTCCCACAGCCCGAGCCCCGCGCGGAACGCCGGCAGGAGCGCGCCCGCTCGCCGCCGGCGGCGCGCGTCGTCGTCGCGCGCCGCCGCGTCGAGCGCGTCCATCGCGTCGGCGTCGGGGGCGGCGCCGAGCAGGCGGACGATCGCGGCGTGCGCCTCCAGCCGCCACGCGGCGAGGCTCGGCGCGTCGAGCGGCGTGAGGAGGACGCGCAGCGCCCGCTCGAGCGACTCGAGGCATTCGGCGTCGCGCGTGGGCGCAGGGGATGGCGTCATCGGGGTGTCCGGAAGGAAGGGTGGCGTGGCGTCCCGTGCAGGGTGCCGCGCGGATGCGGGCGCCGCATGGGACGAACTCCCTGCTTAGCGGCGCCGGCCGCCCGGCGCGCCGCGCGATTAAGCGGCACGTACGGCAACGCCGCCGCCGGGGCCGGTGACCAACGACGGACGCCGCTGGTCGACAGCGGTGGGCCGTCACCCGTCGTCCGGAGGTCGCATGTCGTCGTCGAAGCTCGCGTCCGCGCTCGTCGTCTCCTGCCTCGCGTCCGCCGCCGGCGCGCAGGCGCCCGCGCCGCGCGACAGCGCCGCGCCGCCGCTCACCTTCGGCGTCGGCGGCGGGTTCGCGATGCACTCGCCGCTGCGCCCGACGACCCCCACCGACGGCCTGGGGTACACGGCCACCGCGCAGCTCGAGCTGCGCACCGCGCTGCGCCCGCTGCTCCTGCGCGGCGAGGGGTCGCTCGCGCGGTGGTCGAACGGCGAGCGCGTGTCGTCGCTCACCGCGGCGCTGGTCGCGCGGCCGACGGCGCGCTGGCGCGTGCTCCCCTACGCGGTCGGCGGCGGCGGCATCTACTTCCCGCAGGGCGCCGGCTCGGCGCCCGGGTGGACGCTCGGCGCCGGGCTGCAGCTCCCCGCGGGGACGCGCGCGCTCTTCCTCGAGTCGCGCCTCCACGCGATGAGCGTCGGCACCGGGATCGAGCGCTGGCGCTACACCTACTCGCCGCTGACGCTCGGCATCCGATTCTGAGCCGCGGCGTCGCCCCGCCGCGCCGTCGCGTGGACGGCGCGGCGGGGCGCGGCGGTCAGCGCGTCGCGGCGAGCGGGCGCTGCCCGACCACGATCGACGGCGTCGCGTTCACGGCCGTCTGCTCGGTCGTCGTGCCGTTGCCGAGCTGCCCCTTGTCGTTCCGCCCCCAGCAGTAGGTCGTGAGGCGGTCGGCGGAGATGGCGCACGTGTAGTTCCCCGAGCCGCCCGAGACGTTGGCCGTGCTGACGTCGGCGGCGCGCAGCGTGCCGCCGGCGCGGACCGGCGTGAGCGCCGAGTTGGTCACCACCTGCCCGAGCTGCCCGTTGGCGCCCATCCCCCAGCACCACACGCCGCTGGAGGAGAGGTCGACGCCGCACGCGGCCGAGAAGCCGACCGCCACGCTGCGGAGCTGCGCCCCCACGACGACCGGCGACGGCGTCGAGGTCACCCCCGTGTTGCCCGTGCCGAGGCGCCCGTCGATGCCGCGCCCCCAGCAGTAGGCCGCCGGCGTGTTGGCGACGGCGCACGTCACCTGGTTGCTCGCCGAGATCGAGACGAACGAGAGCCCGCTCGTGACCTGCACCGGGCTGTTGCTCTGCGTGTTGCCCATCGAGGGCGGCGCGCCGTCGCCCAGCTGCCCGAGGCCGTTCGCGCCCCAGCACCAGGCGGCGCCCGCGGCGGTGACGCCGCACGTGTAGTCGGTGCCCGCCGATACGCTGGCGAAGGTCAGCGCGCCGGCCGCGGCGACCGGCGTCTGCGCCCACGTCGTGTTGCCGGTGCCGAGCTGCCCGGAGCTGTTCGGGCCCCAGCAGTAGAGGCGTCCCTCGATGGTGACGGCGCACGCGTGCTGGTTGCCGACCGACAGCTGCTTGAAGGCCAGGCCGAACGGGGCCGCCACCGGGACCGGCGTGGCGCTCTGCGCCGCGCTGCTCCCCGCGCCGAGGGCGAAGGCCGCGTTGCTCCCCCAGCAGTGCAGCGTGCCGTTGGTCGCGATCCCGCACGTCGTGTTGCCGTAGGTGCTGAGCTGGTTGAAGCGGAGGTTGCCCGCGACCCGCACCGGCTGGCTGCTGAACGAACCGAACGCGCCCGCCTGCCCGGAGCCGAGGCGCCCCTCGGTGCCGTTGATCCCCCAGCACCACGCGATCCCGCCCGAGGCGATGTCGCAGGCGTGCTCGGAGCCCGTGGTGAGCGACCGGTAGCGGATGACCACCACGCGCGTCGCCGTGCCGCTCTTCCCCTCGCTGGTGGCGGTGACCGTGACGGTGCCGCGGTCGACGCCCGTCAGCTCCCCGGTGACGCTGTCGACCGTCGCGACGGCCGGGTTGCTGCTCGTCCACCGCACGGCGCGGTCGGCGAGCACCGCGTCGGCGGAATCGCGGAGCGTCGCGCGCAGCTGCACGACCTGGTAGGCCTCGAGCGTGTCGAGCGCGCTCGTGATGGTGACGGTGCGCACCGGCGCCGGCGCGGCGGCGACGGTGAGCGCGTGCGCGGCGCTCTTCCCCTCGCTGGTCGCGGTGAGCGTCGCCTGGCCGGCGCGGATGGCGGTCACGAGCCCCGAGACGCTGTCGACCGTGGCGACGATCGGCGCGCTCGACGTCCAGCGGATCGCGCGGCCCGGGAGCGCGGCGCCGGCGGAGTCGCGCGCCGTGGCGGCGAGGCGCAGCGTGTCGCCGGCGCGGAGGGTGGCGCTCGCGCCGGCGATCACCACCGAGGCGACGGGGGCGGGGGCCGGCGCGGCGACGGTCAGCGTGAGGCGCGCCGTGCGCCCCTCGCTGGCGGCCGTGATGGTCACGCTCCCCGGGGCGACCGCGGTGACCACCCCGTTGGCGTCGACGGTGGCGACGGACGCCGGGTCGGCGCTCCACGAAACCGCGCGGTTGGCCAGCGCGTTCCCCTGCGCGTCGCGCGGGGTGGCGGTGAGGGCGGCGGTGCGCCCGACGGTCAGCGCGGTGCCGGCCGGGGCGGCGACGTCGACCGCGGCCACCGCCGCCGGCGGCGGGTTGGTGATCGGGCCGGGGCCGGCGGGGGCGTCGGAGCCGCCGCAGGCGGCGACCGCCAGCGAGGCGACGGCGAGGGCGGGGAGGAGGAAGCGGCGCATGTCGGGGGGCGCGGTCTATGGTCCAGGCGCGGCGGGACGTCCGCCGCAGCACGTGGCGCCAGTCTCGCGCGGGGTGCTTGCCGACGCGCTTACCGACCCGGGTCGCGCTTAATCGCCGCCGCGGGGGGGGCGCTTAAGCGCGCCGCTCCCGGCGCCGCTCCCGCCGGTGCGGGGCTTGCACTCGCGGCGCTGGTGCATCGACCGGATGCCGCATCCTGATGACAGTGGATGCAGCAGACCGGCCCGTCCGTCCCACGCCCAGCCGAGCCGCCCATGACCCGCCGTGCCCTGTCCGTCCTCGCCCTCCTGCTCGCCGCCGGCCCCGCCGGCGCGCAGTACAGCGCCTACGCTCTGCGCACCAACGCCGCCGGGGCGCAGGAGCTGGTCACCTTCGGCACCTCCGGCTCCGCCGCGGTGACGGTCGTCGGGCTCACCGGGACCTCGCTGCGCGGGCTCGACTTCCGGCCGGCCGACGGACTGCTCTACGGCTACGACGGATCGCGCCTCTACACGATCAGCACCGCGACGGGGACGGCGACCCTCCTCTCCGACGTCGGCGACATCGCCACGGCGGGGGTCGGCGTCGACTTCAACCCGGTCGCCAACGCGCTCCGCCTCACCGGCACCGACGGGACGAACCTGCGCATCGCCGGCGCGGGGCTCGCGACGACCAACACCGACACGCCGCTCTCCTACACCGACGGCACGCCGGGCATCCCGGCGCTGGGCGCGGTCGCCTACACCAACAGCGTCGCCGCGCCGGCGTCGACGCAGCTCTACGGGATCGACCTCACCCGCGGCACGCTCGTGCTGTCGAGCAACGCCAACGGGGGGCTCTACTCCACGGTGGGGAGCCTCGGCCTGGGGACGAACCTCTCCTCCCTCGTCGGCTTCGACATCCTGACCGTCGGCAGCACCAACCTCGCCTTCCTGCAGCTCGCGACCGGCGCGGCGGCCAGCATGCTCTACACGGTGGACCTCCAGACCGGCGCGGCGACGATGACCGGCGCGATCGGCGGCGGGCGCCAGGTCGAGGGGCTCGCGGTCGCCACCGTGCCCGAGCCCGGGACCTGGGCGCTGCTGGCCACGGGGCTGGTGGGGGTGGGCGCCGCCGCGCGCCGCCGCCGCCGCGCCTGAGCGGTCGCGGACGGACGACGCCCCCCGGACCGCAGCGGTCCGGGGGGCGTCGTCGTGGTGCCCGCGTGCGCCGTCAGCGCGTCGACGGGAGGGGCTTCTGCCCGACCACGATCTGCGGCGTCGCGGTCGACGCGTCGGCGGCCGTGGTGGCGCCGTTGCCCAGCTGCCCGAAGTCGTTCTTGCCGAAGCAGTAGGTCGTGAGGCGGTCCTGCGAGATCGTGCAGGTGAAGCCCGCCGAGCCGGTGGCGACGTTCGCCGCGCTCACCTCGGCCGCCTTGAGCGAGCCGCCGGCGCGGACCGGAGTGGTGGTGCCGTTGGCGCCCACCGGGTTGCCGAGCTGCCCGAAGCCGTTCGAGCCCCAGCAGTACAGGTCGTCGTCGGTCGTGATGCCGCAGGCCTGGCGCGCGCCCGGCGAGAGCTGCTTCCAGGTGAAGCCGGGGATGGCGCGCGGCGTCGAGGTCTCGGCCGAGAAGCCGCTGCCGAACCGGGCGCCGCCACTCCCCCAGCAGTAGCCCTGGCCCGAGGTCGTGAGGCCGCAGGTGTAGCTCTGCGAGGCGTGGAGCGAGCGGAAGGTCAGCCCGCCGACGACCGCCGAGGGCGTGCGCGTGTAGGTGTTGCCGTTGGTCGGGCGGTTGCCGTCGCCGAGCTGGCCGGCGCCGTTGTGCCCCCAGCAGTAGCCCGCGCCGGCCGCGGTCACGCCGCACGTCACGTCGTTGCCGCCGCTGATGCTGGCGAGGCTCATCCCGCTCGCGGCGAGCACGGGGACGTTGCTGCTCGTTGTGGTGTTGTTGCCGAACTCGCTCTGCTGGTTGAAGCCCCAGCAGTAGGCCTTGTCGTCGGTGGTGACGAGGCAGTTGTGCTGCGCGCCCAGCGAGACCGACTTCACCGTCAGGCCACCGGCGACGGCGACCGGCGTGGCGCTCGGGACGCTGCTCGTGCCGTTGCCCAGGTTGCCCCAGCCGTTGTAGCCCCAGCAGTAGGCCTTGCCCTCGCGCGACACGCCGCAGGTGGTCGTGCCGAAGGTGCTGATCTGCTTGAAGCGGACGTCGGTGTTGAGGCGGACCGGCGTGCTGCTGAACGAGCGGTCGGCGCCGTCGGTCATCCCGACGCGCAGCTGGATCCCGTTGCGCCCCCAGCACCACACGATGCCGCCCGAGGCGATGTCGCAGGCGTGCTCGGTGCCGGCGGAGATCGAGCGGTACTTGATGACGACCACGCGCGACGCGGTGCCGCTCTTCCCCTCGCTGGTCGCGGTGACGGTCACCGTGCCGCGGTCGAGCCCCGTGAGCTGGCCGCTGACGCTGTCGACGGTCGCGACGGCCGGGTTGCTGCTCGCCCACCGCACGACGCGGTTGGAGAGGACGTTGTTGGCGCCGTCGCGCAGCGTCGCCGAGAGCTGCACCACGTCCCACGCCTCGAGCGTGTCGAGCGCCGCGTTGACGGCGACGGTCGCGACCGGGGCGACGACCGCGATCTGCGCGGTGCCCGTCTTCCCCTCGCTGCTGGCGGTGATGGTGGCGTTCCCCTGCCCGGTGGCGCGCAGCAGCCCGCTCACCGAGTCGACCGTCACGACGCCGGCGGCGCTCGACGCCCAGCGCACCTGGCGCCCGGCGAGGGCGGCGCCCGACTCGTCGCGCACGGCGGCGGCGAGGCGTAGCGTGTCGCCGGTGCGCAGGTTCGCGGTGGCCGGCGTGACCGCGATCGACGCGACCGGCGCGAGCTGCACGGCGACGCTGGCGGTGGCGCTCTTCCCCTCGCTGGTCGCGGTGATCGTCGCGCTGCCGGCGGCGACGCCGGTCACGAGCCCGTTCGCGTCGACGCGCGCCACGCTGTCGGCCGACGACGTCCACGCGACGGCGCGCCCCGACAGCGTCGCGCCGTTGGCGTCGCGCGCCGCCGCCGCCAGCTGCAGCGTGCGGCCCACGAGCACCGTGCCGCCGGCGGGGGTGATCGCGACCGAGGCGACGGCGGCCGGCGTGCCGGGGTTGCCGGTGCCCGGGTTCCCCGTGCCGGGGTTCTGGTTCCCCGGCGGCGTGACGACGGGGGCGGTGGCGCTGTCGGAGCCGCCGCACGCGGCGAGCGACACGACGGCGCACGCGGCGAGCGCGGTGAAGACGGAACGGGGCATGACGCGATCCTCGGGGGAACGCCCGCGCGCGTGACGACGCACGTCGCGGCGGGACGGGGGGTTGTCAGCGGGCGTTGGCGAGGTGCCGCCGCCCATCGTGGCCCCATGATGCGCGCCGCCGAGGGGGGCGTCTTGGGTAGTTCTACCCCATTGGGACTGGTGGGGCGTTCTCAGATACGGCGTGCTCAGATACGGCGTTCTCGGATGAGGCGTGGTCCGATACGGCGTGACCTACCACCGATTGGTGATGGCCACGCCGTATCGGACCACGCCGTTTTCGACCACGCCGTTTTGGACCACGCCGTTCCAGGTCATCCGACCCACTCTGCCGCCGCGCGCCGTTCCTACGTTCCGCGCTCCATCCACCCCTTCCATATAGAGCATGCTCGCCCTCCGCACCCCGCTGGACCTCGTCCACGACCTCTACGCCGCGTTCGGGCGGCGCGACCTCGCGGCGATCGCCGCGCTGGTGAGCCCCGACTGCGCGATCCGCCAGACGACCGAGCTGCCGTGGGGCGGCCACTACCACGGGCACGAGGGGCTGCGCGAGTTCTTCGCGCGGCTCACCGGCGCGATCGACGCGCGCTTCACCCCCGAGTCGGTGTTCGCCGCGGGCGAGCAGGTGGTGGCGGTCGGGCACACGCGCGGCGCGGCGCGCGCGAGCGGCCGCGCGTTCGAGATCGCGGCCGTGCACGTGTGGACGGTGGCGGACGGCCGCGCGACGCGCTTCGAGGCGTACATCGACACGCCCGCGATGCGCGCCGCGCTGGGCTGAGCGCCGCCGGGCGCGCCGCTACTCCCTGGCCGCGACGTCGGCGGCCACGCGGCGCCACCGCTCGACCAGCTGCACGAACTCCGCGCGGTGCCCGCCCGGGTCCGCGCCCACGGCGCCGCGCGCCAGCGCCAGCACGTCGGCGCCGGTCGCGGCGCCCTTGTGCTCCGAGTCGCGCAGCAGCATCCCGAAGCCGGCCACCGACGCCGCGAAGCGGAAGTCGTCGCTCGCCGCCGCGACGGCGCGCGCGGCGTCGGCGGCGCGCACCGGGTGCGTGAGCAGCCGGCTCTGCGACTCGCCGGGGCGCTTGTAGCGCAGCTGCACGAACAGCAGCTCGCCGTTCGCGCGCGGCGCCGGGCGCTCGCCGGCGCCGTAGCGCAGCGGCTCCGTCCCGCGCACCTCGGCCGTCCCCGCGACGCCGGCCGGCACCACCTCGTACAGCGCGGTCACCGTGTGCCCCGCGCCCACGTCGCCCGCGTCCTTCCGGTCGTCGGCGAAGTCCTCGTCGCGCAGCAGGCGGTTCTCGTAGCCGATCAGCCGGTACGCGCGCACCGCCGCCGGGTTGAACTCGACCTGCAGCTTCACGTCCTGCGCGACCACGTGCAGCGTCGCGCCCATCTCCTGCACCAGCACCTTGCGCGCCTCGGCCAGGTCGTCGACGTAGGCGTAGTTGCCGTTCCCGCGCTTGGCCAGCTTCTCCATCTTCGCGTCCTGGTAGTTGCCGGTGCCGACGCCGAGCACCGTCAGGTACGTCCCCGACGCGCGCTGCCGCTCGATCAGCCGCTCCAGCTCCGCGTCGCTCGACACGCCGACGTTGAAGTCGCCGTCGGTGGCCAGCACGACGCGCGTGTTCGCGCGCTCGCCGCGCCCGCCCATCTCGGCGGCCGTCTTGTACGCGAGCAGCAGCCCCTCGCCGCCGGCGGTCGAGCCGCCCGCCTCCAGCCGGTCGATCGCCTCGAGGATCCGCGCCTGCTCGCGCCCCGACGTCGGCGGCAGCACGAGCCCCGCGGCGCCGGCGTACACGACCACCGCGACGCGGTCCTGCGGGCGGAGCTGCGCGACCAGCAGGCGGAACGCCTCCTTCACCAGCGGCAGCTTGTCGGGCGAGTTCATGCTCCCGCTCACGTCGAGCAGGAACACGAGGTGGCTCGGCGGCAACGCGGCGGTCTCGATGCGGCGCGCCTGCAGCGCCACGCGCACCAGCTGGTGGCGCGGCTGCCACGGCGCGGGCATCACCTCCGTGGTGACGCCGAGCGGGTGCTCGCCGCGCGGGGCGGGGAGCGCGTACGGGAAGTAGTTCACCAGCTCCTCGATGCGCACCGCGTCGGCGGGCGGGCGGTGCCCCTGCGCGAGGAAGCGGCGCACGTTGCCGTACGACGCGCGGTCGACGTCGATCGAGAAGGTCGAGCGCGGGTTGCCGGCGACGGCGAGGAACGGGTTGTCCTCGATGCGGTCGTACCCCTCGCGCTCGAAGCGCAGCGTGTCGCGGCGCCCGGGGTGCGGGGCGCCCGCCGAGTCGGCGGCGTACGCCACGCGCCCGCCGCGCGCGCCCGCGGCCCTCGCCACCGACGCGCGCACCATCGACTGCGCGACGAACGTCGGCGCGGCGGGCGCCACCCCGCGCGCGAGCCCCCCGGCGACGCCCTTCCCGCTGAAGTCCGCGCGCCGCTCGCGGCTCGCCTCCCCCGCGACCACCGCCTCCAGCCGCATCGCCGCCGGCGCGAGCGTCAGCTCGACGTGCACGCTGTCCGCCGTCAGCGCGACGCGCCGCCGCGCCTCCGCGTAGCCCACGCGCCGCGCCACCAGCTCGACCGTGCTCCCCCTCCGCAGCGCCTCCCCGCGGATCGCGAACCGGCCGCGCGCGTCGGTGACGGCGACGAGCGGCGTGCCCGCGACGTCGACGCGCGCGTCGGGGAGCGGGCTGCCGCCCGCGTCGCGCACGCCGCCGCTGATGGCGGCCGCCGCGCGGGC
>NZ_JARGEK010000184.1 GCF_029211165.1 Roseisolibacter sp. H3M3-2
CGCCGCGCAGGCGCCGGCCGGCACTCCCGCCGCCGCGCCGGTCGTGCTGCGCGCCGCGCGCCTGTTCGACCGCGCCGGCGCCGCGCCGGCGCGCGTCCACGTCGTGGTCGTGCAGGGGGAGCGCATCGTCGCCGCCGGGCCCGCGTCGCGCGTGCAGGTGCCGGCCGGCGCGCGCGTGATCGACCTCGGCGACGCGACGCTGCTGCCGGGGTTCATCGACATGCACGTGCACATCGCGGGGCGCTCGCTCTCCGACCCGAAGGCCGACCTGTCCACGGTGCGCGACCTCGACGCCTACCTCGCGATCCGCGGCGTCGACAACGCGCGCAAGACGCTGCTGGCCGGCTTCACCACCGTGCGCACCGCGGGGTCGGCGGCGTTCGCCGACGTGGCGCTCAAGCAGGCGATCGACGAGGGCGTCGTGATCGGCCCGCGCATCCAGCCGGCCGCGCACTCGTTCGGGATCACCGGCGGCCACTGCGACGACAACGGCTGGCACCCCGACGTCAACCAGAAGGACTACCGCACCGGCACCGCCGACGGCCCCGACGAGATCCGCAAGGCGGTGCGCTACCAGGTGAAGTACGGCGCCGAGGTGATCAAGGTCTGCGCGACCGGCGGCGTGCTCTCCGAGGGCGACGCGGTGGGCGTGACGCAGTACGGCGCCGAGGAGATGCGCGCGGTCGTCGAGGAGGCGAAGCACCACGAGCGGAAGGTGATGGCGCACGCGCACGGCGCCGAGGGGATCCGCATCGCCGCCGAGGCGGGGGTCGCGAGCATCGAGCACGGCTCGTTCGTCGACGAGGCCGGCGCGCGGATGATGCTGCAGAAGGGCACGTACCTCGTCCCGACGCTGAGCGCCGGCGAGATGGTCGAGGGCGCGGCCCGGCGCGGGCGCCTGACGGGGCTGCGCGCCGAGAAGGCGCTGGCCGCCGCCGAGGCGATGCGGAAGGGGACGCGCCTCGCGGTGCGCCTCGGCGTCCCGATCGCGCTCGGCACCGACGCGGGCGTGGGCGACCACGGCACCAACGCGCGCGAGTTCCGGCTGATGGTCGAGTGGGCCGGCCTCACGCCGACGCAGGCGCTGGTCGCCGGCACGTCGGGCGCCGCCAAGCTGCTCGGCTGGCAGGACCGCGTCGGCACCCTCGCCGCGGGCCGCCTCGCCGACGTCGTCGCGGTGCCGGGCGACCCGACGCAGGACGTGACGGCGACGGAGCGCGTGGCGTTCGTGATGAAGAACGGCGTGGTGCACCTCGGGCCGGGGGCGGCGCAGACGGCGAACCGGTGATCGCACGCCGACCCGCACTTCGCGGCGCTCGGCGCCCGGCGCTCGATCCGTTCGCGGCGGCAACGCGAGCGCCGAGCGCCGGGCGCCGAGCGTTTCACGGAGGGCGGTGACGCGTGCCCCTCCACCTCTGGAGCTCCGCCGCCTACGCCATCCCGCTCCCCGACGGCCACCGCTTCCCGATGCCGAAGTACGCGCTGCTGCGCGACGGCGTGCTGGCGGAGGGGCTGGTGCCGCCGGGGCGGCTGCACGACCCGGGGCGCGCGGCGGTGGAGGACCTCCTGCTCGTGCACACGCCGGAGTACGTGCGGCAGGTGACCGACGGGACGCTCCCGGCCGCCGAGCAGCGGCGCATCGGGCTGCCGTGGAGCGAGCGGTTCGTGGAGCGCGCGTACCGCGTGGTGCGCGGCACCTGCGAGGCCGCCGAGGCGGCGCTGCAGCACGGGGTGGCGATGAACCTCGCGGGCGGCACGCACCACGCCTTCCCGCACCGCGGCGAGGGGTTCTGCACCTTCAACGACGTGGCGGTCGCGGTGCGCCGGCTGCGGCGCGCGGGGCACGTGCGGCGCGTGGCGGTCGTCGACCTCGACGTGCACCAGGGGAACGGCACGCACGCGTGCTTCGCCGGCGACGCCGACACGTACACGTTCAGCATGCACGGCGCGCGCAACTTCCCCTTCCACAAGGTGCCGGGGACGCTCGACGTCGAGCTGGACGACGGCGCGGGGGACGACGTCTACCTGGCGCTGCTGGCCGAGCACCTGCCGCGCGTGCTGCACGCGGCGCGGGCCGACCTGGTGGTGTACCTCGCCGGCGCCGACCCGCACGAGGGGGACCGGCTGGGGCGGCTCAAGCTGACGTTCGACGGGCTGCGGCGGCGCGACTGGATGGTGCTGGAGAGCTGCCGCGAGGTCGGGCTCCCGGTGTGCGTGACGATCGCCGGCGGCTACGGGCGCGACGTGCGCGACACGGTGGCGGTGCACCTGAACACCGTGCGGCTCCTGGCGCAGTTCGCCTGAGCGACGCCCAGCGGTGGCGGCTGGCTCGTGGGTTGCACGCTGAGGGGCGACCCCGATGCGACCCCAACCGGAGCCCGCCATGTCCCGCCCGTTCCTCCGCGCCGCGCTCGCCAGCGCCGCCCTCGCCCTGGCCGCCTGCGGCGGCAAGGAAGCCGCCGTCGCCGACTCCGCCGCCGCGGCCGCCTCCCCCGACAGCGCCGGCCTGACCACGACGCCCCCGCAGCCGGGCGGCCCGATGAACATGGTCGACAGCGGCACCAAGGCGCCGACCACCGGCGAGACGGCGGCGGTGGACACCATGCGGACGGACACGACGAAGCGACCGTGAGCGTGCGCTGCGGGGTGCGGGCTGCGGGTTCCTGATCCGCAGCCCGCAGCCCGCAGGCGTTAAGGTTCCCGCATGCCCGCCCCCATCCCCCCGCCGCGCGAGAGCGGCACCGTCCCCGGCGCCGACGGCGTCCCCCTCTACTGGGCCGCGTGGGGCCCGGCCGGCGCGCCGCGGGTGCTCGTGCTGCACGGCGGGCCGGGGGCGCACCACGACTACCTGCTCCCGCAGCTGCTGCGCGTCGCCGAGGGGCGCGACGCGGTGTTCTACGACCAGCGCGGCGGCGGGCGCTCGCGGACCGACGACCCGACGCCGGTCACCTGGCGCACGCAGGTGGACGACCTGCGGGCCGTCGCCGACGCGCTCGTCCCCGACGGGCCGCTGCACCTCGTCGGCTACTCGTGGGGGGCGCTGCTGGCACTGCTCTTCGCGCTGGAGGGGGGCCGCGCGCCGTCGTCGCTGACGCTGATCGACCCGGCGCCGCTGTCGCGCGCATACCGGCAGACGTTCGAGGCCGAGTTCGCGCGGCGCTCGCAGTCGCCGGCGATCCAGGCGATGCGCGCCGAGCTGCAGGCGAGCGGGCTGCGCGAGCGCGACCCCGACGCCCACCGCCAGCGCGCCTTCGAGCTGAGCGTCGCCGGCTACTTCCACGACCCGGAGCGCGCGCGCGACCTCACCCCGTTCCGCGTCACCGGCCGCGTGCAGCAGTCGGTCTGGGACTCGCTCGGCGACTTCGACCTCGTGCCGCGGCTCGGCGCGGTCGCCTGCCCGACGCTCATCGTGCACGCCCGGCAGGACCCGATCCCCCTCGCCAGCAGCGAGGCCGCGGCGGCCGCCATGCCGAACGCGCGACTCGTGGTGATCGAGGACTCGGGGCACGTGCCGTACGTGGAGCAGCCGGAGGCGCTGTTCGCGGCCGTGCTCCCCTTCCTCGACGAACAGCGCTAGACACGGAGGGACACGGAAACCGGGGGATGGACTGAAGTCGAGAGTCTCTCCCCCGGTTTCCGTGTCCCTCCGTGTCTGAAGCTCTTGCCCATCCAGGCTAGATTCCGGGCATGGACCCGCGCTCCGCCGCCCACGCCCTGACCCGCATCGCCGCCCTGCTGGAGCTGCGCGGGGAGTCGCGGTTCAAGACGCGGGCGTACGCGACCGCGGCGCGGGCGGTGGCGGCGCTCGACACCGACGACCTCCGGCCGCTGCTGCGCGACGGGTCGCTGGAGTCGGTCCCCGGCGTCGGCCCGGCCACGCTCGCCGTGCTGCGCGACCTGGCGACCACCGGCGAGTCGGCGCTGCTGGAGCGGCTGCTCGACGACACGCCCGAGGGGCTGCTCGAGCTGCTCCGCATCCCCGGACTCGGCGCCGCCAAGATCCACGCGCTGCACGAGCGGCTGGGCGTGGCGTCGGTGCACGACCTCGCGGAGGCGGCCGCCGACGGACGGCTCACCACCGTCCCCGGCTTCGGCGAGAAGACCGCCGAGCGGGTGCTCAAGGGGATCGCGTTCTACCGGCAGAGCGGCGCGCGCGTCCTCTACCCCCGCGCGGCGGTCGAGGCGGCGCGGCTGCTGGCCGACGTGGAGCGGCACCCCGACGTCGCGGCGGCGGCCGTCGCCGGGTCGGTGCGGCGGCGGCGCGAGGTGGTGTGCGACGTCGACCTGGTCGCGGCGCTGCTCGGCGACCCGGCGGCCGCCGCGGCGTCGTTCGCGCGCGGCCCGGCGGTGCGCGAGATCGCCCGCGCCGAGGGCGGGTCGGTGTGCGTGCGCTACGTCGACGGCACGCAGCTCGACCTGCACTGCGTGGCGCCGGAGCGGTACGCCGTCGCGCTCTGGCGCGCGACGGGGAGCGCGGAGCGCGTCGCCGAGGTGGCGGCGCGCCTGGCGGCGCGCGGGCTCACGCTCGACGGCGACGAGCTGCGCGACGCCGCCGGGCGCGCGGTCGAGGTGCCCGACGAGGCGGCGCTGTACGCGCGCGCCGGGCTCGCGTTCGTCGTCCCCGAGCTGCGCGAGGGGCGCGGCGAGGTCGAGGCGGCGGCCGCCGGCCGGCTCCCGGGGCTGATCGAGCCGGGGGACCTGCGCGGCGTGCTGCACTGCCACTCGACGTGGTCGGACGGCGCGGCGTCGATCGCCGACATGGCCGACGCGGCGCGCGCCCGCGGCTGGTCGTACCTCGGCGTCACCGACCACTCGCAGTACGCGTCGTACGCCGGCGGGCTGCTCCCCGACGCCGTGCGCCGCCAGCACGACGAGATCGACGCCCTCAACGCCGGGTGGGCCGACGCCGGCGACGGCTTCCGCCTGCTCAAGGGGATCGAGGCCGACATCCTCCCCGAGGGACGGCTCGACTACGACGACGCGACGCTCGACCGCTTCGACTTCGTCGTCGCGTCGGTGCACTCGCGCTTCGGGATGCCCGAGGCCGAGATGACGGCGCGCGTCTGCCGGGCGATGGACGACCCGCGGCTGACCGTGCTCGGGCACCCGACGGGGCGGCTCCTGCTGGCGCGCGAGGGGTACGCGATCGACATGACGGCGGTGCTGGACAAGGCGGCCGAGACGGGGGCCGCGATCGAATTGAACGCCGACCCGCACCGGCTCGACCTCGACTGGCGCCTGTGCCGCGAGGCGAAGGCGCGCGGGATCACGATCGCGATCGGCCCCGACGCGCACTCGCCGGCGGGGCTCGACAACGTCGCGTTCGGGGTCGGGATCGCGCGCAAGGGGTGGCTGGAGCCGGCGGACGTGCTGAACGCCCGGTCGGCGGAGGACGTGCTGGCGTTCGCGCGCCGGCGCCGCGGATCGACCCATGCCGACTGAGACGCCGAAGCGCCGCCGCGCCATCCCGAAGAAGGCGCTCCCCGCCCACGCGACCGCGCTGTACGCGGCGCTGGCGGCCGAGCACCCCGACGCGCACTGCGAGCTGACGCACCGCGACGCCTTCGAGCTGCTGTGCGCGACGATCCTGAGCGCGCAGTGCACCGACCGGCGCGTCAACATGGTCACGCCGGCGCTGTTCGCCGCCTACCCCGACGCGCGCGCGCTCGCCGGGGCGCGGCAGGAGGACGTCGAGGACCTGGTGAAGTCGACCGGGTTCTTCCGCAACAAGGCGAAGAACCTGATCGCGATGGCGCGCGCGCTGGTGGCCGACCACGGCGGCGAGGTCCCGCGCACGATGGACGCGCTGCGGGTGCTCCCGGGCGTGGGGCGCAAGACCGCGAACGTCATCCTCGGCAACGCCTACGGGATCAACGAAGGGGTCACCGTCGACACGCACGTGCAGCGGCTGTCGCGGCGCCTGGGGCTGACGCGCGAGGAGGAGCCGGTGAAGGTCGAGGCGGCGCTGATGCCGCTCTTCCCGCGCGAGTCGTGGGCGATGCTCTCGCACCTGCTGATCTTCCACGGCCGCCGCGTGTGCGACGCGCGGAAGCCGCGGTGCGGCGACTGCGCGCTGGCGGCGATGTGCCCGTCGGCGGGCGTGGGGTGACGCGGCGATGCCCCCGACGACCACGCTGCTGATCGCGACCTACAACTGGCCCGAGGCGCTCGGGCTGGTGCTGCGGTCGGCGCTGTCGCAGTCCACGCTGCCGGGGCAGGTCGTCGTCGCCGACGACGGCTCGGGGGAGCCGACGGCGAACGTGGTGCGCGACCTCGGGCCGCGCTTCGCCGCCGCCGGCGTGGCGCTCGACCACGTGTGGCACCCCGACGAGGGGTTCCGGCTGGCGGCGATCCGCAACCGGGCGCTGGCGGCGGCGCGCGGCGACTACGTCCTCATGGTCGACGGCGACTGCGTGCTGCACCCCGACTTCGTGGCGTCGCACGTCGGGTTCGCGCGCCCGGGGACGTTCGTGCAGGGGAGCCGCGTCCTCGTGTCGCGCGAGCGGTCGGCGCGGGCGCTGGCGGAGGGGAGCACGCGCTTCTCGCTGCTCGACCGGGGGCTCAAGAACCGGCAGAACGCCGTCCCGTCGCGGCTGCTGTCGGCGCTGGTGCGCGCCGACCAGGACCCGCTGCGCGGGACGCGCGGGTGCAACATGGCCTACTGGCGCGCCGACGCCGAGCGGGTGAACGGGTTCAACGAGCGGTTCGTGGGGTGGGGGCGCGAGGACAGCGAGTTCACGGCGCGCATGCTGGCCGCCGGGCTGGAGCGGCGGAAGCTCAAGTTCGGGGGGATCGTCTTCCACCTCTGGCACGACGAGCGCCCCCGGAGCGCGGTGGACGAGAACCACCGCCTGTACGAGGAGATCGTCCGCACCCGGGCCTGCCGGTGCGAGGCCGGGCTGGATCGGCACGCTCCCGGCCACTCTCCCGGTCCGGATCGGGGCGTTTAGCTTTCGGCCGTCTCCTGACCCGGAATCATGACCAAGCGCGCCACCTTCGAGACCAACAAGGGCACCTTCGTCGCGGAGCTCTACGACGCCGAGGCCCCCAAGACCGTCGCCAACTTCGAGAAGCTCGCCAACGACGGCTTCTACGACGGCGTGAAGTTCCACCGCGTGATCGCGGACTTCGTGATCCAGGGGGGCGACCCGTACTCCAAGGGGGGCGAGCACGCCAAGGGCCCCGTCGGGACGGGCGGCCCCGGGTACACGATCCCCGACGAGCTGGTGGGGAACCCGCACAAGCACGAGGAGGGCGCCCTCTCCATGGCGCACGCCGGCCCGAACACGGGCGGCAGCCAGTTCTTCGTCGTGCTGAGCGAGCGCAACACGCGGCACCTCAACGGCGTGCACACCGTGTTCGGCAAGGTCGTCGAGGGGCTGGACGTGACCAAGAAGATCGTCCAGAACGACGTGATGACCACCGTCCGCGTCGCCTGACCCCCTCCCCCGCACCCTCCCCTCCCATGTCCGCCCACCACCACGAGGACGTCAGCCGCGACAAGGGCCCGGCGTTCGTCGGGCTCGTCGCCGGCATCGTCCTGATCGGCGCCTTCGTCTACGCGATGGTCCTGTGGACCAACTCGCGCTTCGAGGGGCACGCCGCCGGCGGGGCCGCCGCGGCGACCGAGGCGCACAAGTAAGGCGCGCAGGTCGGCGCTTGCACGACTGACCGGTCGGTCATTACGTTGGTCGGGTCCGGGCGCGCCTGTCGCGCCCTTTCTCGACGACCGGCAATGACTGACCAGTCAGTTTTGGATACGAATGCGCTCGACGTCGGGCGGCGACGCGCCCCCGACGAGCGACCCCAGCAGATCGTCGACGCCGCCCTCGCGGTCTTCGGCGAGCGCGGCCTCGCCGGCGCCCGCCTCGACGACATCGCCCAGCGCGCGGGGATCGCCAAGGGGACGATCTACCTCTACTTCCCGAACAAGGAGGAGCTGTTCCGGGAAGTGGTGAGCCGCACCATCGTCGCCCGCCTCGACCTCGCCGAGCGCGAGCTGGCCGACGGCGGCGAGCGGGGCCCAGAGGCCCAGCTGCGGACGTTCATGCGGACGTGGTGGGAGTTCGTCCGCACCCCCGAGTTCCTCACGGTCTACCGCCTCGTCGTCGGCGAGCTGCACCGCTTCCCCGACCTGGCCACCTTCTACGTCCGCGAGGTCGCGGGACGCGCGTTCCGGATCGTCGGCCGGGTGATCGCCCGCGGCGTCGAGCAGGGCGTCTTCCGCCCGGTCGATCCCGAGAGCACGACGCGCATGGTCGTCTCGCTGATCATCACGCAGGCGATCTGGACGCAGAAGGCGATCGCCGCCGCGCGCAACCCGGACGAGGTCCGCGACGACGTGTGCGCCTTCGTGTTCAGCGCGCTCCGCCCCGAGGCCGCGTGCGCGGAGGGTGGGCGATGACCGCGCGCCTCCTCCCCGCCCTCGTCGTGCTGGCGCTCGGCGCCCCGGCGCTCGCGGCGCAGACGGCCGACACCACGCTCACCCTCGGCCAGGCCGCCCGGCTGGCCGCCGAGCGCAGCGCGCAGGCGCAGCTCGGCCGGCTGCGCGCCGACCAGGCCGCGGCGCGGGTGACGCAGCGCCGCGCCGAGCTGCTCCCCAACCTGTCGGCGCTCGCCAGCGACAACACGCGGACGCTCAACACGGCCACCTTCGGCCTCGACTTCCCGACCGGGACCAACCCGGTGACGGGGGAGCCGAACCCGCCGGTGTTCGACCCGAACGGGCAGGTGGTCGGCCCGATCCAGATCCTCGACGTGCGCGGGCGCGTCGCGGCGCCGCTGCTCGACCTGGGGGCGCCGGGGAGCGTGCGCGCCGCGCGCACCCGCGCCGACGCCGGCCGCGTGGAGGCGACGGCGCAGGCCGAGGCGGCCGCCGCCACCGGCGCGGCGGCGGACGAGCGCGTGCAGCGCGCCGAGGCGCAGCTGCAGAACCGCGCCGCCGACTCGGCGTTCGCCGCCGAGCTGGTGACGCTCGCGCAGCAGCAGCTGCAGGCCGGCACCGGCGTGGGGCTCGACGTGACGCGGGCGCGCGCGCAGCTGGCCGCGGCGCGCGCGCAGCTCATCGGCGCGCGCAACGAGCGCGACCGGACGCACCTCGAGCGGCTGCGCGCGCTCGACCTGGCGCTCGACGCGAC
>NZ_JARGEK010000185.1 GCF_029211165.1 Roseisolibacter sp. H3M3-2
CGACGACCGCCGCCCGCTCGCCGACCGGGCGCCGCCGCCACGCGTGCGCCGTCCCGGCCGCGCGCACCGGCGCCGCGTCAACCTGCGCGTCGTCGTGGGCGTCGAAGGTCCGCACCGTCTCGCCGGTGGCGGGGTTCACGGTCGCGATCGGCATGGGCGTGCGGTCTCCGGGCGTCGGGGTATGCAGCGCGGGCGCGAAAGATGGCCGCGGGTGCGGCGCGCGACCACGGCGCGACCACGGCGCGCCGCGGCGCCCCGGCGCACGGCGGCCCCTGCCGACCGCGCCGCCGACCGCTTACCCTCCGGGTCGACCCTCGCACCGTTCCGCATGCCCCGCCCGTTCCGCGCGCCGTTCGGCGTCGCCGCGCTCGTCGCCCTCTCGCTCGCCGCCGCCTGCGAGAAGGTCACCGCCCCGCTCGAGGACCCCGCCAGCACGAGCTACGCGCCGGCGCTGCGAGTGAACCTCGGCCAGATGACGCGCACGCCGTCGGGGCTCTACTACCAGGACGTCGCGGTCGGCTCGGGCGCCGAGGCGGACTCGGGGAAGACGCTGGGGACGTACTACGTCGGCTGGCTGTCCGACGGGCGGCGCTTCGACGGCAACCGCGACACCGGCCGCCCGTTCACCTTCATCCTCGGCACCGGCGCGGTCATCAAGGGGTGGGACGAGGGGATCCGCGGGATGCGCGTCGGCGGCCGCCGCCGCCTCGTGATCCCGCCGACGCTCGGCTACGGCCCGCGCACCAACGGCTCGATCCCCGCGGGGTCGGTGCTGGTGTTCGAGATCGACCTCGTGACCGCGACCGCGCCCGCCCCGTCGACCTGACGCCGGGCCCCTGCGAGACACGAACGGCGGCCCCACGGGGCCGCCGTCGTTCGTTCGGGATCGGAGCGCCGCCGCGTCAGGCGGCCTGGAGTCGCCCCGCGCGCTTGGCGCGGTAGAGCGCGGCGTCGGCGGTCCGGAGCAGGTCGTCCAGGTCCGCGCCGCGGTCCTCATCGAGCCGGCTCGCGCCGATGGTCGCCGAGAGGAGGTACTGGCGCCCCGGCTGCCCGTTCCGCTGCGCCAGCGCGCGGTAGAGCCGCGACAGGATGGCGTCCTCAGTGGCGTCGTCGGCGCCGACCACGAGTACCGCGAACTCGTCGCCGCCCAGGCGCGCGATCACGTCGGTGTCGCGCATCGTCGCCCGCAGCACCGCCGCGACCTCGGTCAGCGCGCGGTCCCCCTCGGCGTGCCCGAAGCGGTCGTTGATCGGCTTGAAGCGGTCGAGGTCGAGGCAGAGCATCAGCAGGTCGCCGCCGCTGCGCCGCGCGATCCGCAGCTGGTGGTCGGCGAGCGCCCGGAAGCCGCGACGGTTGTACAGCCCCGTCAGCTCGTCGGTGAGCGCCTCCGTGCGCGCGGCCGCCTCGGCGCGCATCCGCTCCCGCAGCAGGCGCTGCAGCGCGCGGTAGTTCCGCACCAGCGCCCCGAGGCCGACCGACGCGGCCAGCAGCTCGACCAGCCGCGCGCCCTGCGATGGCGCGGAGGCCACGGAGAGGAGCCCGACGGCCGCGGTGACGAGCACCAGCACGAAGCCCGGGGTGCGGAGCACCGGCCGGTCCGCGAGCGAGCGGTCGAGCAGGGCGGGGACGAGCATGGCGAAGGAAGGCAGAGCGGGGTGATGGCGCCGGGATCGCTCTCGCTGTGAGGCAGGTCACATGCCGGGTGACGGACTCGTGCATTCCGCCCGCGCGATTCCCGGCAAGTCGTTCGTGGTACGCGCTTTACGTCGGGAACGGCAAATCTCGCCGGAGCGGCAGTAATTGCCGCCGAGCGGCCGACCGGCAAGATTAGCCGGCCGGCAGTCTGCTCCGCACGCGCGCCAGCGCCTCCTCGAGCAGCGCGGCCGTCTTCCTCGCCTCGTCCACCGACATGCGCTCAGGGGCGGTCCGGACCGTCAGCGTGAAGCCGCCACCGCGTCGCGTCACCTGCTCGCACACCGCCCGGGCCGCGCGCACCGGCGCCTCCTCACCCAGCCCGGTCACCTCGCGAGCCGCCCGCAGGCGCTCCTCCCCGGTCGGCAGCGTCGCGACCTCGCGCAGCGTCCGGAAGGTCAGCCGCGCCAGCGCCTCCTCCGCGAGCTCGGCGTCACCACGCCCGAGCTCGGCGAGCAGCGTCGGCGAGAACGCCCGCGCGATCGACAGCAGGTCGCCCGCCCGCCCATGACTCGACCCCAGAGCCCGCGCCACAGCGCGCACGGAGTCGGGAAGCCCGGCCTCGCGGCGGTTCCGCTGGATCGCCGAGAACGACACCGCCTCCTGCCACGCGGTGAAATCCTTGCGCAGCAGGTTCCGCCGGTACACGATCGCCGCCGCGGCATGGTCGGGAAGGGCCCCCCGATCCACCACCGGCACCTCGGCGAGTCCCGCCAGGTTCGCCGCAGCAAGGCGCCGATGACCCGACAGGAGCTCGAAGCCGTCCCCGACACGCCGGACCTCCAGCGGCGTCTCCACCCCGTGCTCGGCGATGTCCGCCACCAGCTCGGCGAGCGCCCGCCCCTCGGCGTCCAGCCGCCCCAGCTCCCGCGCCCCCCCCTCGTCGATGAGCGCCGCCGGCCCGTCGACGGCCCCGAGCGAGGCCGCCACCGCCGCCACGGCCCGCGCCGACGGCCGGCCCTTGGGCTGGAACGGCGACGGCCGGATGCTCGGCACCCCGGCCCGCACGATGACCTCGGTCGCGTGCGGCGCCCACTGCTTGAGGACGGCCAGCTCCGACTCGTCGACGTCGTAGGCGGCCGCGAGCTGCCCCGGATCGATGCGCGTCCGCCTCACGCGACCCCCTCTGCGACGAGCTCGTCCGCCAGCTGCCGGATCGCGCGCCCCGGCGGCGAGTCGGGGGCGTAGGCGGTCACCGGCAGCTGGCGCTCGTGCGCCTCCGCGACCGCCGCGCCGCGCTTGATCACCACCTGCGACATCTCCGTCCCGAACCCGGTGGAGAGGAACTCGAGCGCCCGCTTCACCGGCCGCCGGTTCTCCTCCTTGTTGCCGACCACCCGGAACGGGACGCCGCGCGCCTCCGCCATCGCCGCCAGCTTCCGAGCCTCGGGGATCGACTCCGGGTTGAGCTCCGGAACGACCAGCAGGAACACGTGCGGCTGCGCGAGCACCACCGAATGTCCGGGGTCGTCCAGCATCGGCCGCATGTCCACGACCAGCGTCCGCCCGGGCGCCGCCGCGCGCGCGAGGTGCGTGGCCAGCGCCGACGGACTGACCCCCGCCAGCGTCGCGCCCCCGCGGTAGAGCGTCATCCCGTGCACCGCCACCGGCTCCGCACGCAGCGGATCGGCGACCGCGCGCTGCCCCGTGAAGCGGGTGAGCGATCCCTGGGGGTCGAAGTCGATCAGGGCGACGTCCCGCCCGTGCTCCTGCGCCAGCGCGAACGCCAGCGCGGCCGCCACGGTGGTCTTCCCGGTCCCGCCCTTGCCGCTGCCGACGGCGACGATACGGGCGGTGTCCGACTGTCGGACGCTCATGCGGACTGCGGTAGAGGCGCGCGTCTGGACCGCGGGCTGCTGTCCGACTGTCGGACGCGCTCGGCGGGCGGAGGGGACGGAGAAGATAGCGAGTGCCATCGATTCCGGGGGCGCCACGTCGCGCTCCCTCGCCACGACGCGCGTCGCGCGGATACGGCACGCCCGTCGCCGGCGCCGCACCCTGCGCCCATGATCGCCGCCGTCCGTTCCGCCGCCGTGCTGGGCGTCGAAGCCTTCGAGGTCACGGTCGACGTCCACGTCGCGCCGGGACTTCCGCAGTTCACCCTGGTGGGCCTCCCCGCCGGCGCCGTGCGCGAGAGCCGCGAGCGCGTGGTCGCCGCGCTGGCCAACAGCGGCTTCGCGGTCCCGCCCCGACGCATCGTGGTCAACCTGGCGCCTGCCGACGTGCGCAAGGACGGCACGGCGCTCGACCTCCCGATCGCGATCGGCATCCTGGTCGCCCTCGACGCGCTGCCGCCGGAGTCGATCGCGTCGCTGGTGCTCCTGGGCGAGCTGGCGCTCGACGGCTCGCTGCGGCCGGTGCGCGGGGCGCTGCCGATCGCCCTGCGCGCGAGCCGCACCGGACGCACGCTCGTCCTGCCGCCCGCGAACCTGCCCGAGCTCGCGCGGCTCCCCGACCTGCGCTGCGCGGCGCCGGCGACCCTCCTGGCGCTGGTCGCAGCGCTGCGCGCGGGGGCGCTGCCGGCGGCGTCCGCGCCGCGTCCGACGGGTCCCGCCTCCCACGCCGACGACCTGGCCGACGTGGTCGGCCAGCCGGTCGCGCGCCGAGCGCTGGAGATCGCGGCGGCGGGCGGCCACAACCTGTTGCTCGTCGGGCCGCCGGGTGCCGGCAAGACGATGCTGGCCCGCCGCCTTCCGACGATCCTGCCGGCGCTGGCGGACGAGGAGGCGCTGGAGGTCCTCGCGGTCCGGTCCGTCGCCGGGCTGCCGGTGGGGTCCGACGCGCTCGTGCGCCCGTTTCGCGCTCCCCACCACACGATCTCCGCAGCCGCGCTGGTGGGCGGGGGGAGCCCGCCGCGCCCGGGCGAGGTGACGCTGGCCCACAACGGGGTCCTGTTCCTCGACGAGCTGCTGGAGTTCCCCCGGCACGTGCTGGACGCCCTGCGCGAGCCGCTGGAGGACGGTCGGGTGCTGATCGCGCGCACCACCGCGACCGTGACGCTTCCGGCGCGCTTCGCCCTCGTCGGCGCGACCAACCCGTGTCCGTGCGGCCACGCGGGGGAGGAGGACGGGCGGTGCGTCTGCGTGCCGGCGGACGTGGAGCGCTACGCGGCGCGGCTCTCGGGGCCGTTGGCGGACCGGATCGACCTGCACGTCCGCGTGGCCGCCGTCGCGCCGCGCGACCTGGCGAGCGTCGGCGACGATCCGTCGGCCAGCGGCTCCGCGGCGGTGCGTCGCCGGGTGGAGGAGGCGCGCGCGCGCCAGCGTGCGCGGGCGCCCGGCGACGCGGCGGGCAACGCGCGGCGGACCGGCGCGTGGTTGGAGCGGGAGGCGCGGCTGCATCCCGAGGCGCGGGGGCTGCTCGTGCGGGCCGCCGAGCGATTGGGGCTGTCGGCGCGTGGGTTCTACCGGGTGCTGCGGGTGGCGCGGACCGTCGCGGACCTCGACGCGATGCCCGACGTCGGGCCCGTGCACGTCGCGGAGTCGCTGCGATTCCGGCCGGCGTCACCGCGGAAAGCAGAGCGGCGGGTGCGATTATGTTGACGCATGCGCGCATCTTCGGAGGCGTCGGGCGAACGCGAGCGAGGGCTCGTCGACTGGTTCCGTGAGGCCGGTCCGGTGCTGCTCGGGTTCTCGGGCGGGGTGGACTCCAGCTACCTCGCGGCCGTCGCCGTGGAGGCGCTCGGGGCCTCGCGCGTGCTCGCGGTGCTCGGGGTCAGCGCCTCGCTGGCCGACGAGCAGCGGGCCGTGGCCCGCGACGTCGCGACGCGCGTCGGCGTGCCGCTGGTGGAGGTGCCGACCTTCGAGCTGGACGACCCCGCGTACGCCGCGAACCCGACCGACCGCTGCTACTTCTGCAAGCGGGAGCTGTGGGGGCGGCTGGCGCCGCTGGGGCGCGAGCGCGGGATGGTGATCGTCGACGGGACCAACGCCGACGACCTCGCCGACTGGCGTCCGGGGGGGAGGGCCGCCGAGCAGGCTGGGGTACGGTCGCCGCTGGCGGAGCTGGGGTTCACGAAAGCCGAGATCCGGGCGCGGTCGGCGGCGCGCGGGCTCCCGACCGCCGAGCTGCCGGCGGCGCCATGTCTGGCGTCGCGGCTGCCGTACGGGACCGCGGTGACGACCGACCGGCTGGCGATGGTGGGGCGCGCCGAGTCGGCGTTGCGGGGTGTGGGGATCGGAGGGGACCTGCGGGTGCGCCACCACGGGGAGTTGGCGCGTGTCGAGCTTGGGCCCGAGGAGCTGGCGCGGTGCGCCGACGCCGCGCGGCTGCGGGAGATCCGCGCGGCCGTGCGCGGTGCGGGGTACGCGCGGGTGGCGATCGACCTGCGCGGCTTCCGCTCGGGCTCCCTGAACGTGCTGGGCGGTGTCGTCGCCGCCTGACGCGTCGGCGCTGGCGCGCGCGCTCGAGGCGCTCGGGGTGGCGTGCGAGGTCCGGGTCGAGGGGGCGCTCGCGCTGCTCGTCCCGACCGGGTCCGCAGCGTTTCCCGACCCCGTGACGCGGCGACGGATCGTGGAGGCGGCCAGGGACGCCGGCTTCGCCAGCGTCTCGCTCGAGCTGCCGGACGGGCCGGACCCGGCGGCGGGGTGAGCGAGGCTCCCGCGCCGCTGCGGCTGTTCGTCGCGCTGAACCTGCCCGACGCGGTGCGCGCGGAGGTCGTCGAGGCGTTGGGACCGCTGCGCGGCGCGATCCCGCCGGGCGTCGTGTCCTGGGTGCGGGAGCCGAACCTGCACCTGACGCTGCGGTTCCTGGGCGAGGTACCCGCGGAGCGCGCGGCGGCCCTCGCCGGAGCACTGGACCACACGGTCGCGGATGCGGTGGCGCCGACGCTGACCCTGGGCGGGATCGGGGCGTTCCCGACGCGGGAGCGGCCCCGCGTGCTGTGGGTCGGCGTCGAAATGAACGTCGCGCTCGCTGCGCTGTATCAGAAAGTGGACGATCTTTGCGATACGCTTGGCTTCGGGCGCGAGTCGCGGCCGTACCGGCCGCACCTGACCGTCGGGCGGGTCCGGGCGGGGCGCCGTCCTCCCGCCCTCGACGGCGCCTTCCTCACCACCCCACGCTGGAGCGTTCGTGTGCCGACCGTGGACCTGATGTCGAGCGAGCTCGCGCCGGGAGGCGCGCGGTACCGGGTGCTGCGGGCAGCGCCGCTCTCCCGGCGCGAGGACGCCTGATGCTCGGCTGCCTGCGGCGGCTCGGCTGCCTGTCTATGCTCCTCCTGGCCGGGGCGCTCTGGTACTTCCAGGACCTCTGGTGGCCGCGGGCGCGGCGCGCGGTGGGGCCGGAGCCCGCGGTGGTCGCGGCGGCCGACTCCAACGGCTGGGAGTCGCTGACGCAGGACCGCGCGACGCGCGGCGAGCGGGCGGTGCGGGCGCTCGCGGCGCGCAGCGGGCCGGTGTACGTGAACCTGCGGGCGGGGGAGCTCGTGTCGTACGCCTTCCTGTCGCTCGCCGACGCCCCGCCGCTCCCCCTCGACGACGCGCAGGCGGCCGTCGTCGGCGATCGCGTCTACGTGCGCTCGGTCGTCTCCCTCCGCGACCTCGGCGGGGCGCTCGGCGCCGCCGGCGCGCTGCTCCCCGAGCGCGACACGCTGCGGCTGGGCGGGCAGTTCGAGGTGATCCGCCCGGGGCTGGCGCAGTTCCGGGTCGCCGAGGTGCGGGTCGGCGAGCTGCCGGTGCCCGCGGCCGTGGTGCCGCGCCTCCTGCGGACCGCCGGCGTCCGCTCGCCCGCCGGCGTCGCGCCTGACGCCATCGGCTTCCAGATCCCGCAGTACATCGGCGACGTGCGCGTCGCGCGCGGCCGGATCACGCTGTACAAGGCGACGCCCTGAGGGGCGTCCACTCACTCCAGCACGCACTCCCATGGCCCGCCGCATCCTGGTCGTCGACGACGAACCCGGCATCCGCAGCGCCCTCGGCCAGCTCCTCGAGTACGAGGGCTACGACGTCCGCACCGCCCCCAACGCCGCGGAGGGGCTCGCGGAGTACGACCGGTTCCGCCCCCACCTGGTGTTCATGGACATCAAGATGGCGGGGCTGGACGGGCTCGAGGCGCTGCGGCAGCTCAAGCAGACCGACCCCGGGGCGCTGGTCGTCATGATCAGCGGCCACGCGACCATCAAGACCGCCGTCGAGGCCACGCAGGCGGGGGCCTACGACATCCTGGAGAAGCCGCTCGACACCGACCGCATCCTCGTCCTCCTGCGCAACGCGCTGGAGCACGTCGACCTGGCCGCCGAGAACCAGCGGCTGCGCGAGAGCATCGAGAGCCGGTTCGAGATCGTGGGGCGGTCGTTCGTGATCCGCGCGCTGACCGACCAGATCGAGAAGGTGGCGCCGACGCCGGCGCGCGTGCTCATCACCGGCGAGAACGGGACCGGCAAGGAGCTGGTCGCGCGGGCGATCCACAAGCACTCGCCGCGGAAGGCGCGCACCTTCATCGAGGTGAACTGCGCCGCGATCCCGTCGGAGCTGATCGAGTCCGAGCTGTTCGGCCACATGAAGGGCTCCTTCACCGGCGCCGTGCAGGACCGGCCGGGGAAGTTCGAGCAGGCCGACGGCGGCACGCTGTTCCTCGACGAGATCGGCGACATGAGCCTGAGCGCGCAGGCGAAGGTGCTGCGCGTGCTGCAGGACGGCGTCGTGACGCGCATCGGCGGCTCCAAGCCGCTCAAGGTCGACGTGCGCGTGGTGGCCGCGACCAACAAGGAGCTGGAGGAGGAGATCTCCAACGGGCGGTTCCGCGAGGACCTCTACTACCGCCTCAACGTGGTGCCGCTGCGCGTCCCGCCGCTGCGCGAGCGGCGCGAGGACATCCCGCTGCTCGTGCGCCACTTCCTGGCGGTGCTGGCGCGCCAGGACGGCCTCCCGCCGCGCGACGTCGACGACGCGGCGGTGCAGCGGCTGCAGGAGCTGGAGTGGCCCGGGAACGTGCGCGAGCTGCGCAACACGGTCGAGCGGCTGCTGATCCTGGCGTCGGGGCCGCGCATCACGCTCACCGACGTCGAGCGGCTGGTCGGCCGCCGCGCGCTGGAGTCGGGGGGGATCGGCGCCCTCTCCGACATCGGCACGTTCGAGGAGTTCAAGTACGCCGCCGAGCGGGCGTTCCTCGTGGCGAAGCTGCGCCAGTACGACTGGAACGTGAGCGAGACGGCGCGCGCGCTCGACATGCCGCGCTCGAACGTCTACAAGAAGATCGAGCGCTATGGCCTGAAGCGCGAGGACGCGTGAGCCTCCGCGCTTGACACCCGGGGCGTGACGGCGCGTACGTCCCGGCATGTCCAACCGCGACTGGGAGAAGGAGCTCGCCGAGATCGACAAGCGGCTCGCCTCGATCCCCGACGAGCCGCCCGAGCGCACGCCCGACCGCGCGCCCGCGCCCACCCAGGCGGCCGCGGGACGGGTGCCGGCCCCCACCGCGCGCCCGGCGGCGCCGGCGCC
>NZ_JARGEK010000186.1 GCF_029211165.1 Roseisolibacter sp. H3M3-2
CACCGGGGCCGCCGCGACCGGGGCCACCCGGGCCGCGGCCGCCGCCGAAGCCGCCGCCGCCCTGGCCCCGGCCCTCGCCGCCGCCGAAGCCGCCGCCACCGCCCGGGCCGCGGCTCTGGCCGCCCCCGGTGTTCCCGCCGAAGCTCTGCGTGCGGGGCTCGTTCGAATTCGTGTTGTCGGCCATGTCAGAACTCCAGACCGCCCTCGCGGGCGCCGTCGGCCACCGCCTTCACGCGGCCGTGGTACTGGTACCCCGCGCGGTCGAAGACCACGCGCGTGATCCCCGCCGCCTTCGCCCGCTCGGCGACCAGCTTGCCGACCTGCGACGACTTCTCGGTCTTCTTCCCGTCCAGCTTCGTGTCGGTGACCGTGAACAGGGTCCGCCCCTGCACGTCGTCGACGAGCTGCGCGGTGATGTGCTTCAGCGACCGGAACACCACCAGGCGCGGGCGCTCGGCGGTGCCGCCGAGCGCCTTCCGCACGCGCAGGTGGCGACGCGTCCGCTTCTCGGAGCGCGTCTTCGGAATCGCGATCTTCGGCATTACTTGCCCCCGGCCTTGCCCGCCTTCCGGCGGATCGTCTCACCCTGGTACTTCACGCCCTTCCCCTTGTACGGCTCGGGCGGACGCAGCGAGCGGATCTCGGCGGCGATCTGGCCGACCACCTCCTTGTCCGCGCCGTCCACCACCACCGTCGTCGGGTTCGTGGCGTTCAGCTTGATCCCGGCCGGCGCGCGCACCTCGACCGGGTGCGAGAAGCCGAGCGACATCTGGAGCCCGAACGGGCGGTTCTCGGCCTTGTAGCCGACGCCGACGATCTCGAGCGTCTTCTGGAAGCCCTTCGTCACCCCGTCGACCATGTTGGCCACCAGGGTGCGCGTCAGGCCGTGCAGCGCCTTGTGCTGCGGGTCGTCCGACGGGCGCGTCACCGACAGCGTCCCGTTCTCGAGCGTGACCGTGATCGCCTCGGGCAGGGTGCGCGTCAGCTCGCCCCGCGGGCCCTTCACCGTCATCCGATTGCCGTTCTGCGTGATGGTCACCCCGCTGGGGACCGTCACCGGCAGCTTGCCGATACGCGACATGGGAGCGGCTCCTTACCAGACGAGGGCGAGGAGCTCGCCGCCCGTGCGCCGCTGGCGCGCCTGGCGGTCGGACAGGATCCCCGACGAGGTGCTCAGGATCGCCATGCCGAGCCCGTTGCGCACGCGCGGGATCTCGGTGACGGCGACGTACTTGCGCAGCCCGGGGCTCGAGACGCGGTGCAGCTCCCGGATCACCGAGTGCCCGCCCGCGGCGTACTTCAGGATCACGCGCAGGACCGGGCGGCCGTCCTCGGACTCCACCAGGCGGAAGTCCTGCACGAAGTTGTTCTCCTTCAGCAGGCGCGCGATCTCGACCTTCATCTTCGACGCCGGCATGTCCACGCGCCGGTGCTTGCTCCCGCAAGCGTTCCGGATCCGCGTGAGCATGTCGGCGATCGGGTCAGTCATGCTCATGGGTGATACGATCTCCTAGGGTATCCCCGCTCCCGCGGGGACCGGTAGGAAGGTTTACCAGCTCGCCTTCGTGACGCCCGGGATCAGCCCCTGGAGCGCCATCTCGCGGAACGTGACGCGCGAGAGGCCGAACTGGCGGAGGAACGCCCGGGGGCGCCCCGTCATCGCGCAGCGGTTGCGGATGCGGATCTTCGAGGAGTTGCGCGGCAGCTTCCGGAGCGCCTTGCCGGCGGCGTCCTTCTCCTCCGGCGTGGCGGTCTGGCTGATGATGGTCGCCTTCAGCGCCGCCCGCTTCTCGGCGTGCCGCGCGACCAGCGCCTTCCGCTCCTCGTTCTTGACGACCTTGCTCGTCTTGGCCATGTCGGGCTCAGTGATGCGCTGAAATGCGTGATTCGACGCCGATCCGGGCGGCGGGCGGGGCCGTGGCCCCGCCGCCGTCCGGGGGCAGCCTCGTAACTTAAGCGGCCGCCCCGGCTTCCGTCAGCTGCCCCGCCATCTGGTCGGGGCGCGGCACGAGCGGCTTCTGGTCGCCGCGGAACGGCATCCCGAGCTCGCGCAGGAGGGCGAAGGCCTGGTCGTCCTTCGAGGTGGTCGTCACGAACGTGACGTCCATCCCGTGCACGGCCTCGACCATGTCGTAGTTGATCTCCGCGAAGATCATCTGCTCCTTGACGCCCATCGAGTAGTTCCCGCGCCCGTCGAACGAGCGCGTCCCCAGCCCGCGGAAGTCGCGCACGCGCGGCAGGGCGACCGCGATCAGGCGGTCCAGGAACTCCCACATCCGGGCCCCGCGCAGCGTCACCATCGCGCCGATCTCCTGCCCCTCGCGGAGGCCGAAGTTGGCGATCGACTTCTTCGCCTTGCGGCGCACCGGCTTCTGCCCGGTGATCAGCGCCAGCTCCTCGACGACCGTGTCCAGCGCGCGCGGCTGCTTGATCGCCGCCCCGACGCCGCAGTTGATCACGATCTTCTCGAGCCCCGGGATCTGGTGCGGGTTGGTCAGCCCGAACTGCTCGGCCAGCTTCCCGCGCACCGTCTGCTCGTAGTACAGCTTGAGGCGCGGCGCCGGCACCGGCAGCCCGGCGCCCGCGTGGCTCTTCGGCGCCATCGACTCGCGCTTCCCCGCCGCGCCGCCCTTGGCCGCCTTCGCGCCCGCGCCGCCCTTCTGGGCCGGCGCGCCGCCCTTCCCGCCCTTCCCGGCGGCGGCGCCCTTCCCGCCCTTGCCGCCCTTGGCGGGGGCGTTCTTGCCGCCCTTCCCGCCCTTGTTCGTGTCCTTGGCCATGATCGGTCAGCTCCGGATCAGCGGGTGACGGCGATCGACTCGCCGCTCTTCGCGCTGACGCGCTCCTTGGTGCCGTCGGCGTCGACGCGCGTGCGCGTCCGCGTCGGCTTCCCCGACTTGGGGTCGAGCAGCATCACGTTCGAGGCGGCGATCGGCGCCGGCATCGACAGGATCCCGCTCTGCTCCTCCGGGCGGCGCGCCCGGCGGTGCTTCTTCACGATGTTGACGCCCTCGACGAGGACGCGCCCCGTCTTCGGGAAGACCTTGAGGATCTTCCCGGTGGCGCCCTTGTCGTCGCCGCGCATCACCTGCACGGTGTCGCCGCGGCGCACGTGGAGCGACTGGCGCTCGGCCTTCCGGGCGTGCCGCCCGGCGCCGAGGCGCCGCCCGTCCGTCTTGCGGTACTTGAGGATGCGCATGGCTCAGAGCACCTCGGGCGCGAGCGAGACGATCTTCATGTACTTCTTCTCGCGGAGCTCGCGCGCCACGGGACCGAAGATGCGCGTCGCGCGGGGCTCCCCGTTGTCGTTGATGATGACGACCGCGTTCTCGTCGAAGCGGATGTAGCTCCCGTCCTTGCGGCGGGTCTCCTTCACGGTCCGCACGACGACCGCCTTGGCGACGTCGCTCTTCTTCACGGTGCCGTTCGGGAGGG
The DNA here is from genome assembly GCF_029211165.1 of Roseisolibacter sp. H3M3-2. Taxonomy (GTDB): domain Bacteria; phylum Gemmatimonadota; class Gemmatimonadetes; order Gemmatimonadales; family Gemmatimonadaceae; genus Roseisolibacter. Next base: position 3,433 of record NZ_JARGEK010000186.1, read on the forward strand.
CGTCCTTGACCGCCACCACGACCGTGTCGCCGAGGCCGGCGTAGCGCCGGCGCGTGCCGCCGAGGACGCGGATCACCAGGGCGCGCTTGGCGCCCGAGTTGTCCGCCACCTTGACCATCGATTCCTGCTGGATCATGGCCGGTTACCTCGCGCGCTCGACGATTTCGACCACGCGCCACCGCTTGTCCTTCGACAGCGGGCGGGTCTCCTGGATGCGCACGGTGTCGCCCACCTTCGCCGAGTTCTCCTCGTCGTGCGCCTTAAACTTCTTGGACCGCGTCACCATCTTCCCGTACACCGGGTGCGGGACGCGCCGGTCGATCTGCACGACCACCGTCTTCTGCATCTTGTCGCTCACGACCAGGCCGGTGCGCACCTTCCGCGCGCCGCGCTTCGCCTGCCCGTCCTGCGACTGCGCGCCGGTGGCGGCCGTCTGGTTGTTCATCGTGTCAGCCATGGGGTCTCGGCCTCCGCCTTACTTCGCCGCGCCGCGGGCCGCCCGGCGGGCGGGCGACTTGGACGCCTTCGACGCCTGGGGCGCCGTCGTCGCCTTCGCCGGCTTCGCCGCGGGCGCCTGCGCCGCGAGCTCGCGCTCGCGCAGGACGGTCAGGAGCCGCGCGATGTCGCGGCGGATGGTGCGCAGCCGGAGGGGCTGCTCGAGCGTCTCCGTCGCGCTGCGGAAGCGCAGGCGGAACTGCTCCTCCTGGAGCTCCTGGATGCGCGCCTTCGCGTCGGCGTCGCTCAGGTTCCGGATCTCGTCAGCCTTCATTCGGTGTGCGCCTCCTCGCGGACCACGAACTTGCTCTTCACGCTCAGCTTGGCCGCCGCCAGCGCCATCGCCTTCTCGGCGACGTCGCGCGGCACGCCCTCCAGCTCGAACATCATGCGGCCGGGCTTCACGACGGCCACCCACTGCTCGGGCGAGCCCTTGCCCTTCCCCATGCGGGTCTCGGCGGGCTTCTTCGTGATCGGCTTGTCGGGGAAGATCCGGATCCAGATCTTCCCGCCGCGCTTCACCGAGCGGCTGATGGCCACGCGGCACGCCTCGATCTGGCGGTTGGAGACCCACCCCGGCTCCAGGGCCTGCAGCCCGTAGTGCCCGAACGAGACCTCCGAGCCGCGCCGGGCGATGCCCGTCGTGCGGCCCTTGAACATCTTGCGGAACTTGACGCGCTTGGGACTCAGCATGGGTCAGGGCCTCCTCACGCGCCGGTCGAGTAGGTCTTGTTGCGCCGGTCCTCGACCACCTCGCCCTTGAAGATCCAGACCTTCACACCGATGGTGCCGTAGGTCGTCTTCGCGGTGCTCGTCGCGTAGTCGATGTCCGCGCGCAGCGTGTGGAGGGGCACCCGCCCCTCGTGGTAGCCCTCGACGCGCGCGATCTCCGCGCCGCCGAGCCGCCCGCCGGCCTTCACCTTGATCCCCTGCGCGCCGCTGCGCATCGCGCTCTGCACCGCGCGCTTCATCGCGCGGCGGAACGAGACGCGCCCCGCCAGCTGCTGGGCGATCGAGTCGGCCACGAGCTGCGCCTCCACCTCCGGGCGCTTGATCTCCTCGACGTTGACGCCGACCTCCTTCCCGGTCAGCTGCGCCAGCTCGTCGCGGAGCTTGTCCACCTCGGCGCCCTTCTTCCCGATCACCACGCCCGGGCGGCCGGTGTGGATCGTCACCACCACCTTCCCCGGCTTGCGCTCGATCGTGATGTCGGCGATCGCCGCGTGCCCCATGCGCTGCTTCAGGTACTTCCGCAGCAGCGCGTCCTCCTTCAGGAGCGTCGGCATCTCCTTGGCGCCCGCGTACCACGTCGAGCGGTGGTCCTTCGAGACGCCGAGGCGGAAGCCGATCGGATTGGTCTTCTGTCCCATTATCGCCCTTCCCTCTCGGCCACGACGATCTCGATGTGGCTCGTGCGCTTGTGGACGGGAGTCGCGCGGCCCATCGCGGCGGGGGTGAAGCGCTTGAGCTTCGGCCCCTCGTTCACGATCGCGTGCGCGACGTACAGGCGGTCGACGTCGACGTGCGCGTTGCCCCGGCGCGCCGCGTCCTCCGCGTTGGCCACGGCGCTCGAGAGCACCTTCTCGATCTCGTCGGCCGCGTGCTTCTTGCTGAACTTCAGCAGCGCGAGCGCCTCGTTCACGCCCAGGCCGCGGATCTGGTCGATCACCAGGCGCACCTTGTACGGCGACTGGCGCGTCGTGCGCTGGAAGGCGCGGGCGGCGTTCGGCAGCGCGAGCGCGCGCTCGGCGCTCAGCGCCCGCGCCAGCCCCGGCTTCCGGTGGGTCGCCCCGTTGTTGGTCGGCATCTTAGAGGCTCCTCACTTCTTGCCCACGCCGCCGGCCTTCTTGTCCGACTTCGCGGCCACGTGGCCGCGGAACAGACGCGTCGGCGCGAACTCGCCGAGCTTGTGGCCGACCATGTTCTCGGTCACGTAGACCGGGATGAACTTGTTGCCGTTGTGCACCGCGAACGTGTGCCCGACGAACTCGGGCAGGATCGTCGACGCGCGCGACCAGGTCTTGGTGACCCGCTTCTCGCTCCGCGCGTTCATCGCGGTCACCTTGTCGAGCAGGGCGTCCTGGACGAACGGCCCCTTCTTGACGCTACGAGCCATGATGTGGTGTCCTCGTCCAGGCGGTTACTGCGTGGCCTTGCCGCGGCGACGGCCGCGGACGATCAGGCGCTGCGACGACTTCTTGGTGTTGCGCGTCTTCACGCCCTCCTTCTTGCCCCACGGGCTCACGACGTTGCGCCCGCCGCGCGTGCGCCCGCCGTGCGGGTGGTCGACCGGGTTCATCACCTCGCCGCGCACCTTCGGGCGCTTGCCCATCCAGCGCGTCTTCCCGGCCTTGCCCCACGAGATCAGCTCGTGCTCGGCGTTGCCGACCTCGCCGATCGTCGCCAGGCAGCGGCGGTGGATCATGCGCATCTCGGTCGACGGCAGGCGGAGCGTCACGTAGTCGCCCTCCTTCGCCACCACCTGGAGCGACGTCCCGGCCGAGCGCGCCATCTGGCCGCCCTTCCCCGGCTTCAGCTCCACGTTGTGCACCGCCGTGCCGAGCGGGATCTCGCCCAACGGCAGCGCGTTCCCCACGCGCACGTCCGACCCCGGGCCCGCCGTCACCGAGTCGCCCACCGCCAGCCCCTTCGGGTGGAGGATGTAGCGCTTCTCCCCATCCGCGTACTCGACCAGCGCGATGCGCGACGAGCGGTTCGGGTCGTACTCGATGTGGCGCACCACGGCGGCCACGCCGTGCTTGTTGCGCTTGAAGTCGATGATGCGGTATTTCCGCTTCTCGCCGCCGCCGATCCGGCGCATCGAGATGTGGCCGTGGTTGTCGCGGCCGCCCGAGCGCTTCAGCGGCTCGGTGAGCGACTTCTCCGGCGTCGTGCGCGTGATCTCCGAGAAGTCGGAGACGGTGCGGAAGCGCGTGCCCTTGCTGACGGGCTTGAACTGACGGATGCCCATGGCGGCTTAGCCCTCGAACCCGAAGGTGTCGATCGTGCCCTCCTTGAGGGTCACGATCGCCTTCTTCCAGTGCGGTCGGCGGCCGACCGACGTGCCCACCCGGCGCGTCTTGCCGCGGACGTTCATCGTCCAGACCTGCCCCACCTTCACGCCGAACAGGCGCTCGATGGCCTGCTTGATCTCCTGCTTGTTCGCGTCCGGGTGCACCTCGAACACGTACTCGCCCTTGTCCTGGTAGGCGAGCGACGTCTGCTCGGTGATCACGGGACGCACGATGACGCGGTGCAGCGTCGGCATCTTACGCCTCCCCCTCGCTGGCGCCGGCCGACGCGTCCGCGGCGTTCGCCAGCGCGCCCTGCTCGACGAGGACGACGTCCGACCACAGGATGTGGTAGGTCGACGCGTCCGTGTACGGCATCACGTGGACGGCCGGCAGGTTCCGGGCGCTCTTGAAGACCGCCTCCTTCTGCCCGTCCGTCAGGATCAGCACCTTGCGCTCGGCCACGCCCAGCTTGCCCAGCAGGGCCAGCAGCGCCGACGTCTTCGGCGCGTCCATCGACAGCGCGTCGACCACCACCAGCGCGTCCTCGCGGGCCCGCGCGTTCAGCGCGCTCTTGCGCGCGAGCGCCTTGACCTTCTTCGGGAGCCGCTCGGTGTAGTCGCGGTTCGGCTGCGGGCCGCCGTAGGTGCCGCCGCCCGGCCAGTGCGGCGCGCGGGTCGAGCCCTGGCGCGCGCGGCCGGTGCCCTTCTGGCGCCACGGCTTCTGGTTGCCGCCCGTCACCACCGAGCGGCCCTTGGTCGCGTGCGTCCCCTGGCGCTGGTTCGCCAGGAACGCCTTCACCGCCTGGTGCATCACCGGCACGTTCACCGTGCCGTCGAACACGCCGCCCGGGAGCGTCACGCGCGCGCGCGCCGAGCCGTCGGCCCCGAACGCGGCCGCCTGCATCGAGTTATTCGTCTCGGCCATGGGATCAGCCCTGCTTGCGGACGAGGACGATCCCGTTGGTCGGGCCGGCCACGCTGCCGCGGATGTAGATCAGGTTGCGCTCGGCGTCGACCCGCTCGACCCGGAGCCCGCCCTGCGTGTGCCGCTCGGCGCCGTAGTGCCCGGGCATCTTCTTCCCCTTGATCACGCGCGACGGGTCCGTGCCGGGGCCGATCGAGCCCGGCTTGCGGTGCTTCGTGTTGCCGTGCGTGTTCGCGCCGCCGCCGAAGCCCCAGCGCTTCACCACGCCCTGGAAGCCGCGCCCCTTCGTCGTCCCCGTCACCTTCACGCGCTCGCCCGCCGCGAAGATGTCGACGCCGACGGTCTGCCCGACCTCGTAGGCCGGGATCTCGGGGGTCTTCCCCGGCGCGTCGTCCAGCCGGAAGCTGCGCAGCACGCGCGGCGCGTAGTCCAGCTGCGCCTTCGCCGCGTGCCCCAGCGCCGCCTTGCTGGCCCGCGCGCCCTTCGGCGTGCGCTCGCCCTTCGCGCTCTCGCGCGCGGTCCGCTGCCGCCCGTACCCCAGCTCGACGGCCGCGAACCCGGCGGCGGCCTTGTCGACCACCTTCGTCACGGGGTTCGGCGCGGCCTCGATCACCGTCACGGGCACCTGCTGCCCCTGCTCGTTGAAGATCTGGGTCATCCCCAGCTTCTTCCCGATGATGCCGATCATGCGTTGCGTCCCTCTCTGTAGTCGCGGCCCGCCGGCGGCCGGTGTGCGCGCCGTGCGTTGATGGCCGTTGGACTGTGGATCCGTACGTGGGGGCGTGACCGTCTCCCGTCAGCGGCCCCCTCGTGCCGGATCCGTCTGCGCGGCTGCGCAGCCGCGCAGTTGCGCGGGTGTCGCCGTTGCTACTCGACCTTGATCTCGACGTCGACGCCCGCCGGGAGGTCGAGCTTCGTCAGCGCGTCCACCGTCTGGGCGCGGCTGTCGAGGATGTCGATCACCCGCTTGTGCGTCTTCAGCTCGAACTGCTCGCGCGACTTCTTGTCGACGTGCGGCGAACGGAGGACCGTCCAGCGCTGCGTCTTCGTCGGGAGCGGGATCGGGCCCGACACCTGCGCGCCGGTCTTCTCGGCGGTGCGGACGATGTCCGCCGACGCCTGGTCGATCACCGCGTGGTCGAACGCCTTCAGGCGGATGCGAATGCGGCCAGCCATGTCTCTACCCGCGGGTTACTGGATGATCTTGGCGACGACGCCGGCGCCGACGGTGCGGCCGCCCTCGCGGATCGCGAAGCGCAGCCCC
>NZ_JARGEK010000187.1 GCF_029211165.1 Roseisolibacter sp. H3M3-2
GTCGTCGGCGCACGCGGCGGCCAGCAGCGCCGCCGCCAGCCCCGCCCCCAGCGGCGCCCCCAGCGCGAGGCGGCGGCTCACGGCTGCGCCCCCGGCACGTAGCGCCGCACCGTCTGCGCGTCCACGTCGGCGGCGGTGAAGGCGACGCGCTTCGCCTCGCCGCGCGCGAACATCTCGGCCTGGTCGCCGTGCAGCGGCGAGTCGGGACGCGAGCTCTCGCCGTACGCGAGCACCGAGTACGCGCGCGGCACGTCGCGCCCGAACTCGACCCACAGCACCCAGCCGTCGCCCCCGATCACCGAGCGCTTGCCGTCGGGATCGGTGCGGAAGTTCAGCACGCGGAAGCAGCCCAGCGCGCCGCCGCAGCCGCCCACCGGCGCGTCCACCTTGCCGATGCGCACGCGGTGCACGTCGCCCCAGGCCACCGCCACGTCGCCGTGGCGGCGCGCCGTCTCGGCCGCCGCCCACGCGAGGGCGGCGGCGGCGCGCGCCGGGTCCTTGAGCCCGCGCGGCGTGCTCGCCGGCCGCGCCACGTCCCACGGCTCGGCGAACATCGAGTCGGCGTTCTGCCCCTCGGTGTAGCGGCGCCACCAGATCTCGAACAGCACCGCGCCGCGGCTCGCGGGGGCGGCGGTGTCGTCCCACGCCGCCAGCACCTCGGCCGCGCGCGCCGTCGCCGCGTCGGGGGAGGACGCGCGCACCGCCGCCAGCAGGGCCGGCTTCACGCGCTCCGCCAGCAGCATGCGGTAGCTGTGCTTGAGCGCGACCGCGTCCTCGAGGCTCAGCTTCCGCCGCGTGTCCACCAGCGCGAGGCTCAGCTGGCTGCGCAGCCGCAGCGACGGCTCGGGGAAGTTGGCCGGGTAGCGCGACCGGTCGAGCACCCGGTGCAGGTTGGTGTGGTACGGCGCGTCGTTCTCGTTGCGCACGTAGCCGCCGGGCGGGTTGAGGAGCTGCGGGAGCGAGTCGAAGGGGACGTAGCGCGTCCAGACGTCGGCGGTCGTGCGCGCGGGCACCGCGGCCGTGTCGCCGCCGCTCGCGTGCGGGAGCGCCGGGATCGACGCGTTCCAGACGTAGAAGACGTTCCCCGCGCGGTCGGCGTAGGTGAAGTTCGAGTTGATGCGGGCGCGCGTGCGCATCGCCGCCTTCCACTCGTCGAGCGAGCGGGCGCGCACCATGTGCAGGAACTGCTCGCCGGCGCGCCACTCCCCCTCGGCCGCCGCGCGCAGCACGTAGACCTTCCCCCCGTCGCGGTGGATCACGGGGCCGAGCGGGGTGCGCCAGAACTCGCGCGTCTCGGTGGAGAGCCCGGGGCCGTTGCGGTACTCGACGGTGACGGGCGCGCGCTCCAGCGGGAGCGACGCGCCGTCGAGGAGGTAGTGGTCGGCGCGCGCGCTGTCGACGTCGAGCGCGTAGACCTCGTCGAGGTCGGGGGCGTTGTTGGTCGTCGACCAGCCGAGGTCCCTGTTGAAGCCCCCGATGACGCCGAACGGCCCGCCGACGCGGAAGTCGCCGTAGAAGTCGAGGACCCCGGGGACGGTGACGTGCGCCTCGTAGTAGCCGGCGGTCCAGGCGAGGTGCGGGTTGCGCACCAGGATCGCGCGCCCCGACGTGGTGCGCGACGGCGCGAAGGCCCAGGCGTTCGACCCCTCCTCGATCCGGTCGTGCCCCGGCGCCGGCTCCCCCTCGGCCGGGTCGGCGTCGGCGGCGCCGCGGGGGGCGCGCCGCACGCCGAGCGGGTGGAGGCGGGCCAGCAGGCGGCGGGCGTCGGTCGGCGCGGCGACGTTGACGTCGCGCGCGGCCACGTCGTAGCCGGTGAAGCGCGGCGCGAAGCCGGCGGGGAACTCGCCCGGGTGCAGCGCGACGTAGCGGTTGACCCCCTCGGCGAACCCCTCGTAGACCGCGCGCGTGTCCGGCTCCAGCGTCGCGTAGCGCGCCTCGGCCACGGCGCGGGCGTGCCGGGCGAGGAAGTCGCCGCCCATCGAGTCGCGCCCGAACCAGCGCCCCATCTCGCCGCGCGCGCGCAGCAGCCCGACGGCCACCGACGGGCCGTGGTCCTCCAGCTGCACCCAGGCCAGCGCGTAGGCGGCGCCGCGCAGGTGCGGGGCGCGGATGTGGGGGACGCCGTGCGCGTAGCTCCGCACCTCGACGCCGAGCGCGGCCTCGGGGAGCGGGGCCGGGCCCTGCGCCCGGGCGGCTCGCGCGGCGGGCGGCAGGGCGAGCGACAGCGAGACGGCCAGCGGGAGGACGCGGAGGGTCACGGCGGCGGGGCTTCGGTCGGCGGGAGGCGACGGGCGCCTGCATCGTACGTCGCGACGCGCCGCCGCGCTGCCCGCCCCCCGGCGGCGGACACCGATCCGTCACAACGCCCGTGTGGCGCCGCGCGTTCCGGCGTGTAGCTTTGCGCCCGATTCCCCGCCGGCCCGCGCCGGCGGCCCGCCTCCCCGCCCGCGGCCCCAGGGCCGCGCGCCCGTCCGTGTTCGCGCCCGTCCACCCGAGCGCGGCGTCGCCCGTCGGCGACGCCCCTTCCCCCGCCCGAGGACCCGCATGTGATGCCTGGCCCGTCCCCCTCGCCCGCCGCCACGCCCCCGGGCGGCCCCCGCCTCACCCTGGTCCTCGCGCGCGTCGCGGGGGCGCTCGCGCTCGCGGCTGGCACCGCGCTGGCGCAGGCGCCGCAGGCCGCGACGATCACCGGCCGCGTCACCGACGCCGCGACCGGGCAGCCGATCGTCGCCGCGCAGCTCAGCGTGGTGGGCACCACCCTCGGCACGCAGACCAACGCCGCGGGCCAGTACACCATCCGCGGCGTCGGCGCCGGGCCGGCCGAGGTGCGCGTGCTGCGCGTCGGCTTCGCCGAGCAGAAGTCCGCGGTGACCGTCACCGCCGGCCAGGCGGCCACGCTCGACTTCCAGATGCGGAGCGTCGCCACCACGCTGACCCCCGTCGTCACCACGGCGACCGGCGAGCAGCGGCGCGTCGAGGTCGGGAACGCGATCGCGCAGGTCAACGCGGCGGAGGTCGTGGCCACGCGCCCCGTCGCCAACGTCGGCGACCTGCTGACGGCGCGCGCCGCCGGCGTGCAGGTGCTCCCGGGGACGCAGACCGGCGCCGGCACGCGCGTCCGCATCCGCGGCACCTCGTCGCTGTCGCTGACCAACAACCCGATCTACGTGATCGACGGCGTCCGCATGGAGAGCTCCACCGGCTCCTCGACGCTGAGCGTGGGCGGGACGACGCCGAGCCGCGTGGGCGACCTGAACCCCGAGGAGATCGCGAGCCTCGAGATCGTGAAGGGGCCGTCGGCGGCGACGCTCTACGGCACCGACGCGGCCAACGGCGTCATCGTGATCACGACCAAGCGCGGCGCCGCGGGGCGCCCGCAGTGGACGTACTACACCGAGCAGACGGGGATCCGCGACAACAACCAGTACCCGACGGCGTACCGCGGGTGGCGCTCCGGCACGACCGCCGCGACCACGTCGACGGCGTCGAACACGGTGCAGTGCTTCCTCACGCAGCGCATCGCCGCCACCGGCGCCTGCGCGCAGGACAGCGTCACCGCCTACAACCTGCACGACGACCCCGAGGCGACGCCGTACGGCACGGGCTACCGGCAGCAGCACGGCCTCCAGCTGGGCGGCGGCTCCGAGACGGTCCGCTACTTCCTGCACGGCGAGTGGGAGGACGAGGACGGCGTGACGCAGGTCCCGCAGTTCGAGCGCCGCTACCTGGCGTCGCGCGGGCTATCGCTGCTGTCGTCGCAGGAGAGCCCCAACCGGCTCACCCGCGCCACCACGCGCGCGAACTTCAACCTGTCGCTGCCGAGCAACGCCGACATCGCCGTCAGCGCGGGCTACACGTCGCAGGACCTGCGGCTGCCCATGAGCGACGACTCGGGCGTCAGCGGGATCGCGGCCAACGTCTACGGCGGCCCCGGGTTCAAGTACAACCTGAGCCCCGCCGGCGACACGCTGTACGGGTGGCGCCAGTTCACGCCGCGCGACATCTACCAGGCGCAGAGCAACCAGGCGGTCGAGCGCCTGATCGGCTCCACCGCCGCCAACTGGCGGCCGCAGGACTGGCTCGCGCTGCGCGGCAACCTCGGGCTCGACTTCACCGACCGCCGCGACACGCAGCTCTGCCGCTTCGCCAACTGCCCCGACGTCGGCGAGGACCGCCTCGGCTACAAGCGCGACAACCGCGCGACGTTCTTCATCTACACGGTCGACCTGGCCGGCACCGCGACGCGCCAGCTGTCGCAGGCCGTGACCTCGAAGACGACCGCCGGCTTCCAGTTCTACCGCAACGTGTTCTCGGGGAACCGCGCCGTCGCCACGCGCCTCCCCCCCGGCGCCACCACCGTGACCGCGGGCTCGGTCCCTTCGGTCGAGGAGACGACCACCGAGAGCCGCACCCTCGGCGGGTACGTCGAGCAGAACGTCGCGTTCAACGACCGGCTGTTCCTCACGGCGGCCGTGCGCTCGGACCGCAACAGCGCGTTCGGCGCCGACTTCAAGACGGTGTTCTACCCGAAGTTCTCGGCGTCGTGGGTGCTGAGCCAGGAGCCGTTCTTCCCGCAGGCGAGCTGGATGAACCAGCTGCGGCTGCGCGGCGCGTACGGCGCCTCGGGCGTGCAGCCGGGGACGATCGACGCGGTGCAGTACTTCTCGTCCACCACCGCCCGCGTCCGCCCCACCGGCACCGCCGGCGAGGCCGAGGTCGAGGCCCCGGGCGTCGTGTACTCCACGCTCGGCAACCGCAACCTCAAGCCCGAGCGGTCGGCGGAGCTGGAGCTGGGCGTCGACGGCACCTTCTGGAACAGCCGGCTGACGGCCGAGCTGACGTACTACAACAAGCGGTCGACCGACGCCCTGTTCAGCCGCGTCCTGCCGCCGTCGGCGGGCACCGGCGCCACCTCGCGCCTCGAGAACCTGGGCGCCGTGCGCAACTGGGGGTGGGAGTCGCTGATCAACGCGCAGCTCCTGCAGCGCCGCGCGTTCGGCTGGGACGTGACGTTCAACGGCTCGATGAACAGCAACGAGCTGGAGAGCCTGGGCGGGCTCCCCAACATCGTCACCAGCAGCACGCTCCAGCAGCGCGAGGGGTACCCGCTCAACGGCGTCTGGACGCGCGCGCTGACCGGGTACAACGACGCCAACGGCGACGGCATCATCGCCCTGAGCGAGATCACGGTCAGCGACACCGCGGTGTTCCTCGGCTACACGCAGCCGCGCCGCGAGCTGGCGCTCACCAACGGCTTCGACTTCTGGAACCGCCGCTTCCGCGTCTCGGCGATGCTCGACTACAAGGGCGGGCACAAGCTGTACAACAACACGGAGCGCATCCGCTGCGCGAGCCGCCTGAACTGCGCGGGGCTCATCGACCCGAACGCGTCGTTCTTCGAGCAGGCGCGCTCGGTCGCGGTGCGCGAGCACGCCAGCCGTACCGTCGGCGGCTACATCGAGGACGCGGACTTCATCCGCTTCCGCGAGCTGGCGCTCAACTTCAACGCCCCCGAGACGTTCGCCCGCCGGCTCCGCTCGCGCACCATCACGGCGACGCTGGCCGCGCGCAACCTGGGGACGCTCTGGACCAAGTACAGCGGCGTCGACCCCGAGGCGACCGGCACCGCGACGGGCGACTCGCCGTCCGAGTTCCAGGCGTTCGCGCCCGTCACGTTCTACACCTTCCGCATCAGCCTCGGCCTGTGATGACACCACGTCTCGCGGCGGCGCTGCTCGCGGCGGCCGCCCTCCTCCCCGCCGCCGGCTGCACGTCCACCGGCGACCTCCTGTCGGTGACGGACCCCGACATCGTCAACCCGAGCGACGTCCAGTCGGCCGCCGGCGCCAACGCCGTCCGCCTCGGCGCGATCGCCCGCCTCAACGCCGCCACCAGCGGCGGCAGCACCGTCTCCGAGGGGCTGTTCCTCCTCAGCGGGCTGTTCGCCGACGAGTGGGAGAACGGCGACTCGTTCATCGCGCGCCAGGAGGTCGACCAGCGCGTGATCACGATCCAGAACAACTTCCTCACCGACGTCAGCCGGCTGCTGCACCGCAGCCGCCTGTCGGCGGAGCAGGCGACGCGGCTGCTGCGCGAGTTCAGCCCGAACGCCCCGGCCGCCGAGGTGGCCGAGATGTACTTCGTGCAGGCGTACGTCGAGAACGCGGTGGCCGAGCACTACTGCAACGGCCTCGTGTTCAGCACCGTCACCGAGGCCGGGGAGCAGTTCGGCGCCCCGATCACGACGACGGCGGCGTACGAGCGCGCGCTCGCCCACGCCGACTCGGGGCTGGCGCTCGTCACCGGCTCGACGGCGCTCGACGTGCGCACCCGCAGCGCGCTGCGCGTGATCCGCGGGCGCATCCTGCTCAACCTGAACCGCCCGGCGGACGCGGCGACCGCGGTGAACGGGGTCGCGACGAACTTCCGCTACGAGATGCTGCACTCGGCGACCACGAACGCGAACGCGATCTGGTCGTACAACAACCTGAACCGCCGCTACAGCGTCGGGAACAGCGAGGGCACCAACGGGCTGAACTTCGCCACCGCGGCCGACCCGCGCCTGCCGACCTGCCAGGGCGGCGACGCGGCCTGCCGCGCGGCGGGGGTGACGCAGACGCGCCGCGACGACAGCGGCCCGCTGCGCTTCGACGTGCAGCTCCTCTGGCCGGCGCGCGAGACGCCGGTGCCGATCGCCACCGGCATCGAGGCGCGGATGATCGAGGCCGAAGCGCAGCTGCGCGCCAACAACCCGACCGCGTCGCTGGCCACGCTCAACGCGGCGCGCACCACGGTCACCGGGCTCGCCCCGCTGGCCGACGCCGGCACCGAGGCGGCGCGCGTCACGCAGCTCTTCCGCGAGCGCGCCTTCTGGATGTTCGGCACCGGGCACCGCGTCGGCGACCTGCGGCGCCTGGTCCGGCAGTACAACCGCCCGGCCAACACGGTCTTCCCGACGGGCGCGTGGAACAAGGGCGGCGCCTACGGCGGCGACGTCAACTTCCCGGTGCCGCAGGCCGAGGAGAACAACCCGAACGTCCCGCAGGGCAATACCTGCATCGACCGGAACGCCTGACCCGCGTCCCGGTCGCCCGGACGGCCCGGCCACCCCGCGTGGCCGGGCCGTTCCGCGTTCAGGGCGGCGCCATCCGCCAGACGCTCCAGTGCGCGTAGCTGCGCCGCCCGGGCGCGCCGCGCCACCCGGCGGCGGCCAGCTCGCGCGCCAGCAGGCGGCGCATCACGCCGTGCGTCACCACGGCCACCGTCCCGCCGTCGGCCGCCGCGCACCGCGCGGCGCACCGCGCCGCCCGCTCGCGCACGCGCGGCCCGACCTCGGCCGGCTCGGCGCGCCGCCGCGCCAGGTCGAAGATCCACGTCGCGTGGATGCCGAGCGCCCACACCGCCAGCGGCGCGCGCCCGGGGAGCCACGCCGGGATCGGCAGCCCCACCTCGCGCACCAGCGGCGAGCACGCCACCTCGCGCCCCGGGCAGAGCCGCGCGGCCGAGGCGAGCGCGCGCGGCATGTCGCTGGCGGCCAGCACCGCGGCAAGCCGCACCTCGTCCACCAGGGCGGGGGGCGGCGCGTCGTCGTCGTGGATGCCCGCGCGGTCGTAGTCGGCCAGCCAGCGGGTGATCCCGTCGCGGTCGAGCCACGCCGACGGCGGCGGGTGCGCCGAGCGGCCGTGGCGGATGAGGAGGAGCGACATGGCGACGGGGATTGGTCGCCCGCAAGCTAACCGGCCCGACGCGCCTCCGAACTACCGGGAGAACGGATCGAGCGGATGGAACGGATCCGAATCATCCGAAGCATCCGTTCTCCCGGCAGCTCCTCTGTCGCAGCTGACCCTCACCCCTCGTGCAGCACCGCCGCCGGGTCCACGCGCCCCGCGCGCCGCGCCGGGAGGACGCTGGCCAGCACGGCCACGCCCCCGGTCACCACCAGCACGGCGGCGAACGTCGCCGGGTCGGCGGGCGCGACGCCGTGCAGGAACGCCGTCATCGCGCGCGTGAGGGCGAGCGCCAGCACGACGCCGATCGCGAGCCCCGCGCCCGCCTGCGCCAGCCCCGCGCGCAGCCCCAGCGCCACCAGCTCGCCCGGCCGCGCGCCGAGCGCGGCGCGGATCCCGAACTCGTGGGCGCGCGCCGCGACCACCTGCGCCACGATCCCGAAGATCCCGATCGCCGACAGCCCGAGCGCCAGCGCGCCGAACAGCCCGAGCAGCCCCATCGCGAACCGCGGCTCGGCGATCGACGCGCCCACGATCTCGTCCATCGTGCGCACCTCGCTCACCGGGAGCCGCGGGTCGAGCGCGCGCACCTGCGCCCGCACCGGGGCCGCCAGCGCCGCCGCGTCCCCCGCGGCGTGCACGACCAGCGTCATGCTGCGCGACGTGTTGCCGGGCGCGCGCGCGAACTGCGGGAGGGTGACGTAGAACTGCGGCTTCACCTCGGTCACCAGCGCGTTGTGCCGCACGTCGTCGACCACGCCCACCACGGCGTACGCCTGCGTGCTGTCGGAGCCGCCGATGCGCACGCGCGCGCCGAGCGGGTCGCGCCCCGCGAGGTACTTCTCGGCGAAGCGGCGGTTCACCACCATCGCCAGCGGCCCGGCCATCCCGTCGCGCGCGTCGAGCGCGCGCCCGGCGCGCACGCGCAGCCCCATCGCCTCGAAGTAGCCGGGCGTCACGACCTGCCAGTCGCCGGGCGTCCCCTCGTTGGGCGGCGGCGCGTACCCCTCGACCGCGAGCCCCCAGTCGCCCATCTCGCTGGCCAGCGGGAGCTGGCGCACCGCGCCGACGTGGCGCACGCCGGGGAGCGCGGCCACGCGCCGCTGCAGCTCGTCCCAGAAGCCGGCCACGCGCGTCGAGTCGCCGTAGAACGTGCTCGGCGTCGACAGCCGCATGGTGAGCACGCCGGCCGGGCGGAAGCCGGCGTCGATCGCGAACAGGTTGCGCACCGAGCGCACCATGAGCCCCGCCCCGGCGACCAGCACCACGGCCAGCGCCACCTCGGCGACCACCAGCGCCTGCCGCCAGCGCAGCCGCGCCGCGCCCGCGCCGGCCCCGCGCCCGCCCTCGCGCAGCGCCTGCGCGGGCGCCACGCGCACCCCCTGCCACGCCGGGAGCGCC
>NZ_JARGEK010000188.1 GCF_029211165.1 Roseisolibacter sp. H3M3-2
CGCAGCGTGCCGCCCCACGGCGCCGCGCCGCGCAGGCAGGCGAGCAGCGCGCGCGCCGCGCCCGGATCGGGGCCGGCCACGCACACGACCTCCCCGCCCCACACGGCGAGCGACGCGCCGCGCAGCGTCCACGTCCCGTCGGGCCCCGGGACCCAGAGTCCGCGCGCGTCGGCGAGCGCGCGCACGCGCGGGTCGCGCGGGCGGTGGTGGAGGGCGGAGCGCACGCCCCACGGTGCGTCCCGCCGCGCCCCGCGCCGCGGCCGGGGCGACGCGCCCCGGCGCGGCGTTACGCGGTCGCCGTGGCGCGCCGCCCCTCGTGGAACGCCGTGATGGCGTCGATCAGCGGCGCCGGGTCGTAGCGCACCGGGTCGGTCGCCGGCAGCCCGGTCTCGCGCTCGGCGGCCGCGATCGCCGCGCGGGCGTCCTCGTCCGAGAGGTCGAAGGTGTTGAGCGCGATCGCGATCACCGGCGCCGGGCGCAGCGGCGCGGCGACCTGCTCGTGCAGCCGCACCAGGTCGGCCAGCGGCGGGATCGGCACCCACTCCTGCTTGGCGATCGCGGTGCGCGACGGCTGGTGGCAGAGCACCATCGCGTGCGGGAGCGACCCGTGGAGCAGCCCGTAGGTGACGCCCGAGTAGCTGGGGTGGATGATCGACCCCTGCCCCTCGACCAGCACGATGTCCCCCTTCTCCGCCCCCTCGAGCGTCAGTCGCTCGGCGGCCCCGCCGATGAAGTCGGCCACCACCGCGTCGACGCCGATCCCCCACCCCTCGACGAGGATCCCCGTCTGGCCGGTGGCGGCGAACGCGACCCGCTGGCCGCGCGCGCGCATCGCGTCGCGCAGCTGCAGCTGGGTGGTCATCTTGCCGATGTTGCAGTCCGAGCCGACGGTGAGGATCACCGTCGCGTCGACGCCGCGCACGCGGCCGGCGGAGACGCCGAGGTCCGCCGGCGGGCGGCGCAGGTCGTGGATCGTCGCCCCGCCCTCGGCCGCGGCGTCGGCGATCAGCGGGTCGTCGCTCAGGAAGTAGTGCAGCCCGCTCCACACGTCGAGGCCGCGCCGCGCGGCGGCGGCCAGCGTGTCGCGCCACGGCTGCGGGAGCTGCCCGCCGGCGGGGGCGATCCCCACCAGGACGGCCGTGGGCCCGAGCGCGAGCCCCTCCTCCAGCGTGGCGACCACCGGGATGCCGCCGCCGAAGCCGAGGACGTCCTCCGCGGTGCGCCCGGCGTGCGCGGCGTCCCACACGCCGACGACGCGCTCGGGGGAGTAGCGGATGCAGGCGTTGGCCGTCTTCGACGACATCGGGCCGAAGTGGCCGTCGGCGAGGACGAGGAAGCGCACGGGGCGGTCGGCGTTCATGGCGCGCGGGTTCGGTTCGGGGTCGGGAGCGTCGTCGCGGCTCCGCGCCCGAACTTAGGCGGTCCGCCGCGCCCGCGCGCGCTCGGCGAGCGCGATCATGTCGACGCGCGGCGTCGGCGCGACCAGCACCCCCTCGCCGTCGGCCGGCGGGACGCGCAGCACCAGCGGCTGGTCGCGCGTCGCGCGGCGGAACCCCTGCCCCTCGTAGATCCGGTTGCTGAGGATGCGGCGCACGATGACCAGCGTCGCCGCCAGCGTGGGCACCGCGACCAACAGGCCGGCGGGGCCGAGCAGCTTCCCCACCACCAGCACCGCCATGATCGAGAGCACCGGCGGCACCGGGACGCGCTTGATGCGGCGCGCGGTGATCAGCGGGAGGACGAACTGCCCCTCGATCACGTGGATCACGATCCCGAGGGCGATGACCGCCAGCGCCCGCGTCCCGCCGTCGGGCCCCGCGAGGACGAACAGCGCCGGGAGCACGCTGGACACGAACGTCCCGAAGAAGGGGATGACCGCCACGGCGCCGGTGAACACGCCGAACGTCAGCCAGTACGGGACGCCCAGGACGTACAGGCCGACCGCGGTGAGCGCGGCGAGGATGAACATCCCCAGCAGCTGCCCCACGATCCACGAGCGCAGCGTCACCGCCAGGTCGCGCAGCACGTCGCGCACGAGGTCGCGGTGCACCGGCGGGAAGAGGGCGATCAGCCACTCGCGGTAGAACTCGGGGCGGAGCGCGAGGTAGAGCGACATCACGCCGACCGAGATGACGTTGATGACGCCGTGGCCGATCCCGATGACCTTGGGCACGAGGTCGGCGAACAGCGCCGCGCCCTGCTCGTAGACCGCCTTGAGCAGCCGGTGGTTCTCGGGGCGCCACGTCTCGGCGACGCCCGGCACGCGGCGCACCGCCTCGTAGATCCCGCGCTCCCAGGCGCCGACGTAGGCCGGCAGCACGCGGACGAGCGCCTGCGTCTGCTCGACGACCGGCGGGACGAGGAGCCAGACCAGCCCCGTGACGCCGGCGATGGTGAGCGCGACGGCGAGGAACAGCGAGACGCGGCGCGGCAGGCGGGTGCGGCGGGTGATCGCGTCGGCGACCGCGCCCAGGTACAGCGAGAGGAGGATCGCGAGGAACAGGAGCAGCAGGACGTCCGCGACCGTCCCGAACAGCCAGAGGAGCAGGACTGTCAGGACGGTCGCGGCGAGCAGGGGGGCGAAGCGGAAGCGTCGCACCCCCTCGAACACGGCCGGGGCGCTCACCCCTTGGGCCGGCCCTGCGTCAGCTCCTCGAACTCGGCCAGCAGCTCGGCCTCGCTGGTGTTGTTCTGCTGCTGGGGCGCGCCCTGCTGCATGGGCGGCACCGGGGCGCCGTTCGGCTGCTGCGCCGGCGCGCCCGAGCCGAGCGCCTGGCGGGTGGGCGTGCCGGCGCCGAGCTGGCGGTCGGCGGCCGGGGCGGCGGCGGGGAGCATCCCCATCTTCTGCTTGAGCGCGAGCAGGCGCGTGTCGGCGTCGCCGGAGCCGGCGCCGCGCGCGAGCTGCTTGAACTCGGACTCCAGCTTGTCGCCCTGGAACTCCTGGTCGATGGTCGCCTCGGCGGCGATCATGCGCACGTTCGTCTCGATCTTCTCCTCCATCCGCGCGAACGCCTCGAAGGCGCTCTTCTCGGAGAGGGAGGACATCGTCTGCTGGATGCGGCGCTGCGCCTCGGCGCGGCGCTGCTTGGCGAGCAGCAGGTTCCGCTTGCGCTTGGCCTCCTCGATCTTGTCGGCGAGGTCGCGCAGCTGGACCTTGAGCTGTTCGGTCTGCGCGAGCTGCGCCTGCCATTCGGCGAAGTAGGCCTCGGAGCGCTCGGCGTACTCGGTCTGGCGGAGGAGCG
The DNA here is from genome assembly GCF_029211165.1 of Roseisolibacter sp. H3M3-2. Taxonomy (GTDB): domain Bacteria; phylum Gemmatimonadota; class Gemmatimonadetes; order Gemmatimonadales; family Gemmatimonadaceae; genus Roseisolibacter. Next base: position 3,243 of record NZ_JARGEK010000188.1, read on the forward strand.
CCTGCTTGGCGAGGTCGTCGCGGTCGGAGCGCACCGCCAGCTCGGCCTTCTGCTCCCACTCGGCGGCCTGCTGCCGCTCCTTCTCGAACTGGTCGCGGAGCTTGCGCTCGTCCGCGATGGCGACGGCGACCTGCTGCTTGGCCTTGATCAGCTGGTCGTTCATGTCCGTGATCAACGTGTTCAGCATCTTCTCGGGGTCTTCGGCCGAGGAGATGAGGTCGTTGATGTTGGACCGGACGAGCCGGGAGAAGCGGTCGAAGATGCCCATGCGTCAGCGGGCCTCGTGGAGGGCGTCGGGCGAGAGGGCCCGGTGGGTGCCGGTGTGCACCTGGCCGTCGCGGATGGCGACGAGCTCACGCAGGTGCGAGCCGAGGGCGATGGTCATGCTCTCGAAGCAGGCGCGGAACTCCTCGTAGTCGAGGTGCCCCAGCTCGAGCGCTTCGCTCAGCACGACGGTGTCGCGGTCGATGCCGTAGGCGCCGTGGAGCAGGTCGGTGGCGTTGAGCTCGAGCAGGCGCCGCGTGAGCTTGTTGCAGTGGCCGTCGTCGGCGGGGAGCTCGGTGACGTTGGCGCGCAGCAGGACCACGGGCGGGGCGTAGGTGACGGCGATGTCGAAGTCGAGCGCGCCGCCGGGCCGGACGCGCCAGAGCCCGGGCGCGACCTCCGTGTAGCTCACGCCTTCGGCGCTGAGGTGGTCGAGAAAGCGCTCGAGTTCTTCCCGTGAGACCATGCGGGCACCTGTCTGTTGTAGGGGGTCGCTGGCCCTACGGCCGAGCCGGGGCGTGCGGTTTCGGGGCGCCCCCGAAGTTAGCCCGGCGCCGCGGGGGCGGACAGCGCGAAAACATCTGGCAGAGCGCGGGCGGGGCCCGCATCTTGGCGGCGGCCGCCGTCGGCGGCTCCCCCCTCCCCGCCCCGCCCTCCGTGTACCTCGCCTGCGCCGTCTTCGGCGGCCTGCTGCTCCTCCTCCAGCTCGTGGGCGGGTTCGTGGGCGCGGACGACGGCCACCACGGGCACGGCGTGCTGCAGCTGCCGTCGCTGCGCGTGCTGGCGGCGGCGCTGGCGGGCTTCGGGCTCGCCGGGATGGGGGTGCGCGCGACCGGGGCCTCGCCGGGGCTGGTCGCCATGTCGGCGGTGACCGTCGCGCTGATCGCCGGCGTGGCGGTGGCCGCGCTGACGCGGCTGCTGCTGCGCTTCGAGCGCGACGGCACCGTGCGGCTGTCGGGCGCCGTGGGGCGCCCGGCGACCGTGTACGTCCCCATCCCCCCGGCCGGCGCGGGCGTCGGCAAGGTGCAGCTGGCGCTGCAGGGGCGGGTGGTGGAGGCGGCCGCCGTCTCGGGCGAGCCCGCCGCGCTGGCCACCGGGGCGCCGGTGGTCGTGGTCGACGTGACCGACGGGGCGACGCTGGTGGTCGTCCCCGATCCCTCCGCATCCGGAGTCCTGCCGTGATCCTCGCCCTGCTGCAGCTGCCCGAGTCCCTCTCGTCCGGCGAGGTGCCGTCGAGCGTGTTCGCCGCCGGCGGCGCCGCCCTCGCGGCGGTCGTCGTCTTCGGGATGGTCCTGTTCTTCGCCAGCCGCTACAAGCGCTGCCCCGCCAACAAGATCCTCGTGATCTCGGGGAGCGTGGGCGGCGGCAACGCGGCCAAGTGCATCTCGGGCGGCGGCGCGTTCGTCTGGCCGGTGATCCAGGAGTACGCCTACCTGGGCCTCGAGCCGATGCGCCTCGACGTGCCGCTCGGCGACGCGCTGTCGCTGGAGAACATCCGCATCAGCGTGCCGGCCGTGTTCACCGTCGCCATCGGCACCGAGCCCGAGGTGCGGCAGAACGCCGCCATCCGCCTGCTCGGCATGACCCCCGAGTCGATCGAGGGGACGGCGCACGACATCATCGTCGGCCAGCTGCGCGCCGTGATCGCGGCGATGAAGATCGACGAGATCAACCGCGACCGCGACGGCTTCCTGCACAAGGTGCAGAGCCAGCTGGAGCCCGAGCTGCGCAAGATCGGCCTCGTGCTGATCAACGTGAACATCAAGGACCTGCGCGACGCGTCGGGCTACCTCGAGGCGCTCGGCAAGCAGGCGGCGCAGCAGGCGATCCAGCAGGCGCGCGGCGACGTCGCCGAGCAGGAGAAGCTGGGCGAGATCCGCGTGGCGCAGGCGGAGCGCGAGAAGGTCACCGCGGTGGCCGACGCCGAGAAGCTGCGCGAGATCGCCCTGCGCGAGACGCTGCGCGAGCAGGCGGTGCGGCTGGCGGAGCTGGACAAGGAGCAGGCGGTCGGCGAGCAGACGGCGGCGCTGGAGCGCGACGCGCAGGTGAAGGACGCGCAGCGCACGCAGTCGATCCGCATCGCGCAGCTCGACAAGGAGCAGCGGATCGCCGAGCAGACGGCGGGCTTCGAGCGCGAGGCGGCGGTGGCGGCGGCGGACCAGAAGAAGCGCGTGGCGATCGCCGAGGCCAACGCGGCGGCCATCGCCGGCGAGGCCGACGCGCAGGGGCGGATCGCGGCCACCAACTCGGCGCTCGCGGTGCGCAACGCCGAGGCCTACCAGACCGCCGAGACGCGCAAGCGCGAGGCGGAGGCGGCGGTGCAGGAGGCGCAGAACCGCGCGATGGCGCGGGCCGCGCTGGCCGAGGCGGAGCGCGTCGAGGCGGAGCAGCGCGCGCGGCTGGAGGCGCCGGCGAAGGCCGAGAAGGCGCGCACCATCGTCGAGGCGCAGGCCGAGGCGGAGCGCGCGCGCATCGCCGCCGACGCCGAGGCGGCGGCGCGCTACGCGGTGCTGGAGGCCGAGGCGAAGGGGCAGTTCGAAATCATGAGCCGCAAGGCCGACGCGATCGCGCGCATGGTGCAGGCGGCCGGCGGCGACCCGAAGGCCGCGTTCCAGCTCATGATGGTCGAGCAGCTGCCGCAGCTCGCCGAGACGGCGGCCAGGGCGATCTCGAACATCAAGTTCGACAAGGTCGTCGTCTGGGAGGGGGGGAACGCCAGCGGCGACGGGGCGGCGGTGGGCGGCTCGGCGGGGTTCATCCAAAACCTCGCGCGCTCGATGCCGCCGATGATGCAGGTGCTGCGCGACGTGGCCGGCGTCGAGATGCCGAGCTTCCTCGGCACGATGACGCCCGACGCGCCCGGGGCGGCGAGCCTGCCGCCGACCGTCGTCACGCCGGCCTCGGCGCAGGCCGAGGTGTCGGGCGCCGGGAGCGCTACTCCGACCGCTTGATCTGGACGAGCCGCTCGCGGGCCAGCCGCCGCCCCGTCGGGGTGGCGGCGAGCCCCCCGCCGGCGGTCTCGCGGTAGCGCACGTCCATCGCCCGCCCGATCTCGCCCATGGTGTCGATCACCTCGTCGGCGGGGATGGCGAACTCGACGCCGGCGAGCGCCATCTCGATCGCGGCCAGCGCGATGGCGGCGCCGGTCGCGTTGCGGAAGACGCACGGCAGCTCGACCAGCCCTCCGAGCGGGTCGCACACCAGCCCCAGCGTCCCCTGCTGGGCGAGGGCGACGGCGTGCAGCGCCTGGCGCGGCGTGCCGCCGAGCATCTCGGTGGCGGCGCCGGCGGCCATGCCGGCGGCGGCGCCCGTCTCGGCCTGACACCCGCCCTCGGCGCCCGAGAGCGACGCGCGGTCGGCCACCACGGCGCCGATGAGCCCCGCCGTCGCCAGCGCGTCGACCAGCGCCTCGTCGTCGATGCCGCGCGCGTCGGCGAGCCCGGTGAGCACCGCGGGGAGCACCCCCGCCCCGCCGGCGGTCGGCGCCGCGACGATGACGCCCATGGCCGCGTTCACCTCCTGCACGGCGAGCGCGCGCGCCAGCACGTCGCGGAACGGGGTGCCGGCGAGCGGGCCGGCCGGGCCGGTGCGCAGCTTGGCGGCGTCGCCCCCCACGAGCCCGGAGGCGGAGCGCAGGTCGCCGGTCAGCCCCTGCGCGACGGCGCCGCGCATGACGGCGAGCGCGCGTCGCAGCGCGTCGCGGATGTCCTCGACGGGACGCCCGGCGTCCGCCGACTCGGCGGCCAGCGCGACCTGCGAGAGCGAGAGCCCGCGCGCCTCGGCGTCGCGGACGGCGTCGGCGAGGGAGCGGTACATTATCTCGGACCCTTCACGGGGTTCAGGGTCGCCGCGCTCACGCGGCGACCTTATCCAGCCGGAACGCCCAGCGCACCCACGGCAGCGCGCGGATCTCGTCGCGCACGCGCTCGTCGGGCGGCTCGTCGATCTCGAAGACCATGAACGCGTCGCCGCCGCGCTGCCGCCGGCTGACCTTGAGCGTCGCGATGTTGAGCGCGTGGTCGGAGAGGATCGTCGCGATGCGCGCGATCGAGCCCTTCACGTCCTCGGCCACCAGCACGATCGTGTGGTAGCTCCCCGTGACCTCGACCGGGTAGCCGTCGATCTCCGTGACCAGCACGCGCCCGGCGCCGAGCGACGAGCCGACCATCACGCTCTCGCGGTCGCCGCGCCGCACCGTGAGGCGCACCGTGTTGGGGTGCACCTCCGCCTCCTCGCCGAGCGTCGTCTTCTCGAAGCGGAAGTCGAGCTGCTCGCGCTCGGCGATGTCGAGCGCGGTGCGCAGCCGCTCGTCGTCGGGGCGGAAGCCCATCAGCCCGCCGACGATCGCCTTGTCGGTGCCGTGCCCCTCGCCCGTGCGCGCGAACGAGCCGTGCAGCTCGATGCGGGCCTGCTGCGGCGTGCCGCCGACGAGGCAGCGCGCGAGCAGCCCGAGGCGGCAGGCGCCCGCCGTGTGCGACGACGACGGGCCCACCATGACGGGGCCGATGATGTCGAGCAGGGAGACCATGGGAGGGATCCGGGTGGCGGTCGACCTTGCAATCTAGCCACGCTCCGCGTGCGTGCGGCGCCGTGGTACAGTCTACTCTGGACAGCCTCCGGCGGCCGTCCTACCTTCGCCCCTGCCCCCCCACCCCGGCGGCGCCGCGTCGCCGCCGGCGGGCACCGGCCCTACCACGCGGGTGCCGATGGTCAGCGTCCACCAGGAGCTGCAGGTCGCGCTGGGCGACCGCTACCGCGTCGAGCGCGAGCTCGGGCGCGGCGGCATGGCGACGGTCTACCTCGCCGAGGACGTGCGGCTGTCGCGCAAGGTCGCGGTGAAGGTGCTCCACGCCGACCTGGGGACGGCGCTCGGCCCCGAGCGGTTCCGGCGCGAGATCGACATCGCGTCGCGGCTCAGCCACCCGCACATCCTCGCGATCGAGGACTTCGGCGAGGTCGGCGGGACGCTGTACTACGTCATGCCCTACGTGAGCGGCGAGACGCTCGCCGCGCGCATGCAGCGCGAGGGGATGATGCCGGTCGAGGAGGCGGTGCGGATCACCTGCCAGGTGGCGCGCGCCCTCGACCACGCGCACCGCCAGGGGATCGTGCACCGCGACGTGAAGCCCGAGAACATCCTCTTCGAGGGGGGCGAGGCGGTGCTGGCCGACTTCGGCATCGCGCGCGCCATCGCCGACCAGGAGACCAGCCAGCGGCTCACCAAGACGGGGCTCACGCTCGGCACGCCCGTGTACATGAGCCCCGAGCAGGCGACCGCGGAGCGCGCGCTCGACGGGCGCAGCGACGTCTACTCGCTCGGCTGCGTGCTGTACGAGATGCTGGTGGGGCAGCCTCCGTTCGTGGGCCCGACGGCGCAGGCCATCATCGCCCGGCAGATGCTCGGCGAGGTGCCGTCGATCACCGTGGTGCGCGGCACCGTCCCCGACGAGGTCGAGGACGCGGTGATGCGGGCGCTGGCGAAGAACGCGGTCGACCGGTTCGCGACGGCCGCGCAGTTCGCGGAGGCGCTCGAGGACTCGATGCACACCGGCGGGCGCTCGCTCGGGCGCGCGGAGCGCCGGACGCGCACGCGCCGCCCGCGCGGCGCGGCGGCGGGC
>NZ_JARGEK010000189.1 GCF_029211165.1 Roseisolibacter sp. H3M3-2
CCGGCGCCGCCGCGGGGAGCGGCGCCGGCTCGGCGCGCGGCCCGACCCGCGCCCGCGCCGCCCCGCGCACCGCGCGCACCAGCTCCTCGCCGATCCCCTGGGTGGCGAATGCCGAGCCGGGCTTGGCGATGACCTCGATCGCGCCGAGGGCGAGCGCGCGCACCGCCGGCTCGCTGTCGCGCGGCGTCAGCGAGCTGACGACGACGACCGGGAGCGGGAAGTGGCGCATCAGCTTCGCGAGGAAGCTCAGCCCGTCCATGCGCGGCATCTCGACGTCGAGCGTGAGGACGTCGGGGCGCAGCCGCGCGATCTTCTCGCGCGCGACGTACGGGTCGATCGCGGTGCCGACGACCTCGACGTCCGGGTGCTTCGAGAGCTCGTCGCTCAGGATCTTCCGGACGAGCGCGGAGTCGTCGACGATGAGGACGCGGATCACGGCAGGGGGCGCGGCGCGGCGGGGGCGTCCAGGGAGAGCGTGACGGCGGCGCGGCCGTCGTCGACGCCGAGGACCTCGACCAGCGCGCCGGCGGGGGGCGCGGCGGCGTCGGACGGGTCGCACGCGGCGGGCGCCGCGAGGTGGAACACGGCCTCGCGGCCGGCGACGAGCGGGAGGACGTTGCCGCACACCACGTTGGCCAGCTCGCCCACGGCGTCGCGGCGCAGCGCCTCGTCGCCGCGCACGGCGTCGGGGTCGAGGCCGAGCATGTTGGCGGCCAGCGCGACGGCGACGTCGTCGCTCACCGCGACGTGCAGCGTCCCCGCGCGCGGGCCGGTGAACGCGACGCGCGCGGCGTGGGTCAGCGGGGCCTCGGCCTGCGCCGCGGTGGGCGGGGCCTCGGCGAAGAGCAGCGCCAGCGACTCAAAAGTCGAAGTCGCCGCCGTCAGCAGCGGGGACGGCATAGTACTCGTCGTCAGGGGTGACGCCGGTCACGCGCAGGATCGTCGCGCGCAGGTCCTCCGGCGTGAAGGGCTTGTGGACGAAGGCGACGCCGAGCTCCTCGAGCGCCTGGACGCGCGTCTCGCTGCTCTCGGTCGAGACGACGATCACCGGGAGGCGCGACGTCTCGGGCTCGGCGCGGAGGCGGCGCAGCATCTCCTCGCCGTTCATCACCGGCATGTTGATGTCGAGCAGGACGAGGTCGATCCAGTGCTCGCGCAGCTTCGCGAGCCCCTCCTCGCCGTTGCCCGCCTCGTGGAACGCGCCGAGCGGGACGCCGCTCAGCTTCACGACGCGGGTGATCATGGAGCGCATCACGGCGCTGTCGTCGACGACCAGGACGTTGAAGGCCATACGGGGTGCGGTGGGCGTGGCGTCAGAGCGGGGACTCGGCGCCGTGCGAGCGGACGGTCACCGCGCCGGAGGCGACGTCGACGACCAGGGTGCGCGACGTCTGGCAGCCGCCGACGTCGTGCGCGTGCAGGAGGACGTTGTTCTTCCAGAGCAGCTTGCGGAGCATGATCAGGTTGCGCTTGCCGATCTGGAACGTGTCCTCGGCCTCGGTGGCGCCGCTGTGCGCGCCGCCGGCGACCTTCACGACGATGCGCTCCTTCCGGGCGCCGAGGCGGTAGCTCTCGCGGAACAGGAGGGGCACCCCCGTGTCGACGAACATCGCCGGGTTGCGCTCCGCCTTGGCGCGGTCGATCGAGCTGTCGGGGAGCATCGCGTGCAGCAGCCCGGCGACCTTCGCCACCGGGTCGTGGATCACGATCCCCAGGCAGCTGCCGAGCGCGTACGTGATGAGCCGCTCCCCGGGGTCCTTCGCGAGGCGCACGTCGGCCACGCCGACGACGATGTCCTTGGCGCGCAGCGACAGCACCGAGCGCTCCTGGGCCGGGGGCGCGGTCATCGGCGGTACACCGCGGGCTGCACGTAGGCGAACCGGTGCGACAGCGCGCTCAGGCTCTCCGAGTGCCCGACGAACAGGTGCCCGCCCGGCGCCAGCAGGTCGTAGTAGCGGCTCACCAGCTGCTGCTGCGTCGCCTTGTCGAAGTAGATCATCACGTTCCGGCAGAAGATCGCCTGGAACGGGCCGCGCATCGGCCACGCGCCCATCAGGTTGAGCGGCGCGAAGGTCACCAGCGCGCGGAGCGCGTCGGCCGCGCGCCACCCCGGGGCGGCGCCGCGGGCGCCCGGCGTCTCGGCGCGCGTCCAGTAGCGGCGGCGCAGCTCGGCCGGCACGTCCTCCAGCAGCGCGTCGGGGTAGACGCCGGCGGCGGCGGTCGCCAGCACGCGGCGCGAGATGTCGGTGGCGAGGACCTTCACGTCGCGGCGCCCCAGGTCGGCGCCCCACGTCTCGCGCAGCACCATCGCCAGCGTGTACGGCTCCTCCCCGCTCGAGCAGCCGGCGCTCCAGATGCGCACGGGCCCCGCGCCGAGCGACGGGAGGAGCTGGTCCCGCAGGTAGTCGAAGTGCGCCGACTCGCGGAAGAAGCTGGTCTTGTTGGTCGTGAGCAGGTCGATCATCTCGGCCAGCTCGCGCGGGTCGGCGCGCACCTGGTCGAGGTAGGCGTCGAACGTCGGGATGGCGAGCTGGCGCAGCCGCTTCGCCAGCCGCGCGCGGACCAGCCCCTCCTTCCCCTCGCGCAGCTGGATGCCGGCGATGTCGTAGACGGTGCGGCTGATCTCGCGGAAGTGGGCCGCGGAGAGGTCGGAATCGGCGACGAGCGTGCTCATGGTCCCCAGTGTCGGCACCCCGGGGGGGCGGATGAACTCCGCCTCCGTGACGATTCGGGGAGGAACGCGGCGCGGGGGCGCGGCGCCTGTCCCGGCGCCGCGCCCCCGCGTCCCCTCTCCCCCGCCGCGGTCAGGCCGCGGCGTCGACCGACTCGGACTCGGCGAGCTGCTCCAGCTCGTCCGCCGCCAGCACGCGGTCGATGTCGAGGAGCAGCTTCACGCGCCCCTGCGCCTTCCCGAGCCCGAGCAGGTACTCGGTGCGCACCCCCGAGCCGAAGCTCGGCGCGTCCTCGATCTCGCCGCCGCCGATCGAGGAGACCTCGCTCACGCGGTCGACCACGATCCCCACCGGCACCGCCTGCCCGGCCGGGTTCACCACCTGGACGACGATGATGCAGCGCACCGCCTCGGCGGCCTGGACGTCGGCCTCGCTCGCGCCCTGCAGCGCGGCCTCGGCGCTCTCCATCCCGAAGCGCTCGCGCAGGTCCATGATCGGGATGACCTTGCCGCGCAGGTTGATGACGCCGCGGATGAAGGCCGGCGTGCGCGGGACGCGCGTGATCGGCTGCATGCCGATGATCTCCTGCACCTTCAGGATCTCCACGCCGTACTCCTCGTCGGCGAGGTAGAAGGTGAGGAACTTGCCGCCGCGGTCCTGGGCCGCGGGCGTCGGGGTGGCGGTGCTCATGGGACGGGTCTCGGGGCTCGGAAGGGGGGACGTGGCCGGAGGCTCACGCGTGGGAGTGTCGGCGGGCGTGGCGCCGGGCTTGAGCCGGCGGCGCGGGGGCCGGGGCGGGGGCCGGGGTCGCGGCCGGCGCGCCGCGGCGCAGCACCTCCTCCCACTCCGCGTCGTCGTCGTCGCGGGCCGCCGGCGGCGCCCCGCCCTCGGCGAGGCGGAACTCCCCGACCACGCGCTGCAGCCGCTCGGCCTGGCCGTTCAGCTCCGCGGCGGCCGACGCGCTCTCCTCGGCGTTGGCGGCGTTCTGCTGCGTGACGCCGTTCATCTCGTGGACGGCGCCGGTGATCTGGCGGATCCCCTCGGTCTGCTGCCCGGCCGCGGCCGCGATCTCGGCCACCACCGACGAGGTCCGGGCGACGCGCCGCGACACCTCCTCGAACTCGACCGCCACGCGCTCGCCGAGCGCCACGCCGCCGCCGGCGCGCTGCACGCTCTCCTCGATCAGCGCCGAGGTGTTGCGCGCCGCCTCGGCGGAGCGCAGCGCGAGGGCGCGCACCTCCTCGGCGACCACCGCGAAGCCGCGGCCGGCGTCGCCGGCGCGCGCCGCCTCGACCGCGGCGTTCAGCGCCAGCAGGTTCGTCTGGAACGCGATCTCGTCGATGGTGCGGATGATCTTGGCCGTCTCGGCGGCCGACGTGCGGATGGCGTCGAGCGCGCCGGCGAGCTCCCGCATGCGCGCCGCGCCCTCGGCGGCGCCGGTCAGCGTCTCGCGGGCCAGCGTGTCGGCCTCCTGCGCGTTGCCGGCGGTGCGCTCGGCCATCGCGGACAGCTCGGTCACGCTGGCGGCGATCTCCTCGAGCCCCGCGGCCTGCTCGCTCGCGCCCTGCGCCAGCGACTGGCTCCCGCCGGCGATCTGCTCGCTGGCGGCGGCCACCTGCTCGCTCGACTCGCGCACCTGGCCGAGGGCGGCGGAGAGGGCGTCGACGGCCGCGTTCACCGCGACCTGCACGCGGGCGTGGTCGCCGACGTACTCGCCGGTCACGCGCGCCGAGAGGTCGCGGGCGGCGAGGCGCTCCAGCGTCGCGGTCGACTCGCGCATCGGGACGACCACCGCCTCGAGCGTGTCGTTCAGCCCCTGCACCAGCTCGCGGTAGGCGCCGGACAGCCCGTCGGTGCGGCCGCGCGCCGAGAGGTCGCCGGCGCGCGCCGACCCCACCACGTCGTTGGTCTGCCGGATGGCGGCGTTCAGCGCGGCGCGCGCGTCGCCGTAGGCGGCGACGGTGGCCTGCGTGCTCGCGATCAGGTCGTTCAGCGTGGTCGTCAGCGCCCCGAACTCGTCGCGCGACGTCACGGCGAGCGGCTGGGTGGTCGGGACCACCTCGACGTTCGCGTCGCCGCGGGCGATCGCCTCGAGCCCGCCGCGCAGCGCGGCCACGCAGTTGGCGCTGAGGCGCTGCGCACGCTCGGCGATCTCGCGGACGGTGCGGGAGAAGCGCGTCGCCGTCGCGTAGCCGACGCCGAGGGCGAGGACGAAGCCGGCCGCGACCACCGCCAGCGACAGGGTGCGGGTCGAGGCCGCGAGCGCGCCGTTCTCGCGCGACGTCGCCTCCGCCTGGCCGACCTTCATCTGCTGCATGGCGAGGACGGCGCCCTCCATGTCCTTCTGCACCGCCAGGGCGGGCCCGCGCAGCAGCGCCAGCGCGCCCGAGTCGTTCTGCGCGCGGCCCATCGCGACGATGCTGTCGCGCAGGGGCCCGAAGGCGGCGCGGCGGTCCTCGAAGCGCTTGAAGAGCACGCGCATCGAGTCGGAGAGGATCGTCCGCTCGTAGCCGGCGGCCAGCGTGTCGATGGCGGCGTTCAGCGTGTCGATCCGGGCGGCGTACGGCGCCGCCTCCTCGTCGGTCTGCGACAGGATCACGTCGCGCAGGTTGACGCGGACGCGCTGGACCTGGGTGGCCAGCGCCCCCAGCTCGCCGAGCGGCGCGGTCATGTTGGCGTACATCCGCGCGTCGGCGTCGGCCAGACGCTGCATCCCGCGCGCGCCCAGCCCGCCGACGCCGGCGGTGACGAGGGCGCAGGCGAAGAAGGCGAGGAGGAGCTTGGCGCGGATCGGCAGGTCGTCGAACCACTGCATGGCGGTCACCCCTTGGGGGTCCGGTGTCGGGCACCCCGTCGCGTCCGTGCGTCGCAGGTGCGGAGTCGATGCTCCACGTGCGCAGTCTCGACACCCGGTTCGGGGCCTTGACGGCCCGGACCCCACTTCGACGAACATGTAATCCGCACCCGCGGGTCTCCTATCGGAAACGTCACGCGGGGCCGGCGAGCATCGCTCGCCGGCCCCGCGCCGCGTACGGCAGCGTACGCGATCCGCGCGCTCAGGCCACCGCGCGGCGCGTCTCGGGGCGCTCGGCGGTCGCCTCGCCGCTCTGCGCCAGCGCGACGATGTCGCCGACGTCGAGGATGAGCCCCACGCGCCCGTCGCCGAGGATCGCGCCGCCGGCGATCCCGCCGACCGCGCCGATCCCGTCGCCGAGCGACTTGGCGACCACCTGCGACTGGCCGAGCAGCTCGTCGACCAGGAGCGCGGTGCGGCGCTGGTGGCCGTCGCCGACGATCATGAGCAGCGCCTGCGTCGGGTCTTCCTCCGCGCCGGCGACGTTGAACAGCCGGTGCAGGCGGACGACCGGCATGACCTCGCCGCGCAGCGTGACCACCTCGCCGCGCCCGCCGACCGTCTGCAGCATCGCGCGCTCGGGGCGGAAGCTCATGTGGATGTTGGTCGTCGGCACCACGTACCGCTCGGCGCCCACGCGCACCAGCATCCCGTCGGTGACCGCGAGGGTCAGCGGGAGGCGGACGTAGAACGTCGTCCCCTTCCCGGGCTCCGACGCGATCTCGACGCGCCCGCGCACGCTCTCGATGTTGCGCTTGACCACGTCCATGCCGACGCCGCGCCCCGACACGTCGGTGATCTTCTCGGCCGTCGAGAAGCCCGGCGCGAAGATGAGCTGGAACACCTCGGAGTCGGTCATCCCGCGGTCGGACTCGATCAGCCCGCGCTCGATCGCCTTGCGCGCGATCTTGTCGCGGTGGAGCCCCTTGCCGTCGTCCTGCAGCTCGACGATGACGCTCCCGCCGGCCTGGTACGCCGACAGCTTGACGCGCCCCTGCCGCGCCTTGCCGGCGCGCAGGCGGTCCTCGGGGCCCTCGACGCCGTGGTCGATGGCGTTGCGCACCATGTGCACGAGCGGGTCGCCCACCACGTCGACCATGTTGCGGTCGATCTCGGTGTCCTCGCCCTCGGTCACGAACTCGACGTCCTTGCCGAGCTTCGCGGCGACGTCGCGCACCAGGCGGGTGAGCTTCTGGAAGGTGCCCTTCAGCGGGACCATGCGCATCGACATGCTCAGGTCCTGCAGCTCGCGCACGATCTTGCCGGCGTGCGTGATCTTCTTGGTCAGCTCGTGGTGCGCGCCGGTGGCGCCCTGGCCGCGGGCCGCGCCGGCCAGCCGCTCGTCGCCCGAGATCATCGACTGCGCGATCACCAGCTCGCCGACCATGTCGATGAGGCGGTCGAGGCGGTCGGTGCGGACGCGCAGGAACTGGTCGGCCTCGTTCCCTCCCTGGCGGCGGTCGCCCTGGCGCCGGTCGCCCTGCCGCCGGTCCCCCTGCCGGCGCTCGGCCTGCGGGCCCTGCTCGTCGTCGGCGGCGGGCGCCGCGGCGGCCGCGGCCGGGAGGGCGGGCGCCGCGGCGCTGCCGTCGTAGCCCACCAGCGCGTCGATCAGCGCCTGGTAGCCGTCGGGGCGGTCGAGGGCGCCGCCCGGCCCGTCGGCGCGCAGCGTCTCCTCGACCGCGTCGAGCAGCGCCTTGAGCATGTCGACCGAGCGCAGCGACAGCGTCGCGCACGCCTTGGTGTAGGCGATCTCGCGGTCGCGCACGCGCGACAGCAGCGACTCGGCCTCGTGGGCGAAGGCGGTCATGCGCGCCAGCCCGATGAACGCCGACGTCCCCTTCACCGTGTGGAAGGCGCGGAAGACGGTGTTGACCGCCTCCATGTCGTCGGGCGTGTGCTCGAGCGCCAGGAGCGCGGCCTCGCTGCCGGTGATGCAGTCGCGGCTCTCGACCAGGAAGTCCTTGAGCAGGTCGAGGTCGACGTCGGTCGGGAGCACGTCGGCCGGGTCGGGGCCGGCCGCGGCGGGCGACGGCGACGCCGCGGCGGGGCTGGCGCGCGCGGTCGTCGAGCCGGCGTCGATGCCGCACGGCGCGGCGGTGCGTCCGGCCGCGTGGGCCGCGCTGGCGGAGGACGGGGGCGCGCGCTTCCGCCCGGTGCTCCAGCTGCTGGTGCAGACGGCCGACGCGCCGACGCGGCTGCTCGCGCGGCGCGTCCTAGCGATGCTCGAGGCCGCGGCCTGAGCGGGCCCGCCGGCCCCTAGCCGGCGCCCGGCTCGGCGCTCGTCGGGTCCATCGTCGTCACGATCCGCTCGACCCGGTCGGCGCGGAAGCCGCCGAGGCGCGCGTGCTCGCGGACCGCCGCCTCGTCGGGGGCGATGTAGACGCAGGTCAGCCGGTCGCCGGTGACGAAGCTCTGCACCCACTGCACCTTGGGGCCGATCTGCTCCAGCACGGCGCAGTTGTGCTGCGCGATCGCCATCAGCTCGTCGCGCGAGAGCTCGCCGGCCCCGGGGACCTGGCGCTCGATCAGGAACTTGGGCATGGCTCGGACGGTGGAGGGTCTCGGTCGGACGTTGCCCACCGCGCCGGGGCGGCGCAACCTCAGCGCACCGACGGGGCGTGCAGCACGAGCCCGCGCGGCCCCACCGCCCACGCCGCGCCCTGCGGCGCGACGCTGACCGCGTGCAGCCCGACGGTGTCGGCCACGCCCCAGCTCCGCCCGTCGTCGCGCGAGACCGCGGTGCCGGCGAGCCCCACCGCCACGAAGGTCGCGCCGCGCGAGCCGGGGACGTGCGCGAGCCCCGACCAGTAGCCGGGCGCGCCCCCCGTCTCGTCGGCGATCCAGGTGCGCCCGCCGTCGGCGCTGCGCGCGAACTGGCGGTTCCCGTCGCGGGCGCGCGCGTAGTCGCCGCCGGTCACGACCCCGACGTCGGGCGCGCGGAAGGCGGCGGCGAACAGCCCCGCGCTCGCCGCCGCCGGCTGCACCGGCGCGCGGACGGCGTCCCACCGCGCGCCGCCGGTCTCGCTGCGGTACACGCGCGCGCCGCGCGACCCGCCGGTCACGAACCACGCGTGCGTGCGCCCCGCCACCGCGAGCGCGGCGTTGCCGGCCGCGAACGCCGCCTCCCCCTCCAGCGCGTCGGGCATCCCCTCGCGCGGCGTGCGGGTCCAGCTGCGACCCCCGTCGCGCGTCGCCAGCGTCACGAAGCGCCCGCCCACCGGGTCGCTCAGGATCAGCCCGTGCGTCGCGTCCCAGAACGCGACCGCGTCGTAGAACACGCCGCGCGTCGTGTCGCGGTGCGCCAGCGCCCACGTGCGCCCGCCGTCCGCCGTGCGATACACGCGCGCCTGCCCCTCCGCCGCCTCGCCGGCGCTGGCGACGACCGCCGTCAGCGAGTCGAACGCCCACAGCGAGCGGAAGTCGAGCGAGTCGGCGCCCGCCACCGCGAGCCGCGCCCACGTCGCGCCCCCGTCGGTGGTGCGCAGCCTCGTGCCGCGGCTCCTGCTCGCCCGCGCGACGCGCGCGCTGACGGCCCGCACCCCGCGCAGCGACGCGCCGCGCGCCGCCTCGGCGTCCGCGGCG
>NZ_JARGEK010000019.1 GCF_029211165.1 Roseisolibacter sp. H3M3-2
CCGACTTGGCCGCCGCCGGCGGTCGGGGCCTCGGGCCGCGCCCGAGGCCGTGACCCCGCCGGCCGCGCCGATCGCGCCCGACGACCAGCCGCGCTGACCGGGCCCCCGGGGCCCGGCGGGTGCGGCTCCGTTGTTTTCGCGCCCCACTTGTGATTATTTTCACAAGCTACCTCCGCCACGACCCACCGCCGCCGCTCTGCGCGGCTTTTCCCTTCCTCCGCTATGGCTAGCGATACGACCCTCCGTCCGGGCGAGATCAAGGACATCCTTCTCCGCGAGATCGAGGCGGCCGACCTGCAGTCGGTCGACGTCGAGGAGGTGGGGACGGTCCTCGAGGTGAAGGACGGGATCGCGCGCGTGTACGGGCTCCAGCAGGCGATGGCCGGCGAGATGCTCGAGTTCACCGCCTCCGAGACGGGCCAGGTCGTCACCGGCCTCGCGCTCAACCTGGAGGAGGACAACATCGGCGCCGTGATCCTCGGGGACTACCTCGGGATCAAGGAGGGCGACGACGTCCGCCGCACGTCGCGCGTGCTCGAGGTGCCGGTCGGCCCCGCGCTCATCGGGCGCGTCGTCGACCCGCTCGGCCGCCCGATCGACGGGCAGGGCGACATCCGCGCCACCACGACGCGCAAGGTCGAGAGCGAGGCGCCGGGCATCATCGTCCGCACGCCGGTGCGCGAGCCGCTGCAGACCGGCATCAAGGCCATCGACTCGATGATCCCGATCGGCCGCGGGCAGCGCGAGCTGATCATCGGCGACCGCGGCACCGGCAAGACGGCCATCGCGGTCGACACGATCATCAACCAGAAGGGGCAGGGCGTCGTCTGCGTCTACGTCGCGATCGGGCAGAAGGCCTCGACGATCGCCGGCGTGGTGCAGCGCCTGAAGGACGCCGGCGCGATGGAGTACACCATCGTCGTCGCCGCCTCGGCCTCCGACCCGGCCCCGATGCAGTACATCGCCCCCTACTCGGGCGCGGCGATGGCCGAGTACTTCATGTACAACGAGGGGCGCCCGACGCTCGCGGTGTACGACGACCTGACGAAGCAGGCCGCGGCGTACCGCCAGATCTCGCTCGTGCTGCGCCGCCCGCCGGGGCGCGAGGCGTACCCGGGCGACGTGTTCTACCTGCACTCGCGCCTCCTCGAGCGCGCCGCGAAGCTGCGCGAGGACGAGGGCGTGGTCGACGGCAAGACGATCCTCAAGCCGGGCGGCTCGCTGACGGCGCTGCCGATCATCGAGACGCAGGCCGGCGACGTGTCGGCGTACATCCCGACGAACGTCATCTCGATCACCGACGGGCAGATCTTCCTCGAGTCCGACCTGTTCAACGCCGGCGTGCGCCCGGCCGTGAACGTCGGCATCTCGGTGAGCCGCGTCGGCGGCTCGGCGCAGACCAAGGCGATGAAGGGCGTCGCCGGCCGCCTGCGCCTCGACCTGGCGCAGTACCGCGAGCTGGAGGCGTTCGCCGCCTTCGCCTCGGACCTCGACCAGGCCACGCGCCGCCAGCTCGACCGCGGCGCCCGCACCGTCGAGATCCTCAAGCAGCCGCAGTACTCGCCGCTCGGCGTCGAGGAGCAGGTCATGGTCATCTACGCGGTGACCAACGGCCACCTCGACCAGTTCCCGGTGAGCCGGATCCGCGAGTGGGAGCGCGGCTTCCTCGACTACGTGCGGACGCAGTACCCGCAGGTCGGCGACAGCATCCGCACCACGAAGGCGGTCGGCAAGGACGTGGAGCCGGACCTCAAGCGCGCCATCGACGGCTACAACCAGCTCTTCGGCGCCGCCAAGTAACCTCCCATGGCCAAGGGTCGCGAGCTCAAGGGTCGCATCAAGTCCGTCGAGAACACGCGCAAGATCACGCGCACGATGGAGATGGTGGCGACCTCGAAGATGAAGCGCGCGCAGGACCGCGTGGTGGCCGCGCGCCCCTACGCGAACGCGCTCGGGGAGGTGCTGTCGCGCCTGTACTCGTCCGAGCTGGCCGAGCGCTTCCCGCTGCTGCGCCAGCCGGCGCGGCAGCGCCGCGTGGCGGTGCTCCTGCTGACGTCGAACCGCGGCCTCGCCGGCGCGTTCAACGCGAACCTCATCAAGGAGGCGCGCGCGCGCGTCGCCGAGCTCGAGGCGCGCGGCGCGCAGGTCGACCTGCACGTGGTCGGCCGCAAGGGGATCGGCTTCTTCCGCTACGTCAACCGCGCGCTGCTGACGGCGCGGACCGACATCACCGACCGCCCGACCGCGGAGGACGCGGCGTCGCTGGTGGACGGGCTGATGGCCGACTTCGTGGCCGGCGCGCTGGACGGCGTGTACGTCGTGCACGCGCAGTTCCGCTCCGCGCTCTCCACGCCGCCGACGACGACGCAGGTGCTGCCGGTGCAGCCGCCGGCGCGCTCCGACGCCGGGATGCAGCGCGACTACCTGCTCTACCCGTCGGCCGAGGAGCTGCTCACCGAGCTGCTCCCGTCCTACGTGCGCAACAGCGTCTACCGCGCGCTCGCCGAGACCGCCGCCGCCGAGCAGGGCGCGCGCCGCACGGCGATGAAGAGCGCGACCGACAACGCGAGCGAGATGCTCAACCTGCTGAAGCGCACCTACAACCGTGCCCGCCAGGCCCAGATCACGCAGGAGATCGCGGAGATCGTCGGCGGCGCGGCGGCCCTCTAAACCCCACCGGCTTCCATCATGGCTACCGCCGTCGCCACCAAGAACATCGGCAAGGTCGTGCAGGTCATCGGCCCGGTCCTCGACGTCGAGTTCGAGGCCGAGCACCTGCCCGAGATCTACAACGCGCTCAGCATCGAGGGCGTCGCCCCCGACGGCTCGCGGATCCGCGTCGTCGCCGAGGTGCAGCAGCACGTCGGGCGCAACACGGTGCGCGCCGTCGCCATGTCGACGACCGACGCCGTCGTGCGCGGCATGGACGTGATCGACACCGGCGCCGCCATCTCGGTGCCGGTCGGCGCGCCCGCGCTGGGCCGCATCCTGAACGTGCTCGGCGACCCCGTCGACGACGGCGCGCCGATCGCGGCCGACGCGCTCCGCTGGCCGATCCACCGCAAGTCGCCGGAGTTCGTGTCGCTCGAGCCGAAGACCGAGGTCTTCGAGACGGGCATCAAGGTCATCGACCTGATCGCCCCGTTCGTGAAGGGCGGCAAGATCGGCCTCTTCGGCGGCGCCGGCGTCGGCAAGACGGTCGTCATCCAGGAGCTGATCAACAACGTCGCCAAGGGGCACGGCGGCAAGTCGGTGTTCTGCGGCGTGGGCGAGCGCACGCGCGAGGGGAACGACCTGTACCTGGAGTTCCAGGAGGCGGGGATCCTCGACAAGGTCGCGCTCATCTACGGCCAGATGAACGAGCCGCCGGGGGCGCGCCTGCGCGTCGGCCTCGCGGGCCTCACGGTGGCCGAGTACTTCCGCGACCAGGAGAACGCGGACGTGCTCGTGTTCATCGACAACATCTTCCGCTTCACGCAGGCGGGCTCCGAGGTGTCGGCGCTCCTCGGCCGCATGCCGAGCGCCGTCGGCTACCAGCCGACGCTGGCGACGGAGATGGGCGAGCTGCAGGAGCGCATCACCTCGACGCGCAACGGCTCGATCACCTCGGTGCAGGCGATCTACGTGCCCGCCGACGACCTCACCGACCCGGCGCCGGCGACCGCGTTCGCCCACCTGGACGCGACGGTCGTGCTCAACCGCAAGATCACCGAGCTCGGGATCTACCCGGCCGTCGACCCGCTCGACTCGACGTCGCGCATCCTCGACGCGCAGTACCTGGGCGAGCGCCACTACCGCGTGGCCACCGAGGTGCAGCGCATCCTGCAGCGCTACAAGGAGCTGCAGGACATCATCGCCATCCTCGGGATGGACGAGCTGTCGGAGGACGACAAGCGGATCGTCGCGCGCGCGCGCCGCATCCAGCGCTTCATGTCGCAGCCGTTCCACGTCGCCGAGCAGTTCACCGGCATCGCCGGCAAGTACGTGAAGCTCGAGGAGACGATCTCCTCGTTCGAGCGCCTCACGCAGGGCGAGTTCGACCACCTGCCGGAGCAGGCGTTCTTCATGGCCGGCGGCGTCGAGGACGTGATCGCCAACGCCGAGAAGCTCAAGGGCTGAGGCGACCCGTGCTCAAGGTCTCGGTGATCTCGCCGGAGCGCACGCTGTTCGAGGGGGAGGTGGACTCCCTCGTCGCGCCGGCGTTCGACGGCGAGGTGGGGATCCTCGGCGGACACGCGCCGATGATGACGCTGCTCGGCCGCGGCGAGCTGCGGCTGGGCACGGGCGCCGGCGGGCGGCGGTTCGCCGTCGTCGGCGGCTTCCTGCAGGTGGTGGACGACCAGGTGCGCGTGGTGACGGAGCAGGCGACCGAGGTCGGCGCCCGCTGACCCCCGCGCGCCGGAGGGCCCGGACGGAGCGACGCGCTCCGTCCGGGCCCTTCGTGCGTTCGGGTCGTGTGTGAGACGAAACGTCTCGTCCCACGAATCTCCGTAGCCGTACGGAGCTTGCGCGGAGCGGGCGGGACCGGTGAGCTTGCCCGCCCGCCCGTCCTCCCCCAGCGCCCACGCCCGCGAGTCGCGGCGCGTAGGCCCCCGCCCGGGAGTGCGTCGTTCTCGCGCCCGTGAAACCGCCGGGCACGCGTAAACGATTCACCGCTGAGATGTGACGGGCGCCCTCGACACCGGGTCCACCCGTCGGGCGCGCACGTCCTGCGTCCGCCGGGGCACGTCTCGTCCCGGCCGCCCCACGTTCCGATCGTTCCACATTCGAGCCGTTCCGTTCCACGCGCCCCCGGCGCTGGAGCGGTTCCACACGCCGGGTCGCCGGCCGCCCACACGGGGCGGCGGCGCGCCGCGGCGCTTCGACGGGCAGGGAGCCCTGCCCGCGTTCCGCCTTCCGATTGGGGTGCACGGAGGATGAAGACATGATGCGTGGTACGAAGTGGACGTTCGCGCTGGTGCTCGGCGCGGCGGCCGCCGCGCCGGCGGTGCTCGCGGCGCAGGACGCCACGACCGGGTCGGTGACGGGTCGCGTCACCGACGCCGCGACGGGCCGGCCGATCCCCTCGGCGCAGGTGCAGGTGGTCGGCACCTCGCTGGGCGCCCTGACGAACGAGCAGGGGCAGTACACGATCCGCGCGGTGCCGGCGCGCTCGGTCACGGTCCGCGCGCTGCGCGTGGGCTACGCCGAGCGCTCGGGCACGGTGGCGGTGACGGCCAACCAGGCGGCCACGCTGAACCTCGCGATGTCGGCGTCGGCGGTCTCGCTGACCCCGGTCGTCACGACGGCGACGGGCGAGCAGCGCCGCGTCGAGGTGCCGTCGGCGATCGCCACGGTGCAGGCGGCGGAGCTGACGCAGGAGCGCCAGATCTCGAACGTCGGCGACCTGCTGACGGCGCGCGCCGCGGGCGTGCAGGTGCTCTCGGGGAACCAGATCGGCGCCGGGTCGCGCATCCGCATCCGCGGGCAGACCACGCTGAACCTGAGCAACGACCCGATCGTGTTCGTCGACGGCGTGCGCATCGACGCGCGCTCGGACCGCCAGAACCTCGGCGCCGGCGGCACCGCGCAGGGCTCGCTGAACGACCTGAACCCGGACGAGATCGAGTCGATGGAGGTCGTGCGCGGCCCGTCGGCGTCGGTGCTGTACGGGACGGAGGCGGCCAACGGCGTCATCGTCATCACGACGAAGCGCGGCCGCCCGGGCGCCACGCGCCTGAGCCTCTACACGCAGCAGGGGCTCACGCAGGACAAGAGCGACTACCCCGACGCCGTGTACGTCTACGGCCGCAACGCGACGACCGGCGCGAACATCGCGGCCGGCTGCGCGAACTTCCAGGTCGCGTCGGGCGCCTGCCGCGCCGACTCGGTGTCGCGCTACAACGTGTTCGAGAACGACCGCGGCTCGCCGCTCAAGAACGGCTGGCTGCGCGAGTACGGCGCGAACCTGACGGGCGGCAACGCGAACGTGCGCTACGCGCTGTTCGGCGAGCTGATGAACCAGACGGGCACGCTCGGCCTGACCCCGTACGACCGCGACCGCGCGCTGCGCGCCGGCGGCCCCGGGCTCCGCGCCGAGTGGGAGGAGCCGAACGCGCTCACGCAGCGCTCGGGCCGCGCGAACCTCGACCTGACGCTGGGCAAGGCGACCGTCGCGATCAACTCGAACTACATCGACCGCCGCGGCCGCTTCCCGCAGAACGACAACAACGTCACGGGCATCTACGGCAACGCGCTGCTCGGCACGGGCCGCGGGACGCTGCTGAGCGCCTCGGGCGACTCGCTCTACGGGTTCAACCAGTTCAACTCGCTCGAGATCGCGCAGGCGCTGAACCAGACGTACGTCCAGCGCTTCCTCGGCTCGGTGCAGCCGCGCTACACGCCGACCAGCTGGCTGACGCTGCGCAGCAACGCCGGCATCGACTTCACGTCGCAGTTCGACGAGTCGGGCTGCCTCTTCGGGCAGTGCACGGCGTTCGGCACCAACCGCCAGGGCTTCCGCAACAACACGCGCGGCCGGAACTTCGTCTACACGCTCGACGGCTCGGGCTCGGCGAACTTCCGCCCGCTCGAGTGGCTCGGCTCGACGACGACGATCGGCGCGCAGTGGGTCTCGAACCGCCTCGACCAGACGACGGCCGGCGGCCAGATCCTCCCCCCGGGCGGCCAGACGATCTCGCAGGCCTCGATCCCGGCCTCGGGTGAGGCGACGACGGTGTCGCGCACTCAGGGCGCCTTCGCGCAGCAGGAGTTCGCGGTCCGCGACCGCCTGTTCATCAACGCGCGCGTGCGCGTCGACAACAACAGCGCGTTCGGCCGCAACTTCAAGACGCAGGCGTACCCGGGCGTCGGCGCGTCGTACGTGATCTCCGAGGAGGGCTTCTTCCCCTTCAAGGACAAGGTCGACCAGCTGCGCATCCGCGCGAACTACGGCACGTCGGGCAACCGCCCGGGCACGACCGCCGCGCTGCCGAACTTCGCGGCCAACACGGCCGTGATCAACCAGGCGTCGGTGCCGGGGCTGATCTTCCAGACCAGCGGCAACGTCGAGCTCAAGCCGGCGACGGTCAGCGAGTTCGAGTACGGCCTCGACTTCACCGGCTTCGGCAACCGCGTCTCGCTCGAGCTGACGCGCTACGACAAGTCGACGAAGGACGACCTGATCGACCGCATCCTGCCGCCGTCGTACGGCGCGGGCGCGAACACGCGCTTCGAGAACATCGGCCGCATCCGCAACTGGGGCACGGAGTACCTGCTCAACGTGCAGCCGATCCAGCGCGCGAACTTCGGCTGGGACTTCCTGATCAACGGCTCGCGCAACAGCAACGAGGTCGAGGACCTCGGGCCGACGCCGCCGATCATCGGCGCCACGACCCGCACGATCGAGGGCTACCCGATCGCCGGCTACTGGGCCCGCCCGTACACGTACAACGACGCGAACAACGACGGGCTGCTCGCCGTCAGCGAGGTCAGCGTCGCCCCGGCCGACTCGGCCAAGTTCGTGGGCTACAACGCCCCGCGCACCGAGATCGTGTTCCAGAACGGGTTCGACTTCTTCAACAAGCGGATCCGCCTGGTCGGCCAGATCGACTACAAGGGTGACTACAAGGTCCTGAACCTGACGGACCGCTTCCGCTGCACCGACTTCGCGAACGCGTTCGACCGCAACGACCCGTCGGCGCCGCTCGACCGCCAGGCCCGCTGCGTCGCCGCGCAGGCCGGCGCGAACCAGACGTTCTTCGGCTACATGGAGGACGGCAGCTTCGTCCGCCTCCGCGAGCTGAGCATCGCCGCCCGCGTGCCGGAGTCGTTCGTGCGCCGCATCCCGCGCCTCGGCTTCCAGAACGCGAGCGTGACGTTCGCGGCCCGCAACCTCGCCCTGTGGACGGACTTCACCGGGATCGACCCCGAGGCGTCGTACGGCCAGGGGAACGTGCAGCAGAACTTCCTCACGCAGCCGCCGCTCCGCACGTACGCGCTGCGTGTGAACCTCGGCTTCTGATGAGCGCCCAGACAATGAAGCAGATCACCAACCGCCTCCGTCCCTCCAGCCCGCGGCTCCGCCGCGGGCTCCAGGGCGGGCTCGCCCTGGGCGCCGTCCTGTTCACGGGCGCGTGCGAGACCGAGCGCCTCGTGCGCGTGGTCGACCCGGACATCATCAGCCCGGAGCTGGTGCAGACGGCGGCCGCCGCCGACTTCCTCCGCGTCGGCGTCATCGGCCGCATGCAGACGAACCTCACCTCGGCGTCGACCGAGGGGATGCTGGTCTACTCGGGGATGCTGACCGACGAGTACGAGTCGGGCGACACGTTCATCGAGCGGAACCAGATGGACCAGCGCACGGTCCAGATCGAGAACGCCAACCTGCTCGGCGGCTACCGCGGCATCCACCGCATCCGCGTCGGCGCCCAGCAGGCGCTGCGCGCGCTGCTGCAGTTCGACGCGGCGGGCCCCGGCTGGAAGAAGGCCGAGATGCTGATGGTCGAGGCGTACGCCCTCAACCTCATCGGCGAGCACTTCTGCAACGGCGTGCCGATCAGCACCACGGTCGACGGGCTGGAGCAGCCGGGCGGCCCGGTGCCGACCACCGAGCTGTGGACCCGCGCGCTGGCGAAGTACGACAGCGCCCTGGTGTTCCTCGGCACGGCGACCGGCGCCGACAACGACCGCGTGCGCAACATCGTGCGCGTGGAGCGCGGCCGGACGCTGATGAACCTGAACCGTCCCGCCGACGCCGCGACGTCGGTGGCCGCGGTCCCGACGAACTTCGTCTGGAACCTCGAGAACAACGCGACGGCCGGGCTCAACAACGTCCACTGGAACTTCAACCAGAACGTCCGCCGCTACCTGATCGGCAACTCGGAGGGCGGCGAGGGGCTCAACTTCTTCGCGGCCAACGACCCGCGCCTCCCGACGTGCCTGGGCGGCGACGCGGCGTGCCGCGCGGCCGGCGTGACCAACACCGTCGCGTTCAACAACGCGCCGGGGCTGCGGGTGCAGCTCAAGTACCCCGTCCGCGAGGCGTCCATCGGCCTCGTGACCGGGATCCAGGCCCGCATGATCGAGGCGGAGGCGCAGCTGCGCGCCGGCAACAGCGCCGCCTCGCTGGCGACGCTCAACGCCGCCCGCACCACCGTGACCGGGCTGGCGCCGCTCGCCGACGCCGGCTCGGCGGACGCCCGCGTCGACCAGCTGTTCCGCGAGCGCGCGTTCTGGAACTGGGGCCTCGGCACCCGCCTGGGCGACCTCCGTCGCCTGGTCCGCCAGTACAACCGCCCGGCCACGTCGGTCTTCCCCTCGGGGGCCTACATCACGCCGGGGCTCACCTACGGGACGGACGTGAACTTCCCGATCCCGCAGGCCGAGCGGAACAACCCCGAGTTCGGGGAGAACGGCAGCTGCATCGACCGCAACGCCTGATCGCACGATGCACACGCAGAACGCCGCGGGGGGCGGGCCGAGAGGCTCGCCCCCCGCGGTGCTTTGGTGCCGACGGCGGACGAATGCGGCCCGCCGGTCCCGTCATCATATTGTCATCCGACCCCCGGTGACGCCGGGACGAGACCCCCGGGTCATCACTGGGAACACGCGGAACGCCCCGGGCGCTCGCCCGGTCGTCCCGCCCGACGTACGTCCCGCAGCATCATTCCGTGTCCGGCCGTCGTGTCCACCCCGACGGCAGCCGTCTTCGCGGGGGGCAGCGCCGTCGCGCCTCCCGCCGCCGCACACGTTGTCGCCCGGTCCCGGCCGGGCATTCCCGCGTGCCCGGCGACATCGCGCCGGTCACGTACCCTCTCTCGTCACCCGCGCGGTCGGGCGCGCGGAGGAGGACAGATGAGACGTGTGATGCAGGGGCTGTTCGGGCTGCTGGGCCTCGTGGTCGCCAGCGCGGTCCCGCTGGCGACGCTCGCGGCGCAGGCCACGGGCGTCATCAGCGGCCGCGTCACCGACGCGGCCAGCGGCGCGCCGATCCCCTCCGCCCAGGTGCAGGTCGTCACGACCAACCTCGGGGCGCTGACCGACGCCAACGGGCGCTACACCATCCGGGCGGCGCCGGCGCGCGCCGTGACCGTGCGCGTCCTGCGCGTCGGCTACTCGGAGCAGACGCGCTCCGTCACCGTGGCCGCCGGCACGACGCCGACCACGGCGGACTTCGCGCTCCGCCAGGCCTCGGTCAGCCTCACCCCCGTGGTGACGACGGCGACCGGCGAGACCCGGCGCGTCGAGATCGGCAACGCCATCACCTCGATCGACGCCGCGAAGGTCGCGGAGACGGCGCCGCTGTCCAACGTCGCCGACCTGCTCAACTCGCGCGCCCCGGGCGTGGCGGTGCTGAGCGGCACGCAGACCGGCACCGGGCAGCGCATCCGCATCCGCGGCGCCAACTCGCTGTCGCTCAACAACGACCCGATCTTCGTCATCGACGGGATCCGGCTGACGAGCGACAACGCCTCCGGGATCAGCACGGGCGGCAACCGCGCTAGCCGGCTGACCGACCTGAACCCCGAGGAGATCGAGAACATCGAGATCGTGAAGGGGCCGTCGGCGGCGACGCTCTACGGCACCGACGCCGCCAACGGCGTCGTGGTCATCACCACCAAGAAGGGGCGGGCGGGCGCGCCGCGGTGGACGACCTACCTCGAGGGCGGGCTGATCTCCGACCTCAACACGTACCCGACCAACTACACGATCGCGGGCCATTCGCCGGGCGCCACCGCGTACCGCGAGTGCACGCTGCCGCAGATCTCGAGCGGCAACTGCCTGCTCGACTCGGTGCGCACCTACGCGCCGATCAACGACCCCGACGCCACGCCGCTCGGCACCGGGAACCGCCGCCAGTTCGGCGCCCAGGTGGCCGGCGGCAGCGACGCGGTGCGCTACTTCCTCTCGGCCGAGCGCGAGGACGAGACCGGGCTGCTGGAGCTGCCGGCGTTCGAGCGCCGCCGCTTCGACTCGACCGGGACGCCGATCCGCGAGTGGGTGGACCGGCCGAACGCGCTCGGGAAGAACAGCTACCGGGCGAACCTGAACACCGCGCTGCACCCGAAGCTCGACGTCGGGCTGAACGTCGGCTACATCAACTCCGACGCGCGCTTCCAGCTCGAGTCGAACGCGACGGCGGGGCTCGGGTCGCACCTGTTCGGCGGGCCGGGGTACCGCGGCAACGGCAACGTCGGCGTCACGCCGGCCAGCCCGCTCAACGGCTACCGCGCCTGGACGCCGAGCTACACCTGGCAGGAGAAGGTCGGCCAGAAGGTCGACCGCGTGATCGGCGCCGCCAACATCCAGTTCCGGCCGACCGCGTGGCTGTCCACCCGCGCCAACATCGGCAACGACTACACGGCGCGCGTCGACGACAACCTGCTGTACCGCGGCGAGGGGCCGCCGCTCACCGCGACCTACCGCGACGGCTTCAAGACGAACAGCCGCACGAGCATCCGCAACTTCTCGGTGGACCTGGGGGCGACCGCGAACGCCAACCCCACCGACTGGATCAACTCGAAGACGACCATCGGCGGGCAGTTCATCAACCGCAACTTCAACCAGAACAACGCCACGGGCACGCGCCTCTCGCCCGGCTCGCAGACGGCGGGCGGCGGCACGATCCCGACCGCGTCCGAGGCGACGACGCTCCAGAAGACGCTCGGCATCTTCGTCGAGGAGGCGGTGGCGTTCCGCGACCGGCTGTTCCTGACGGCCGCCGTGCGCACCGACCAGAACAGCGCCTTCGGCACCGACTTCCAGCGCGTCTTCTACCCGAAGGCGAGCCTGTCGTGGCTGGTGTCGGAGGAGGGCTTCTTCCCGACGCCGGACTGGATGAACAGCCTCCGGCTGCGCGCCGCCTACGGCGCCTCGGGGGTCCAGCCGGGCGCCAACGACGCGCTGCGCACCTTCCAGTCGGCGACGCCGAACATCCGCGGCACCGACCTGCCCGGCGTGACGTACAACGCCGTCGGCAACGTGAACCTGAAGCCCGAGCGCACGACCGAGTGGGAGGGCGGCTTCGAGGCCAAGTTCTTCAACAACCGGGTCGGGCTCGACTTCACCGCGTACACGAAGCAGACGCGCGACGCGCTGATCGACGCCATCGTGGCGCCGTCGGCCGGCGCGGCGACGGTGGTCAGCACGAACCTCGGCGCCGTGCGCAACCGCGGGCTCGAGATGCTGCTCACCACGCAGATCCTCGACCGCCGCGCGATCGCCTTCGACCTGACGCTCAACGGCTCGATCAACGGCAACACGCTGCTGAGCCTCGGCGGCACGCCGCCGCAGATCGGCACCACGACGCGCGCCGTCGAGGGCTACCCGCTCTTCGGCCTGTGGGCGCAGCCGATCACCGGGTGGGAGGACAAGAACGGCGACCGGATCCTCACCTACGACGCCGACCCCGCGAAGAACGAGGTGTTCGTCGGCGACTCGGCGATCTTCCGCGGCTACAACCAGCCGCGCTACATGCTGACGGCGACGCCGGCGCTCGACCTGTTCGCGCGCAAGCTCCGCCTCCAGACGCTGTTCGACTACCGCGGCGGGAACCTGTACTACAACAACACGGAGCGCATCCGCTGCGTCAGCCGCCAGAACTGCAACGGGCTGATGAACCCCGACGCCTCGTTCGAGGAGCAGGCGATGGTGGTGGCGACGCGCGACCACCCGTCCAAGACGCTCGACGGCTTCTTCCAGCCCGGGTCGTTCATCCGCCTCCGCGAGATCGCCGTGACGTACACGGTGCCCGAGGCGTGGGCGCGCCGCATCGGCCGCGCGCGCTCGCTGAACATCACGGGCACGGCGCGCAACCTGGCGCGGTGGACCAACTACCGCGGCGCCGACCCGGAGACGGACTTCACCGCCAGCGAGGGCGGCAACACCCCGTCCGACTTCCAGACGATCGCGCCGCCGAGCTACTTCATCCTCCGCCTCAACGTCGGATTCTGATGCCGACAGGACTCCCCACGATGAGACGACTCCCCGCGCTCCGGGCGCTCCGCCGCGCCGCGGCGCTCTCCCTGGTCGCCGGCGCCTCCGCGCTCTCGGCCTGCGGCGACGGCACCGACACGCTGCTCGAGGCGGTCGACCCGGACATCATCAACCCGACCGACCTGACGACCACCGAGGGCGCGCTCGCGCTCTACGTCGGCACGTTCAACCGGGCGCGCGCCGCCTACCTCGGCACCGGCACCGACAACGGCGAGTGGCTGTTCGGCGGGCTGCTGGCCGACGAGTGGTCGACGTCGTCGACCTTCATCCAGAACGACGAGGCCGACCAGCGGAAGGTGCTGGAGAACAACTCGACCTCCACGGGCAACTTCCGCGGCGTCGCGCGCGTGCGCACCGCGGCCAACCAGGCCCTCAAGGCGATGAAGGAGCTGCGCCCCACCGAGACCAACCGGATCGGGGAGCTCTACTTCCACCGCGGGTTCGCCGAGCTGCAGCTGGCGTCCGACTTCTGCAACGGCATCCCGATCTCCGACGCCTCGGGCGACGAGATCCTGCTCGGCACGCCGGAGTCGGTGGCGCAGGTGCTGCAGCGCGCCGTCGCGTCGTTCGACAGCGCGCTGGCCGTCGCGACCGGCACCGACGCCACGAGCCTGCTGGTCCAGCGCGCGTCGCGCGTCGGCAAGGCGCGGGCGCTGCTCGCGCTCGGCAACAACCGGGCGGCCGAGGCGGCGGCGCTGGTGACGGCCACGCTGGTGCCCACCAGCTTCAGCTACGAGCTGACCTTCTCCGCCACCGCCGGCAACAACAACATCTGGGGGCAGGGGGTCAGCAACCGGCGCTACTCCGTCGGCGACAGCCTCGAGGGGAACGCGCGCAACCTGCTCGTGCGCAACGCGATCCCGTTCTTCTCGGCGCGCGACCCGCGCCTCCCCGTCACCTACACGATCTCCGCGAACCAGCGCGACACGACGAAGGGGCAGGACGGCTTCACCTTCTCGCGCACGACGCCGATCTACCTCGAGTTCACCTCGATTCCGATGGCGAACGGGCTCGACGCGCGGCTCATCGAGGCCGAGGCGCGCCTGATCGCGCAGGACATCCCGGGGATGATGACCATCCTCAACGCGCTACGGGCGTCGCCGCCGCAGTACGGCGCGTTCGGCCTCGCGGGCGGCCCGGCGGCGCTCACCGCCGCGCAGCTCCCGCCGCTCGCCACGCCGGCGTCGCAGGAGGCCGCGATCAACCTGTACTTCCGCGAGAAGGCGTTCTGGACGTTCAGCCGCGGGCAGCGGCTCGGCGACCTGCGCCGCCTGATCCGGTCCTACGGGCGGACGGCCGCCAACACCTTCCCGCAGGGGCCGCACTACCGCGGCGGGGACTACGGCGGCGACCTGAACTTCCCGGTGCCGACCGACGAGCGCGTGAACAGCGCCTTCACCGGCTGCACCAACCGCTCGGCCTGAGCGGCGGCGGGGCGGGGGACGCGGGGGCGGACGCCGGAGCATCGGCGCCCGCCCCCGCGTCGCACGTCCCTTGCTGAGGGGCGTCGCATGCCCCGCCTCGTCTCCGTGCTGGTGCCGTCGTCGCTGCTGTCCCTCCTCGCCGGCGCGGCGTCCGCGCAGCTCCCCGGCCTCCCGACCGCGCCGGGCGCGTTCGTCCGGCCCGGCATCGCCGTCGCCGCCAACGCGGGGGTGGAGACCGACGCCCTGCCGGCCACCGACGGGGGCGGCGGGCGCCGCTCGCGCTGGACCTACGGCGGCGCCGCGGCGTTCGCGCGCGGCGGGGGGCGGTGGCAGGTCGCCGGCGGCGTCGCCGCGCAGTCGTGGGGCGACGGCTACCAGAGCCCCGCCACCGCGCTCGGCGCGCGGGGGGCGTTCGCGGCCTGGCGCGGCGCGCGCCTGGGGGCGACGGCGTTCGCCGGCATCGGCCTCGCCCGGGCGCGCCTGGCGGAGGTCGAGGGGGCGGGGGACGACCCGGCGGTCGTGTCGCTGCGCCAGCTCCCCGTGGGCGCCGCGGTGGGGATGCGCGGCGCGTGGGGGGGCGGCGCGCGCGCCTGGTCGGTGGCCGTCGCGCCGCAGTACGTCTGGTACCGTCTGGCGGTCGGAGAGGACGAGGTGACCGACGCCCGGCCGCGGGTGGGGCTGCTGGCGGAGGTGGGACTGACACCGCGGCTCGGGGTGTCCGTAGCTTACGAGGACGGCGCGCGCGCGGCCGCCGGGGACCCGGGGCCGCGCGGCGGCACGTTCGGCCTCGCGCTCTCCTTCGCCCTCGGCGGCTGGTGAGCCGCGGGGCGCCCCGCCCGCTCCCACGTCCACCGCACCACGACATGTCCGAGCCCGTCCTCCGTTCCGCCCGTCCCGCGCCCCGCCTCCGGCGGGGCGTCGTCGCGTCGCTCGCCGCGGCGCTCACCGCCGCCGCGGCGGTGGCCGCGGCCCCCGCGGCCGCCCGCGCGCAGAGCTGGTTCACCCCGTCCTTCCAGCCGCCGGTCGTCTCGACGCGCGACTACACCATCGGCGTGAGCGCGAACTCGGGGACGGCGGCGGTCTTCCAGTGGCGCGAGGGGCTGACCCAGCGCTCGCACTTCGGCGTCGAGGGCGGCCTGGTGGACACCGACGGCGACGGCGGGACCAAGCTTCTGCTGGGTGGCTCGTACGCGTACCAGCTCACGCGCTCGACCGGCGAGCAGCCGCTGGACGTCCTGTTCACCGCCGGCGCCGGGCTGTCGGTGGGCGACGGGGCGGACGTGGTGCGCCTGCCGTTCGGCGTCTCGGTGGGTCACCGCTTCCCGCTCGAGGGCGGGCTGGCGATCACGCCGTACGTGCACCCGCGGCTCTCGCTCGACCTGTACAGCGGGACGGGCGCCGACGGCGAGGACACCGACCTGTCGATCGACTTCGACGTCGGGGCGAACTTCGAGCTGACGCGGCAGGTCGCGCTGCGGGCGAGCCTCGTGGTGAGCGGCGCGCGGCGCTCCGACGACGTCGGCTTCGGGATCGGGCTGACGATCACCCCGGCCGGGCTCTCGGGCGCCCGTCTGCGCCGCTGAGCGCCGTCCGCCGGTCGCATCTCCCGGCGACGGGGGGTGGCGTGCTCCTTGCCCCCCTCGCCGCCGGCCCGACCCTCCCCGTGATGCCCGACGACACCCCGCGTCCCCCGATCCTCGTCGTGGACGACAACCACGACAACACGGAGATCATCGCGCGCTACCTGGGCGTGCGGGGGTATCCCATCACGGTCGCGCACTCCGGCGACGAGGCGCTCGCGCTGTTCGAGCAGGTGCGCCCCTCGCTGGTCCTCCTCGACGTCATGATGCCCGGGCGCGACGGGTGGGACGTCTGCCGGCTCATGAAGCAGCACCCCGTGCTGGGCCGCCGGGTGCGCGTCATCATGGTGACGGCGCTCGACGAGTGGGAGGACAAGCGCACGGCGATCCAGACGGGCGCCGACGACTACGTGACGAAGCCGTTCGACCTGCCGCAGCTGGCGGCGAAGGTCGAGCGGAACGCGGCGCTGCTGACCGCCTGAGCTGTCCGCCCGAGGGGACGCGGGACGGGCCGCGACCGGGGCGTGGCGAGACGCGCGTCACGTATGACGATCCGGTGCGACACCTTTACAACGGGTGTCCCGGCTGTATTGTGACGGCGTCCCGGAACGCCGGGTCCGCAACATCGACTCGCCCGCGGGCACGCGTCATCCCTCCCGACGCGCGGCTCGCCCCCGAGTCCCCACCGTTGGTCCCATCCGGCCGCGACCCGTCGCGGGGCGCGCCGATGGCAGCGCAGGCCGTACGCTCAGGTAGTTCAGGCACGTGATCGATCGCGGGGTGGCCTGGCCGGCCCCCGTGGCGACGTTCGCATAGACCGCCGGACCCGCGATACGCGCCGGAGCGCCCGCACGTTGGGCGAGCCGGGGCGGGGCGTCTGCCGGCGTCCGCACACCCCCTGAACGCCGAGGTGCCGCACAGGCGGCGCCGTCGACGGCTGCGCCCGGACGCCCCGCGCGTCCCGACGTCCGTCGCGCGCGCCGCGCCCGTCGCTTCCCGACCTGGTTCCCGACGTCGTCCGACCCCGCCCCGGCTCTGGCTCCCCGGGACGCGGGGTGCCCGACCGCCGAGGCGTCCGGCCGCTTCCCCACCGGCTCCGTCGATTCAGACACCGGTACGCGGCCTACGGTTGCTCCGGCCTCCGGGTTTCACCTCCGCGGCGGTCCCCCCACCCGCCGTCCGAGCTCGCCGCCCCGCCCCCGGGGGCGGCGCCCTGCCGTTCCGTCGAACCCTCTGGCACGAGGATCCCCCATGATGAGGTCGAGCTGGTCCCGAGGCGTCGTGACGCTGTCCGCAGCGGCATGCCTCCTCACCCTCGCCGCCGGTGCGGCACGCGCGCAGGCCCCCGCGGGCGGCGCCGTGCTCACCGGGCGCGTCACCACGGAGGACGGCACGCCGCTGCCGGGCGCCAACGTGTACATCACCGAGCTCACGCTCTCGGTGGGTACGGGCCCGTCGGGCGTCTTCACCATCAACGTCCCCGCGGCCCGCGTCAGCGGGCAGTCCGTGCAGCTCCGGGTGCGCTCGGTCGGCTTCGCGCCGCAGGCCCGCCCGGTCACGCTGTCGGCCGGCACGCAGACGGTGAACTTCCAGCTCAAGCGCGACGCCCTCCGCCTGACCGAGGTCGTCGTCACCGGCGTCTCTGAGGCGACGGAGCAGGTGCGCACGCCGTTCACCGTGCAGAAGGTCGACTCGACCCAGATGCCGGTCGTCGGCACGAGCGCGATCTCGCAGCTCCAGGGCAAGGTCCCGGGCGCCAACATCGTGGCCGCCACCGGCCGCCCCGGCGCCGCCCCCGTGGTCCTGATGCGCGGCCCGACGTCGATCAACGCGGCCGGCCGCAGCCAGCAGCCGCTCTACATCGTCGACGGCATCCAGCTCAACGGGACGATCGCCGACATCAACCCGGCCGACATCGAGTCGGTCGAGATCGTGAAGGGCGCCGCCGCCGCGAACCTGTACGGCGCGCGCGCCGGCTCGGGCGTCATCAACATCACGACCAAGAGCGGCAAGAACTCGCGCGACGGCGTGAAGTTCGGGCTGCGCACCGAGGGCGGGATCGGCGACGTGCCGCGCGAGTTCTCGATCGCGCGCCGCCACAACATCGCCAAGGACCCGAGCGGGCAGTTCTACTGCTCGCGCTCGACGACCAACGGGTCGTCGTGCACGCAGCTGATCGACCTCGAGAAGGAGGTCGCGCGCGTCAACGAGGTCGCCTCGCCGGCCGCGCTGGCGCCGCAGCTGTTCCTCAACGACGGCGGGATCGGCCTCACGCCGACCTTCGGCTTCCTGAGCGGGCAGTTCCAGGTCAACCGCTTCAACCAGACGCGGAACGTCTTCGACGACTTCATCACGCCGAACGCGTTCACGAACACGAACGTCGACGTCCGCGGCCGCATCAACAACACGGGCGTCTACGGCAGCGTCTCGAACCTCACGCACCAGGGGTCGCTGACGTACCTCGGCGGCTACACCCGCAACGCGGTGCGCGCCAACATCGACCAGCGCTGGCGCGACAACCTGAGCCTGGGCATCCAGACGTTTTTCAGCGCCACGCGCTCGCAGGGCGACAACCAGGACAACGGCGGCAACGGCTTCTTCCGCATCACGCGGTCGCCGGCCTTCGTCGACCTCAAGCAGCGCGACGCGCTCGGGCGCCTCTACGTCCGCACGAACGTGCTCCAGCAGGGCGAGCAGAACGAGAACCCGCTCTACTCGTTCGAGAACGCCAACCAGGCGTCGAAGGGCTCGCGCTTCCTCGGCGGCGCGACGCTGAAGTACGACCCGGTCGAGTGGGCCACGGTCGAGGGGAACTTCAGCTACGACCGCAACACCGGCGACGCGGCGCAGGTCAACGACCTCGGCTTCCGCAGCACGATCGCCGGCCCGGGCAACGTCGGCTCGCTCGGCATGTCGTCGGGCGACGACCAGTCGCTGAACACGAGCGTCACGGGCACCGTGCGCCGCGCCTTCGGCGACCTGCGCACCTCGCTGAGCGGCCGCTACCTGTACGAGCAGCAGTACTCGACGGGGCTCAGCGTCGGCGGCAACAACCTGGTGGTGCCGGGGCTGATCACGGCCGCCGCGGTGACCGACCAGAACTCGAAGGCCATCGGCTACGGCGAGTCGATCGTCCGCGGCCAGGCGATGATGGGGTCGCTCCAGCTCGACTTCAAGGACCGCTACCTCCTCCAGGCGAACGTCCGCCGCGACGGCTCGTCGCTGTTCGGCGCCGAGCAGCGCTGGAAGACGTTCCCGGGCGTGTCCGGCAGCTGGATCGTGAGCCGCGAGCCGTGGTGGTTCGCGCAGGACGCGCTCTCGCTGTTCAAGCTGCGCGCGGCCTACGGCCAGACGGGCCAGCGCCCGAGCTTCGCCGCGCAGTACGCGACGTTCGCCATCGGCGCCGGCGGCGTGCTGACGCCGAACCAGCTGGGCAACCCGGACCTGAAGCCCGAGGTGCGCTCCGAGACGGAGCTGGGCATCGACCTCGAGTTCTTCAGCAAGGTCGGGCTGAACGTGTCGTACGCGGTGAACAACATCACCGACCAGATCCTGCCGGTGCCGCTCACGAACGCCTCGGGCTTCGCGACGCAGTGGCAGAACGCGGGCACGCTGCGCAACACGTCGTTCGAGGTCTCGCTCGACGTGCCGTGGATCAACCGCCCGAACCTCTCGTGGTCGTCGCGCGTGATCTACGACCGCGTGCGCTCCAAGATCACCGAGCTGGGCGTGGCGCCGTTCTTCCAGGGCCCGGGCCCGCAGGGCACGGAGACGATGTTCCGCTTCGCGCCGAACGAGCTGCTCGGCACGATCTACGGGCGCGACTTCGTGATGAACTGCAGCCAGCTGCCGGCGCCGTTCAACGGCCAGTGCGGCGCGGGGCAGGCGTTCCAGAAGAACGACGAGGGGTACATCGTCTGGGTCGGCCAGGGGAACACGCCGGGCGACGGCATCACGAAGAACCTGTGGCGCGCGCAGCTCCCGGGCGCGCAGGCGCCGTGGGGCAACGTCACGACGGGCGGCTACCGCCTGAGCTGGGGCATGCCGATCCTGCTCCGCGACTCGATCGGGAGCCCGGCGGTCGTGCCGCTCGGCAACACGATGCCCAAGTACCGCTTCGGCATCACGCAGAACCTGCGCTACAAGCGGGCGACGGTGTACGGCCTGCTCGACGCGTCGATGGGGCAGACGATCTGGAACCAGGGCTACCACTGGTCGCTCGGCGACTTCATGACCGGGCTGGTGGACCAGACGGGCAAGTCGCTCGAGACGGCGAAGCCGACCGGCTACTACTGGCGCGCGGGCCCGGGCGTGGGCGGCAACGCGAGCGGGCTGGGCGGGTTCTACGACATCCTCGGCCCGAACCGCGAGACGATCGAGGACGCCAGCTACATGAAGCTGCGCGAGCTGAGCGTGCAGTACCGCGTCGGGCGCGTGCT
Organism: Roseisolibacter sp. H3M3-2; assembly: GCF_029211165.1. Classification (GTDB taxonomy): domain Bacteria; phylum Gemmatimonadota; class Gemmatimonadetes; order Gemmatimonadales; family Gemmatimonadaceae; genus Roseisolibacter. The sequence continues at coordinate 20,419 of NZ_JARGEK010000019.1, forward strand.
CGGCGCCGGCGACTGGACGGTCGGGCTGATCGGCCGCAACCTCGCGATGTGGACGAAGGGCTACCGCGGGTTCGACCCCGAGGTCGGGATCCCGGGCGGGTCGCTGAACAACGCGGCGCTGAACGGCGTCGACCGGTTCACGTATCCGAACCAGCGCCAGTTCACGCTCTCCCTCTCCAGCGCGTTCTGACGCGCCGCCCGCCGCCGCGCGCGCGCCCCGCGCGCGCGGCCGGCCGGGCCCCGCGCTCCAGTCCCCGACCCCTCCCAGACGAATGCGTCGTCGAATCCTTCCCGCCACGCTGCTCGGCGCCGCGGCCCTCGCCGGCTGCACCGCCGACCCGCTCAGCGTCAGCAACACCAGCGCCCCGACGGTCGAGTCGCTCCTCACGTCGGCCTCGGGCACCGAGACGCTGATCTCGAAGCTCATGCAGAACGCGTTCGTGGGGCACTACAACGCCACGGACGCCATCTGGCCGCAGATGCTCGTGATGTCCGGCGAGAGCGAGGCCACCGTCGCCAACTTCGGGATGCTCGCCCGCGGCGGCCTGCCGCGCGCCGGCATCGACAACACCCCGGGGAACGCGGTCACGGTCGGCAACAACCGCGACTTCTCCTTCCTGACGCGCGCCTCGCGCATCGCGTCGCAGTCGATCAACGCGCTGGCCGAGGCGCAGCAGAGCTTCCCGGCCGCCGACTACGCGCGCACCCGCGCCTTCGCCTTCTTCGCCCTCGGCTACTCGCTGGGGCACCTGGCGCTCGTGTACGACAACGCCGCGGTCATCACGCCGGCCACCGCCGACGACGAGATCCCGGAGCTGTCGCCCGCGCGCACCGTGTTCGCGGCGGCGATGCAGATGCTCGACTCGGCCCAGGCGCTCGCCAGCAGCCCGGCCGCCACGAGCGGCGCCGGCACGAGCCTCCCGGCCACCTGGCTGGCCACGACGTCGTCGGTCTCGATGACCGACTTCGTCCGGATCATCCGCTCGTACAAGGCGCAGATCCGCGCCAACATGCCGCGCACCCCCGCCGAGCTGTCGCAGGTGGACTGGGCGCTCGTGCGCGACGACGCCACCAACGGCATCCGCACGAACCTGGTGGTCAACCTGTCGCCGGGCACCGGCTGGCAGGTGCCGTGGCTCAACCAGGCGGCCGTCGGCAGCACGTGGCACCAGATGCCGTACTGGGGGATCGGCATGGCCGACACCACCGGCGCCTACGCCACCTGGCTCGGCGCGCCGGTGACGTCGCGCACCCCGTTCCTGATCCGCACGCCCGACAACCGCTTCCCGAAGGGCGAGACGCGCGCGGCGCAGCAGGGCTACCAGGACGCGCAGATCCCGAAGGACACCGTCACCTACTTCCGCAACCGCGCCACCGGCCTCGACGCCGTGGGCGGCCCGACGGCCGGCTCGCAGTACGACTTCTTCCGCTTCTACGACTACCGCCGCAACAACTCGTCGGGGCCGTGGCCGCTGCTGACGACGGCGGAGATCGACATGCTGGCCGCCGAGGCGCACCTGCGCCTGGGCAACGTCACGGCGGCGGTGCCGCTGATCGACAAGTACCGCGTGCGCGCCGGGCTGCCGGCCATGGGCGCGGCCGCGACGTCGCTCACCAGCACGGTGCCGGGCGGCAACGCCTGCGTGCCGCGCGTCCCCGCGGGGACGACGCTGTCCTGCGGCACGGTGCTCGAGGCGATGAAGTACGAGAAGCGCATGGAGACGATCTTCACCGGCTACGGCGTGTGGTACATGGACGCCCGCCGCTGGAACGACCTGATCGCCGGGACGCCGCTCGAGTGGCCGGTGCCGAACCAGGAGGCGCTCGCGCGCGGCCAGTCGGTCCCCGTGAACACACGCGTGGCCGCCCCGGGGAACACCTACGGGTGGTGAGCTGAGGTCGCCCGCCGTGTCGTCGTCGCCCGCCCATCCGTCCTCGTCCCTCGCGTGCCGCCTCGTGCGGGCCGGCGTCCTCGCCGGCTCGCTCGGGGTGAGCACGGGGTGCTACACCACCCGCCCCCTGCTCGGTGTCCCCGACCCGGGCGTCCAGGTCGTCGCCGTCATGAACGACCGGGGGCGCGTGGCGATGTCCGACTCGCTCGGCCCCAGCGTGGACCGCGTCGAGGGGACCGCCGTGGACCGCCGCGGCGACAGCAGCGTCGTGCTGTCGCTGAGCCGCGTGCGGTACATCAACGGCAACGAGACCAAGTGGAACGGCGAGCGCCTCCGCTTCGACGTGTCGTCGCTGCGGGGGTTCCAGGAACGCCGGTTCTCCCGCGCCCGCACCACCGGGCTGGTGGCGCTCACCGTCGGCGCGCTGGTCGCGTTCGTGGTGACGCGCCAGCTGGTGTCGGGCGGGAACGGCAACGACAACGACGGCAGCGGCCCCCCCGTCCCCCCGCAAGGCTCCTGATCCCGCCCGTCCGCCGGCCGGCGCCGCGCGACCCCGCGCCGGGCGCCGCCGCGACCCCCTTCTGCACCCGACCTCTCCTGCCATGCGCCTTCCACGCGTCACCCTCCTCGCCCTGTCGGTCGCGGCGCTCGCCGCCTGCGACGACGACAACACGGTGACGGAGACGAACCCGCCGCTCGCCGGCGTGCGCTACATCCACGCGGTGCCGGACACGGGCCGCCTGGACTTCAAGATGATCGACCAGCTCGAGTACTCGGCGAACACCGTCGAGGGCTCCGGCGGGCTCACCTTCCGCACCGGCTCGCGCTACTACGCGACCGAGGCGAAGCAGCGCCGCGTCGTCGTGTTCTCGTTCCAGGACTCGTCGGCGGCGACGGTGCAGCAGCGCCTCACCGACACGACGATCACCTTCGAGGCCAACAAGAACTACACGCTGCTGTACGTCGGCAGCGCGCGCGCCGGCGCGGGGGCGAACCGCGCCCGCTTCGTCGTCATCGAGGACGCGCCGCCGGCGGTGGCCGCGGGGAACGTCCACTACCGCTTCTACAACGCCACCGACGCGGCGGTCGCCGGCTACGTCGGCGCGACGGCGGCGGCGACGGGGACCCCGGCGGTCGCCAGCGTGGCGCCGCGCACCGCCTCGCCGTACACCGCGCGCGCGACGGGCGCCCTCGGCTTCGGCGTCACGGCCGTCGGCGGCACCACGGCACTCGGCACCATGCTCGCCGGCGCGGGCACGGCCGGGACGGCGTCGGTGAACCCGGTCGCCGGGTCGGGCGTCGCCGGCACCGCGTTCAGCGTCTACGCCTTCCCGGGCGCGGTGGCCGGCAGCGGCGCCGTCCGCGGGCTCTCGGCCGCCAACGCGACCGCGCTCCAGGCGCCGGCGATCAACGTGTTCGTCGACCGGCTGCCGCCCAACACGGTGCAGTAGTCGATCGCCGCGCGCACGCGGCGCGAACGACGCGGGGGCCGGCGCGAGTGATGGCGCTGGCCCCCGCGTCGCGTCGGTCGCCCTACTTGGCGACCTTCGCGCGCGCGGCGGCGGCGATGCGCTCCTCCAGCCGCCCCGTCGAGGCGCACCGCACCGGCTCGCCGTTGGTGAAGATGGGCTTGGCGAACCCCGAGACGACCGTCCGCAGCTCGGAGGCGCCGTCGGTGGCCGCGGCGACGGTGGTCGCGATGTCGAGGGAGAGCTCGTAGCTGTCGGCCGCCTCGCGCCCGTCGGCGGCGGTGCCGCAGGAGACGATCCGCGCCGCGCGCTCGCCGGCCACCCGCTCGCGGAAGCGCCCGGCCGCCGTCCCCAGCCGCCGCTCGGCGTCCACCCGCGTGTTGATGGGGAGCTTGAACTCCTCGTACACCGCCGTCAGCGCGCCCCAGACGGCCTCGGGCGGTGCCTCGACGGTCGTCTTCCGGACGAAGTCCTCGGTGACGCCGCGCAGCAGCGAGGCCGGCACGCCCGAGCCGGTGCCGCCGGTCTCGACCGGGCGGGTGGTCTGGACGACCTCGGCGTCGCCCGACGCCGCCGCGCGCCCGCTCGAGGCGCAGGCGGCGGCCAGCAGGGCGAGCAGGACGGTGGAGCGGGGGGCGGCGGTCGGCATGCGCGTCGGGGAGGGGGAAGGCACCGGGGGCCAGAACGGAAACGGCCGGTGCGTGGCGCGCCTTGGATCGGCGCTGTAGCGTGCAGCGCAATGCACCCGCGCGCCAGAGGGCGTGCGTCTTGCTGCTCCGAGGTCGATCACCGCGCCCTGATGCCCGTCCCTTCCGCCATCGCCCCGACGCGCCTCCACCGCCCGACCACCCCGCATCGCCCCCGATCGTGACGTCGGCGACGGGCGCGTGGGGGGCGGAGGCCGGCGTGGCGCCGGCGGCCGCCGGGGCGGGGACGGGGGCGCGGTACCGGCCGGCGCTGCTGACCGACAGCGCCGACCGCGCGGTGGCGGAGGCGGCGGAGCTGCTCGGCGGGTGGGGGGTCGAGGTGCGCCCCGCGCGCGACCTGGCCGGCGGGATCCCGGCGCTCCCCGAGGCGCGGGCGGTGGTGGTGACCACCGACAACCCGAACGCGCTGCGCGAGGTGTTCGCGGAGGCGCGGCACGCCGGCGTGCCGGTGGTGGTGGGATGCGCCGACGAGACGGGGCGCCGGCGGGCCGCCGAGCTGCGGGCCGACGACTGGTACTTCGTCCCCGCGACCGCCGAGGAGGTGGCGGCGCGCGTGCGCACCGCGATCGCGCGCGCGCAGCCCAACGGCGCGGCGCTGACCGACCGCATCGAGCGCGCGGAGTACGAGCAGATGCTCTACGACGCGCGCACCGGGCTGCCGACGCTGCCGGTGGCGATCGAGCGCTCGCGCGCGCACATCAAGGAGCGCGGCGAGGTGGTGGTGCTCTACCTCAACTTCGTGCGCTACTCGAAGCTCGAGGAGATCTACGGCTGGGAGAAGCTCGACGCCGTGCTGGAGACGACGGCCGAGACGGTGCGCGAGATCCTCGCCGAGTCGGCGCTGTCGGCGTCGCGCGCGTCGGTGTCGTTCACCAACGACGCGGACCTGGTGCTGCTGCACGTGCCGGCGCCCGGCGCGCAGGCGGCCACCGACGCCGAGATCCACGAGCTGGCGTCGCGGCTGGAGCGGCGCATCGCGCAGCGGCTCGACGCCGCGCACGGCGACGAGGTGGCGGCGCTGTTCGACATCTACGTCGGCGTGGCGCACGTGTACTTCAACCCCAAGATGCGCCTCGAGCGGCTCATCTACCGGGGGATCCGCGAGGCGGCGATGGCCGCCAAGAGCGTCGAGGAGCGGGAGCGGGCGCGGAAGGTGGCCGACCTGCGGACGTCGCTGCGCGACCGGCTGGTGTACGTCGACTACCACCCGATCGTCGAGACCGAGTCGCGGCGCATCTTCGGCTACGAGGCGCTGGCGCGCGGCAACCTGCGGTCGCTGCGCAGCCCCGAGGTGATGTTCGAGGTGGCCGCCGAGGCCGACCTGCTGTGGGAGCTGGGGCGCCTGTGCCGCGCGCGCGCGATCGAGGAGATGCGGCGGCTGCAGGGCGACGAGCTGCTGTTCCTCAACGTCGACCCGCACGACTTCGCCGACCCGGCGTTCAGCGACGTCGAGATCGGCGTCGACGACCCGCGGCGGGTGGTCATCGAGATCACCGAGCGGACGGCGATCAAGGACTACCCGAAGTTCCGCGAGCGGCTGCGCGCCTTCCGCGACGCCGGCTTCCGCTTCGCGGTCGACGACGCCGGGAGCGGCTACGCGGGGCTCGGCTCGATCGCGAACCTCGAGCCGGACTTCATCAAGCTCGACATGTCGCTGATCAACTGCATCGACACGAACTTCATCAAGCAGAACCTGGTCGAGACGATGGTGAAGTTCGCGCGCGACCACGGCGCGATGGTGATCGCCGAGGGGGTCGAGCGGGTCGAGGAGTTCGAGACGGTGAAGGCGCTCGGCGTGCCGCTGGTGCAGGGCTTCTACCTGCACCGCCCGCGCTGAGCGCCGTGCGGGGCGCGGGGCTGGCGCTGGCGCTGGCGCTCGTCCAGGACCCGGTTGGCCTCACCACCCACGAGACGGACGCGCGCGCGGTCGCGCTGCTGCGTGCCGCCGGCGTGCGCCACGCGCGCACGACGCTCTACTGGGACCGGTGGGCCGCCGAGCCGGCCTACCGCGCCGCCTTCGCCGCCGGCGTGCGGCGCGTCGACTCGGCGGGGATCGCGCTGACGGTCGTCGTGCACGCGGCGCCGCCGGGGAGCGGCTACGACGCGCGCGCGCGGGTCTACCGCGCCTTCGCCGAGTTCGTCGCGGCGCGCGCCGGCGAGCTGCCGCAGGTCGACCACTGGCAGCTGTGGAACGAGCAGGACGCGCCCGGGTGGACGGAGGCGTTCGGGGCCGGCCGCGTGCCGCTGCGCCAGCAGGGGCGCCACTACGCCGAGATGCTGCGCGAGGCGTACCCGCGGATCAAGCGCGCCAGCCCGCGGGCGCTGGTGGTGGTCGGCGGGCTGGCCGGACCCGACGACAGCCTCGCCGTGTTCCTGCGCGGCGTGTACGACGGCGCGGGGCCGTTCGACGTGCTGGCGGTGCACGCGTACGGGCCGCCGGTGGTCACGGCGGCGCGGGCGCGCGGCGATCGCGTGCGCGCCGAGATGCGGGCGCGCGGCGACGCGCGCCCGCTCTGGCTCACCGAGTTCGGGATCGCCGCGGGGACGATGCGCCACCTCTGGCGCATCTCGGCGCGCGACCGCCAGGAGGCGCGGCGGGCGGCGGAGTGGCGCGACCTCGCCGAGTGGAACGACCGCACGCGCACCTTCGACCGCCTCGTCGGCTACGTGCTGCACGACGGCGAGGCGGACGGCTACGGCGTCGTGGCGCCCGGGCGCGCGGCGACCCGGCCGGTGTTCGCGTGGCTGCGGGAGCGGAACGCGGCGCGGAGATCCTCGCAACGGTAGCGCACCGCGGGAGGGCTGCGCTCCGCGCGGGTGCCCGGCCGCCGGTGGATCGCGACGCGAGCGCCGGGCGCCGAGCGGCGAGGACCACGCCACGCTCGGCGCTCGACGCTCCGCGCTCGGGTCGCCTCGCAGTGTGGTCCGCTGCGGCGCGCGAGCCGCTGTCAGCCCACGAGATCGGGCCGTGCCCTAGCTGCCGAGCAGCTCGCGCACGAGCGCCAACGCGCGCCCGTCGGCGCCGAGCACCGCGCGCTCGACGGCGCGCGCGGCGTCGGCGGCGCGGCGGCGCAGGGAGTCGCTCGTGCGCCAGCGCCGCAGCAGCTCGGCGAGCGTGCGCGGCGTCGCGGCCGCGGTGGCGCCGCCGGCGGCGAGGAGCAGCCCGGCGTCGCGGCTGTCGCCGTGCCCGGGCCCGAACGCGACGGGGAGCCCGTACGCCGCCGGCTCCAGCACCGAGTGCAGCCCCGCGGCGTGGAAGCCGCCGCCGACGAACGCCGCGTCGCCCACGGCGTACAGCTCCCCCAGCACGCCGACGCGGTCGACGAGCAGCACGTCCACGTCGGCCGTCGCCTCGCCCGCCTCGACGGCCGACAGGCGCGCCAGCGACGCGCGCTGCGCGCGGGCCCACGCCTCGACCGGCCCGAGGTGCGCGGGCGTCGGCTCGTGCGGCGCGATGAGCAGCCGCGCGCGCGCGTCCTGGCGGCGGAGCGTCTGCCACGCCTCCAGCAGCACCTCCTCGTCGGCGGGCCAGGTGGAGCCGGCGACCAGCGTGAAGCGCCCGCCCGAGCGCTCGGGGGCGAGCGGGGCGAGCAGCGGCGACGCGCGGTCGGCCGCCGCGGCGCGGCGCCACACCTGGTCGTAGCGCGTGTCGCCGGTGACGCGCACGCGGTCGGCGCGCACGCCGAGCGCCACCAGCCGCTCCGCGTCCTCGTCGCTGATCGCGCCGACGAGCGAGAGGCGCGCGTAGGCGTCGCGCAGCAGACCGCCCGCGAGCCCGCCGCGGCGCGACGAGCCGCCGGCCAGCGTCGCGCTCACGAGGCCGAGCGGCACGCCGCGGCGCGACGCCTCGGCGGCGAGCACCGGCCACACGTCCAGCTTGCTGAACACGAGCGCCGACGGGCGGAGCGCCTGCAGCAGCGCCGCGGCGTCGCCGCCGGTGTCGAACGGCAGGTAGTCGGCGGCGTCGACGTCGAGCCCGCGCGCGAAGCGCTCCGCGCTGGGCGAGTAGAACGAGTAGGCGAGCTGCAGGTCGGGGCGCTCGCGGCGCGCCAGCTCGAGCACCGGGCGCGCCTGCAGCCCCTCGCCCACCGACGGCGCGTGCATCCAGAGGAGCGGGCGCGCCGCGTCGCGGCGGTCGCGCGCCCACGCCGTCCAGCGCCCGCGCACCGCGCGCCGCGCGCGCAGCGAGC
>NZ_JARGEK010000190.1 GCF_029211165.1 Roseisolibacter sp. H3M3-2
GGCGCGAGCGCGAGGGCGGCGGCGGGCGCCGCGCCGCGGTCGGCCCGGCAGCCGGCGAGGAGGGACGCGGCCGCGAGGCAGGCGGCGGCGTACGGGACGAACGGAACGCGGGACATGGCGCGTGGGGGCCGGAGTGAAGCCGGCGCCCCGATCCGCGCGGGGTCGCGTCACGACGGGAGTGCCGGCGCGCCTAGGGTAGCGCGCCCGGTCCCGCGTCCGCGTGGTAGGAACTGCTCATCTTTTCGGCGCCACGTCGGGCGCCGGCGGGGCCGCCGGCGGGGCCGACGTCGCGGGGGCGCGCGCGGCGATCACCTCGCGCGCGGTCTGGAGCAGCGCGCCGGCGGCGCCGAGCGCCCCGCGCGCGAGCAGCGCGCGCAGCAGGAGGCGGTGGTCGCCGGGGCGCCGGCTCGGCTCCGTGAGCGGCTCGGCGGCGCGCACGTGGTGGCGCGTGGGGCGCCAGGCGCCGCACCAGCGGCACAGCAGGGCGCCGACGGGGACGGTGGCCCCGCACTCGGGGCAGGGCGTGCCGACCGCGCGGGGCCTCATGCGTCTCCTTCCTCCTGCGACGGCCGGGGACTCAGCGCGACGCCCAGCGCAGCTTGAACGCGGCGACGTCGCGGACCAGCAGCTCGAAGGCTGCAGCGTCCATGCCGGCGCACACCGCGCGCAGCCGGTTGGCGACCTCGCGCCGCATCGCGACCAGCGCCGGGTCGTCGGGGATCACCGCGTAGGGGGGCCGCCGCGGGTCGCGCGGCGCGCGCGTGACCGCGCCCGTGAGCGCGCCCGGGTGCTCCCCGGCGCTCCCCGCCCGCGACGCCCGGCGGTCGGGCATGCGTGTGGTCTTCCGGTGCCAGCCCATCCCTCCCTCCGCGTCGTGGTCCGCCCGCGGCCGGCGCCCGCCACGCGGCGGGCCCGCCCCGGCACACGGTACGCCGTCCGGCCGCCCGCGGGATGGTGGCCGGGCCCGCCTTCTCGCGCCGCGGGTGACCGCGGTCACGGGGGCGGCGTGGTCGTGACGCGGCCGTGATGCGCCGGCGCGGGGCGCCCGCGACGCGTGTCGCGGTCAGGGCGCGGCGCCGATCGTCGTGCGCGCGCTGCGGTACGGCTGGAAGTTGCGCCCCCAGTCGACGCCGACGACGTCGATCGTCACCCGCTCGCCGTCGACGCGCACGACGAGGAAGTGGTACGGGTTGTCGCCCGCCTCCACGCCGGGCTTCACGAGGTGCTCGACGCGCACCGAGTCGCGCCCCGACGCCGCGGCGTACTCGCGCAGGCTCGGCTCCCCCGTGTAGGCGTAGAGCGGCGCGCCCCCGCCCCCGCTCACGATCTGGTCGAGGCGGCGCGCGCGCCCCGCCGAGTCGCGCCACCGCTCGACCCAGTGCTCGTAGAGGTGCTCGTGGCCGGTGTAGAGGAGCGTCACGCCGTGGCGCCGGAACATCGGCATCCAGCGCGCGCGCACCGCCGCCGTCGGCCGCTCGACCACCGGCCCGCCGTGCGGCCCCGACGAGAACGCGGGGTGGTGGAAGAAGGCGACCACGTGCCGGTAGCGCCGGCGGTCGAGCCCCGCGAGCTGCGCCTCCGCCCACGCGAGCTGCGTCGAGTCCTCGGCGATGTTCGAGTCGAAGGCGAGCACGAACGTGTTGCCGTAGCCGAACGCGTAGGTGGGGTAGCCGGGGAGCCGGCGCGTCGCCCCGTCGGGCGGGATGAGCTGGCCGACCGCCGCCAGGTAGTTGCGCAGCCCCTCCTGCCGCCCCGGGCTCGCGAGGTCGCCGGAGCCGGTGACGTCGTGGTTGCCGGGGGCGAGGAAGTACGGCACGCCCCCCTCGGTGGTCAGCCGGTTGATGAGCCCCACGAAGCTGACGTTCCACTGCTTCGGGTCGCGCCCGTTCACCACCGCGTCGCCGCTCTGGAGGATGAAGCGCACCGGCTCGGGCCCGTCGCGCAGCTGGGCGATCACGCGCAGCATCGCGTCGACGACGAGGCCGTGCTCGTACTGCTCGGCGACGCCGTCGCGGCGGCCGCGGGTGTCGCCGTAGACGATGTACGAGAAGCGCGCGACGTTCGCCGTCGCGTGCTCGGGCGGCAGCGGCTCGCGCGCGCGGGCGATGGCCGTCACGGGGGCGGCGGGTGCCTGCGCGGCGAGCGGCGCGGCGCAGGCGAGGAGGAGCGCGGCGGCGCGCGCGGCGATCGGGGTCGGCATGCGCGAGATAGTAGCACACGGTTGACAAACACGCAGGACGCCTCTATCATCGGCGCCCTGGGAGTCGCGTCCCGATGTGCACGAGTGTCGTCTCCGCCCGCCGGCGTTCCACGCCCGCGCGCGCCGCGCCTCGCGCTGCCATCGACGACGCGACTTTCGCGTTTCCACCCTCCCGCTCGCGCCGCCATGCCACGCCACCAAGACGACTTCGGTCGACCGACCGTCCGCGCCGCCGGCGAATGCCGCCGGGGCGTGAAGGGGCGTGCCTATCGCGCGCCCAGATCCGACGCAGGAGGCACGGCCGCGCGCCCGTAGGCGCGCCCCGTCCCGCGGAGCGCCCACACGCGCCCCACCTGCGCCTTCGGCCGGGTGGGGCGTTTTCGTCGTCCCCCGGCCGGCCCCGCGCTGTTTGACAAGCGAAGGTCCGGGAACGCAGCAGCAACACGCAGTACCTGCTTCGTCTGCTCCACCCGGTGGTCCGCCGTCGGCGGCGGCGAGGACGCGCGTGCCGTGAGACACGCGACTCCCGCTGCCCGCGCGCGCCGCGCCGTCGTCCGGCGGCGGGCCACCACACGCACAGCACACGCACACACGCCGTCGCACGCGGCGGGTCATGCCCTCGCCACCCTTCGCCCGCCGCACGCGCGGCGGGCCGCCGGCCGAGGGTTACCTGGGTAAAGGCGCGAGCCGAGGGGTTCGAATCCCCGGCCCGCCCGTGCGACACCCCGCGTCGGGCGGGGCGCCGTGACTCGGTCATCGCTCTCACCGATCGCCGGGATGAGCCCCGGCACCGAGCGCACCCCTTCTCCGCCCGACTCCCCCACCACGACTCACCCACGGAGGGCGAGCCATGTTCGACTTCACGCAGCACGTCGCGACGCGCCTCCGGCGCCTCGCCACCGGCCTGGCCGGCACCACGCCGCAGGCCGAGCCGATCCCCGGCACCACGCAGGTCCCCAACGCCGCGGGCGGGTTCGCCTGGGGCGTCGACCGGTGGACGCGGCTCGACCGCTTCCTCGTGCTCGGCAGCGAGGGCGGGACGTTCCACGTCGGCGAGCGGACGCTCACGCGCGAGGGCGCCGCGTCCGCGCAGGCGTGCCTCGCCGAGGACGGCCCGCGCGCCGTCGCGCGCGTCGTCGAGGTGAGCGCGTCGGGGCGCGCGGCGCGCAACGACCCGGCGCTGTTCGTGCTGGCGCTCGCGGCCGCGGCCGAGGACCCGGCCACGCGCGCCGCGGCGCTGGCCGCGCTCCCGCGCGTGGCGCGCACGGGGACGCACCTCTTCCACTTCCTGCAGTACCTGAAGGCGTTCCGCGGGTGGGGGCGCGGCGTCCGCGCCGCCGTGGGCCGGTGGTACACGCAGCGCGCCCCGCGCGAGCTCGCGTACCAGGTCATGAAATACCAGGCCCGCGACGGCTGGTCGCACCGCGACGCGCTGCGCCTCGCGCACCCGGCGCCGCCGACGCCGACGCACGACCTGCTGTTCCGCTTCGCCGCGCGCGGGTGGGACGCGGCGGTCGAGCGCCGCGGCGTCGCCGAGACGGACGTCGTCGAGCGGCTGGAGGCGATGCACGCCGTGCGCGGCATGCCGCCCGCCGACGCGGCGCGCGTGATCGCGATCTACGGGCTCACGCGCGAGATGGTGCCCACCGGGCTGCTCGCCCACGCGGTCGTGTGGGAGGCGCTGCTCGAGGGGATGCCGCTCGGCGCGCTCGTGCGCAACCTCGGCGTCATGACGCGCGTCGGGCTGCTCGCGCCCGGCGCCGCGGCCACGGCGACCGTCGCCGCGACGTTCTGCGCCGGGTCGGCGATCGCGCGCACGCCCCTGCACCCGCTGGCGCTGCTGGCGGCGCTGCGCACGTACGCGCGGGGGCGCGGGATGCGCGGCTCCGGCGCCTGGGCGCCGGTGCCCGCGGTGGCCGACGCGCTCGACGGCGCGTTCTACCGCGCGTTCGGCGCCGTCCCGTCCACCGGGCGGCGCGTGCTCCTGGCGCTCGACGTGTCGGGCTCCATGGCCGCGCCGGTGCACGGGCTGCCGTTCGTCTCGTGCCGCGAGGCGTCGGCGGCGATGGCGCTCGTCACCGCGGCCGTCGAGCCGTCGTACCGCGCCGTCGCGTTCACCGACGGCGCGCGCCCGTCGCTGCACTCGGCGTCGGGGCTCGGCAGCGGGCTGACGCCGCTCGCGCTGTCGGCGCGGCAGCGGCTCGACGACGTGCTCCGCGCCACGGCGGCGCTCCGCTTCGGCGGCACCGACTGCGCCCTCCCGATGCTGGAGGCGCGCCGGCACCGCTGGGAGGTCGACGCCTTCGTGGTCTACACCGACAGCGAGACGTGGGCCGGGGACGTGCACCCGGCGCAGGCGCTCCGCGCGTACCGGGAGCGCACGGGGCTCGCGGCGCGGCTGGTCGTCGTCGCGATGGCGTCGAACGGGTTCAGCATCGCGGACCCCGACGACGCCGGCATGCTCGACGTGGTCGGCTTCGACGCGGCCACGCCCCACGTGATCGCGGACTTCATCGGCGCGGGCGGCGCGGCGTGAGCGAGCCGGGGGACCGGCGCGCCGCGCGGCGCCGCCGGCGCCCCACCCTCACTCCACATGACCAACCGACTCGCCGCACTGCTCGAGGAGCCGCCGGCGTCGCCGCTCGGCGACTACTGGGTGCTCCGGGGCGCGTTCGGGTGGGTCCTGCTCTCGCCGGCGGCGGCGGTCGAGGTCGAGCGCCAGCTCGCCCGCCGCTGGCCGCCGCGCTGGCTCACCGTGCGCGACCTGGTCGGGTCCCGCGTGCGGGTGCGCACCGCCCTCGTCCACTGCCTGCTCGAAGCCACGGTCGCCCAGCGCGCCGAGGAGCGCCGCCTGGAGCGGGCGCGGCAGGCCGAGGAGCGCGGCGACGCGCGCCCGTGGGAGGACACGACCTGACGCTGCGTCCCCGGACCTTCTCTTGCCACGCCTCGTCGCCCCTCCGGCGACGGCGCCCACCACGAGAGGCCCCATGCACACCCCCGAGAAGAAGCACGACGCCACCGGCCCGCGCATCGTCGACGGCATCGCCGTGTTCGGCGAGCACGAGGCCGGCACGCTCGACCAGATGCGCGCCGTGTCGCGGCACACCGCGCACGCCGCGCTCATGGCCGACGCGCACCACGGCTTCGTGATGCCGGTCGGCGGCGTCGCGGCGTACCACGAGCAGGTGTCGGTGATGGGCGTCGGGGTGGACATCGCCTGCCTCGCCGGCGACACGCCGGTCGTCTGCGCCGACGGGCGGAGCCGCGCCATCCGTGACGTACGGGCCGCCGACCCCGTGACCTGCTGCGACGCGGGCGCGGTGCGGCCGGTCGCGCCGAACCTCGGCGCGATCGCCCGCGGCACGCGCCCGACGCTGCGCCTCTCCCTGGCCAACGGCCGCGCGCTGGTCGCCACCCCCGACCACGAGATCCTCACGCGCGACGGGTGGCGGGAGGCCGGCGCGCTGCGTCCCGGCGACCGCGTCGCGTGCGTGGTGCACACCGGCCTCCCCGACGCGCCCCACGCGCCGTTCGAGATCGCGCCCGGCGCGCTGACGCCGCACGCCGCGGGCGTGCTCGCCGGGCGCGGGTGGCTGCCGTTCCGCACCGACGACCCGCGACTGGCGCCGCTCCTGCGGCTGCTCGGCTACGTCTGCGGCGACGGCCACCTCACGCGCGACGGCAAGTTCGTGAGCGCGTACACCACGCAGGAGGAGGACGGCGCGGCGCTCCTCGCCGACTTCGCCGCGGTCGGCTTCCCGGCGACCTGCTACCGCCGGCAGCGGCGGCCCGAGCACAGGCCGGAGGTCCACGTGCGCGTGGCGTCGACGGCCCTCCACGCGCTGCTGGCGTCGCTCGGGGCGCCGGTCGGGAAGAAGGCGTGGCCCGCGCGGCCGATGCCGTGGCTGTTCGCGCTGCCGGCCTGGGCGCGCGCGCAGTTCCTCTCGGGCTTCGCGAGCGCCGAGATGACGACGCCGCGCACGCACGCCAACGGCGTCGTCCCGAACCTGCAGGTGAAGCAGGCCGGCGAGGTCGCGCACGCGATCGAGTTCGTCGCCGCCCTGCTGCGCTCGCTCGGCTTCGAGACGAGCGTCGCGGAGAGCGGACCGCCGCGCGGCGCGCGGCGCACCTGGGTGGTGCAGGTGCTCGGCGGGCAGGCGGCGCAGGTGCGGTTCGCCGCCGAGGTGGGATTCTGCCACGCGCCCGCCAAGCGGCGCGCGGCGGCGCGGGTGGCGAGCGTCGTCTGGGAGCGGGAGGTGCTCGTCCGCACGCGCGACGCGGCCAAGGCCGAGGCGCGGGCGCGCCACGCCGGCGGCGAGCGGTGGCGCGACGTGATGCGCGACGTGGCCGCGCGGCACGGCGTCGAGGAGGGCTTCGTCTACCACGCCATCTACGACCGCCGCGGGGCGTCGCGTCGGCTCCCCGGCGCGGCGGTCGACCCGCAGGTCGACGGGGAGGCGTGCTGGGTGCGGGTGGCGTCGGTCGAGGACGCGGGGGATCGCGAGGTGTTCGACGTCGTCACGGGCGACCCCGCGCACTCGTTCCTCGCCGCCGGCGTCGTCGTGCACAACTGCGGCAACGCCGCGATCCGCACCGACCGCACCCTCGCCGACCTCGGGCCGACGCCCGAGAAGCAGAAGCAGGCGCTCGAGCACCTCGCCGACGAGATCGCGGGGACCCTCAGCTTCGGCATGGGGCGCCGCAACCGCGCCGACGACGCGCCGACCGACGATCCGTTGTTCGAGGACCCGGCGTGGCGCGCGGTCCCCGGCAGCAAGAAGGAGGTCGGCGCGCTGAAGACCAAGGCGCGCCAGCAGCTCGGCACCATCGGCGGCGGCAACCACTACGTCGACGTCTTCGCCGACGAGGCGGGGGCGCTGTGGGTCGGCGTGCACTTCGGCAGCCGCGGGCTCGGGCACACCGTCGCCACCGGCTTCACCGCCATCGCGCAGGGGAAGCGCTGGGGGGAGCGCGCCGCCGAGCAGGAGACGCTGCTCCACCTCGGCTCCCCGAGCGGCGACGACTACTGGGAGCTCATGCACCTCGCCGGGCGCTACGCGTACGTCGGGCGCGAGTGGGTGGCGCGCAAGGTCGTGGCGATGATGGGCGCGCGCGAGCTCGAGCTCGTGCACAACCACCACAACTGGGCGTGGCGCGAGACGCACGACGGGCGCGACCTGATCGTCGTCCGCAAGGGCGCGACGCCGGCGTTCCCGGGGCAGCTCGGCTTCGTCGGCGGGTCGATGGGCGACGACGCGGTGATCATCCGCGGCGCCGACCCGTCGGGCACGGGCGCCGACGACGTGCGCGCGGCGCAGCGGGCCGCGCTCTTCTCCACCGTGCACGGCGCCGGCCGCGTCCTGTCGCGCACCGCCGCGGCCGGGAAGCGCGACCGGAAGACGGGGCGCGTGCTCCGGCCGGGCGCGGTGAGCCCGGCGATGATGGAGGGGTGGCTGCGCGAGCGCGACGTGATCCTGCGCGGCGGGGGGCTCGACGAGAGCCCGCACGCCTACCGCCGGCTCCCCGACGTGCTGGCGGCGCAGGGCGACACGATCGAGGTGCTGCACACGCTGCGGCCGCTCGTCGTCGTGATGGCCGGCGCCGACGAGTTCGACCCGTACAAGGACTAGCGTCCCGGCGCGCTACCGCGCCGCGGCGCGGAGGCGCGCGCGCAGCTCGGCGGCCCAGCCGACCACCACGACCGCGCGCGCGTCCTCCCCGGTGCTCCCGGCGATCATCACCAGCCGCCCGTCGCGCGCCACGTCGTAGTTGGTGTGCGGCATCTCCCCCTCGAACGCGTCGTCGAGGAGCGGGGCGCGCGCCGTCACCGTCGGCGCGCCGTCGAACGCCAGCGTCGCCGCCACCACGCGCCCCGCGCCGCGGTAGTACAGGCGCCGCCCGTCGGCCGACCACACCGGCTCCGTGCCGCCGGCCTGCGAGACCTGCACCGCCGCGCCCCCCGCGGCCGGGCGCACGAACACGTCGGGCTCGGGGCGCTCGCGCGGGTTCGCGACGTACGCCAGCCAGCGTCCGTCGGGCGACGGCGCGGGGCACGTCTCGTCGAACGCCTCGGCGGCCACGCGCTGCGGCGCGCGCGCGCCCGCCGCGCCGTCGAGCGGCAGCCGCCACAGGCTCCACCGCCCCTCGATGAGGCGCTGGAAGTACAGCGTGCGCCCGTCGGCGGCGACCGCCGGCGCGAACGCCCCCGACGCCTGCGCCAGCCGCTCCGGCGGCGTGCTCCCCGACGCGTCGCGCCACCAGAGCGCCTGCGTCCCCCCGTCGGCGGCGGCGTAGATCACGCGCCGGCCGTCGGGCATCCACGTCGGGTGGATCGCGTTCCCGCTCGTCGTCAGCCGCGTCAGCGTGCGCGTCGGCAGGTCCCACACGTGCGCGTCGTTCCCCTGCGGCGTCGCGCTCTGGATCGCCAGCCGCCGCCCGTCGGGCGACAGGCGCGGGTTCATGAGGTTCGCCCCCGGCGCGTCGAGCAGCGGCCGCGCCGCGCCCGCCCGGTCCACGAGCACCGGCATCGTCCCGGCCTGCGTCTGCACGTACAGCAGCGTCCCGTCGCGCGACAGCTGGGCGGCCTGCAGCCCGTCGCCGCGCTCGTCGAGCACCGTCACCGGCTCCCCCACCACCGCGCGGCGGCGCGCGTCGAGGCGCACGGCCTGCAGCGCGACGCCGCGCGGCGGCGCGTACACCAGCCACCCGTCCACCACCGCCACCGGGAAGCGCGCGGCCACCCCGAGCGGCACGTGCGCCGCCGGCGTGGCGTCGGGCGCGAGCGGCGCGGCGGCCAGCGCGGCGGTGCGCGTGCCCGGGCCGCTGCGCGCCGCGGTGACCACGAACGCCACGAGCCCCGCCGAC
>NZ_JARGEK010000191.1 GCF_029211165.1 Roseisolibacter sp. H3M3-2
CCGCCCCGCGCGCTCGCCGCCGACGTCGCGTTCCTCGCCAGCCCGACGCTCGCCGGGCGCGAGCCGGGGACGCCCGAGAGCCGGCGCGCGGCGGCGTACATCGCGGCGGCCTACGACCGCCTCGGCCTCGCGGGCGCGTTCCCGCGCGAGTGCGCCGTCGGCGCGGCCTGCGCGCCCGACCACTTCCAGCCGTTCTCCTTCGGCGGGCGCGTCGGGCGCAACGTGGCGGCGGTGGTCCCGGGGCGCGACGGCGCGCTGCGCGCCGAGTACGTCGTCGTCGGCGCGCACTACGACCACCTCGGGCGCTCGACGTGGAGCGCGTACGACCCCGAGGCGGGCGACGTGGTGCGCCCCGGCGCCGACGACAACGCGTCGGGCGCCGCGGCGGTGCTCGAGCTGGCGCGCCGGCTGGCGGCCAGCCCCCCGCGCCGCTCCGTGCTGCTCGTGCACTTCGACGCCGAGGAGCTGGGGCTCGTGGGATCGCGCGTGTTCGTCGAGCACGCGCCCGTGCCGACGCGCGCCGTCGCGCTGATGCTCAACCTCGACATGGTGGGCCGCCTGCGCGACGGCCGGCTCACCGTCGAGCCGTCGGCGGCGCCGGCGCACGTGCGCGCGCTCGTCGACTCGGCGGCGGCGCGCCTCGGCGTGCGCGTCGTCCGCTCGACGTCGCTCGCCGACCGCTCCGACCACGCGAGCTTCGCGAAGGTGCGGGTCCCGGCGCTGATGCTCACCACGGGGCTCCACGGCGACTACCACCGCGCGACCGACGTCGCGTCGCGCCTCGACCTGGCCGGGCTGGCGCGGGTCGTCGACCTCGCGGAGGCGGTCGTGCGCGTCGAGGCCGAGCGCGACGCGCGCGCCGACCGCCCCTGACCGGCCGCGCGCGACGCCGGACGCGGTGCGCGGCGCGTTGCCGCCGCGCCGGCGGCGGCGCATCATGCACGCGCCCCGCGGGTCCCGCGCCCCACCCCGACCGTCGCTCGACCGCCGCATGACCGTCCGCAGCACCGCGCTCCGCTGGCTCGCCGCGACGCACCGCGTCCGCGACGCCGACATCTTCACGTCGCGGCTCTACCCGGCCGCGGAGTCGTGGACGGGGGAGGCCGCGTGGTGGGTGCAGGTCCCGGTGCACCGCCTGGAGGCGCTCGGCGCCGGCGACGTGCACCTCGTGCTGCAGGGCGCGGGCGGCGGGGGCGGCTTCCACTACCTGCGCGTGCCGGCGGCGTTCCTGCGCGACCGCCTGGCGGGGCTCGACGCGCCGGACGGGCGCACGGTGAGCCTCTTCCTCTCGGCGGAGCCGGCGACGCGCTTCCGCGACGAGCGCGGCGCCGCGCGGCTCGAGCTCGCGCCCTTCGCCGTCGGGGCGCCCGGTGGCTGACCCGGCGCGGCGGCGCGCGATCGCGGTCGCCGAGGTGCGCTCGCACCTCCAGCGGCGCGGCTCGCCGCGGACGCAGATGACGGCGATCGTCGCCGCGACCGCGGGCGCGGGGTTCGTCGCGTCGTACGCGATGCTGCGCGCGGGGCTCACCGCGATGGCGCTGCGCTACCCGCTGGCGCTGGGCGTCGCCTACGCCGTCTTCCTCGCGCTGGTCGGCGGGTGGCTGCGCCGCTTCCGCCACGCCCCGCGCGCCCGCGGGGGCCCGAACGCGCTCGACCTCGACGCGGCCGACCTCCCGGCGCGCTACGTCTTCGGCGGCGCGGGGAACGACGCGGCGGGCGACGCCGCCGGCGGGTGGAGCCTCGACCTCGACGAGGGGGCGCTCTGGCTGGTGCCGCTGCTCGTGGCGGCGGCGCTGGTGCTCGGCGTGGCCGGCTACGTCGTGTACGCGGCGCCGGCGCTGTTCGCCGAGCTGCTGCTGGACGCGGGGCTGGCCGTGGGGCTGTACGGGCGGCTCGCGCGCGCCGAGCGGCGCGGCTGGCTCGGCACCGCGGTGCGCGGGACGCTGGCGCCGGCGTGCGTGGCGGCGGTGCTGCTCGGCGTCGCGGGGTTCGCGCTGCAGCGGCTCGCGCCCGGCGCCGTCTCGATCGGGCCGGCGACCGCCCGCCTCGTCGGCGGCGCGCCGGCCGAGGCGGCGCGGTGACCGCCGGCCCGCTCGACCCCGCGAACCCGGTCGTCGCGCTGTGCGCCGCCGGGATGGCCGCCGAGGGGACGCCCGAGGAGGCGCGGCGCCTGTTCGAGCGGGCGTGGGCGGCGCGGCGGGACGACCTCGACGCCGCGATCGCCGCGCACTACCTCGCGCGCCACCAGCCGACGCCGGAGGCCACGCTCGACTGGCACGCGCGGGCCGCGCGCGACGCCGAGGCGGTGGCCGGCGGGCGCGCGGCGCCGCTGCTGGCGTCGCTCTACCTCAACCTCGCCGACGCGCAGGCGGCCGTCGCCGACCGCGCGGCCGCGGCCGCGACGGTGCGGCTCGCGGCGGCGCACCTCGAGGCGCTGCCGGCGGACGGCTACCGCGACTTCGTCGCCGGCGGCGTGCGGCGGCTCGCCGAGCGGCTCGGCGCGGCCGACGACTCGGCGCACTACGAGGAACGCGAGCGCCGCGCCGCGCGCTGAGTCGGGGATGACGCCCCCGCCCGCGCGCCGCCCCGCCTTCCTCACCGCCGAGTGGCGCTGGCTGCTCATGCTGAACTACGAGGTGCCGCCGGCGGCGCTCGCGCCGTTCGTGCCGCGCGGCACGACGCTCGACCTGTGGGAGGGGCGCGCGCTGGCGAGCGTGGTCGGGTTCCGCTTCCTGCGCACGCGCGTGTGCGGGGTCCCCGTCCCGCTGCACCGCGACTTCGACGAGGTGAACCTGCGCTTCTACGTGCGCCACGAGACCGCGGCGGGGGAGGTGCGCCGCGGCGTCACGTTCGTGCGCGAGCTGGTCCCGCGGCGCGCGATCGCGCTGGTGGCGCGCGTGGCGTACGAGGAGCCCTACCTCGCGGTGCCGATGCGCAGCACGACGCCGCCCGCCGGCGCCGACGCGCCGGGGCGGCTCGCGTACGAGTGGCGCCGCGGCGGCGGGTGGGAGTCGGTGGGCGCCGCCGCGGTCGGCGCGCCGGCGCTGCCGGCGGCGGGGTCGGAGGAGGAGTTCGTGACGGAGCACTACTGGGGCTACACGCCGCGCCGCGACGGCGGCACGACCGAGTACGAGGTCGCGCACCCGCGGTGGCGCGTGTGGGCCGCCGACGCGCCGACGCTGCGGGCCGACGTGTCGCGCCTGTACGGCCAGGCGTTCGCCGGGGCGCTGGCCGCGCCGCCGCGCAGCGCGTTCGTCGCCGAGGGGTCGGCGGTGACCGTGTACCGCCCGCGCCGGCTCGCCCTCCCGTGAGCGCCGCGCGCCGCCCGCTGCGCTTCGAGGACGTGCGCGCGCTCGCCGCCGCGCTCCCCGGCGTGGAGGAGGGGACGAGCTACGGCACGCCGGCGCTCAAGGTGCGGAAGCGGACCTTCGCGCGCGTGTGGGAGGACGGCGCCACGCTGGTGCTGCGGGTGCCGTTCGCGGTGCGCGACCACCTGCTCGCCGCCGCGCCGGCGGCGTTCTTCGTCACCCCGCACTACCACGGCCACCCGGTCGTGCTGGTGCGGCTCGACGCGGTGACGGCGGACGCGCTGGCGCCGCTGCTGGAGGAGGGGTGGCGGCAGGTGGCCCCGAAGGCGCTGCGGCGAGGGCGGGAGGTGGCGCCGCCGCCGTGAGGGGCGCATGATGCGGGCGGGCCCCGCGACCGCGGCCGGCCCGCCGGCGACCCGCACCCAGCCCGACGTGTCCGTGCGCGCGAACGACGCGTGGGAGGTCCGCACGCCCGACGAGCTCGCGACGCTCGTGGGGACGGTGGCCGAGCCGTCGCGGCGGAAGGAGGTCGCGCACCTGCCGCCGTCGTACCGGGCGATGATCCGCGCGTCGCCGTTCTGCGTGCTCGCCACCGCCGGCCCCGAGGGGCTCGACGCGTCGCCGCGCGGGGACGCGCCCGGGTTCGTGACGGTGCCCGACGCGCACACCCTCCTGCTGCCGGAGCGGCGCGGCAACCACCGCGTGGACAGCCTGCGCAACGTGCTGCGCGACCCGCGCGTCGCGCTCCTGTTCCTCGTGCCCGGGCGCGGCGAGACGCTGCGCGTGAACGGCCGGGCGCGCGTGCTCGCCGGCGCGGCGGCGGTGGAGCCGTTCGCGGTCGACGGGCGCGCGCCGGTGTGCGTGCTCGAGGTGCGCGTCGAGGCGGCGTACTTCCAGTGCGCGCGCGCCGTGCTGCGGTCGCGGCTCTGGGAGCCCCTCCCCGCCGGGCTGCTGGCGACGGTGCCGACCGCGGGCGCGATGCTCGCCGAGCTGACCGGCGGCGCGGTCGGCGGCGCCGCGTACGACGCCGAGCTGCCGGCGCGGCAGCGGGCGACGCTGTACTGAGCGGTGCCGACGGGAGCCCCGGTGGACGACGACCTCGAGACGATGACGCGCGAGCAGCTGGTCGCGGAGGCGCGGCGGCTGCGCGCGGGGATCCGGACGCACCGCGACGCGTCCGGCCACGCGCTGTGCTGGCACCACCCCGCGCTGTGGGGGCTGCTGCCGGAGCGCACCGACCCGCTGCCGACGGTGCCGGACTGGCCGGCGTTCCTGCGCGGGTGCGTGCGCTACCGCGAGTCGCTCGACGCGCAGCTCCCCGGCGCGCCGCGCGCCGACGCGCCGTACCCGGGCTGACGCGCGATGCGCCTGAACCCGTTGGTGCTCGACCTGTGGGTCTTCCGGCGGCGCGCCGGCGCGCCGGAGTACCTGGTGCTGCACGCGTCGGCCGCGAAGGCCGCGCGCCACTTCGGCGGCGGCCGCTTCTGGCAGGTGCCGAGCGGGGTGTTCGCCCCCGACGAGTCGGTGCCGGCGGCGGCCGAACGGCTGCTCGCGCCGTACGGGCTCCCGGCGCGCGCGGTGTGGGCCGCCGAGTGGAGCTACACGATCTTCAACCGGCGCTTCGCCGAGATCCAGATCGTGACGGTGTACGCGGTCGAGACCGACGACGCCGCGACGCCGCGCCTCGACCCCGAGGAGCACGCCGAGCACGCGTGGCTGCCGTTCGAGGAGGCGCTGGCGCGGGTGCACTACCGCGGGCTGAAGGACGGGCTGCGCTCCGTGCGCGAGTACGTGACCGGGCCCGACGCGGCGGCGCCGGAGCTGCGGCTGCGGTGATCTGCGGTGATCCGCGGTGATCCCCCTCGTCCCACCCACGCGCCGATGATGCGACCCCGCCTCACCGTCCTCACCCTCGGCGTCGACGACCTGCCGCGCGCCGTCGCCTTCTACCGCGACGGCCTCGGGTGGCCCACGCCGGGGATCGTGGGGCAGGAGTTCGCGCACGGCGCCGTCGCGTTCTTCGACCTGCAGCCCGGCCTCCGCCTCGCGCTGTGGCCGCGCGCCGACCTCGCGCACGACGCCGGCGTCCCCGCCGGGCCGCGCAGCGCGACCGAGTGCAGCCTCGGGCACAACGTCGCGAGCGCCGCCGCCGTGGACGACGTCATGGCCGCCGCGGCGCGCGCCGGCGCGGCCGTCGTGAAGCCGGCCGGCCGGACGTTCTGGGGCGGGTACGCGGGCTACTTCCAGGACCCGGACGGGCACCTGTGGGAGGTCGTCTGGAACCCGGACTGGGAGGGGTGACGCGCATGCCGGGCGGAACGGGCAGGCCGGAGACCGTCGAGCAGTACCTCGCCGCGCTCGACGACGCGCGGCGCGCGACGGTCGAGCGGATGCGCGACGCCGTGCGCGCCGCCGTCCCCGAGGCGCGCGACGCGTTCAGCTACCGCATGCCGGGGTTCACCGTCGACGGGCGGCCGCTGGTGTGGGTGGCGGCGTGGAAGCGGCACTTCAGCGTGTACCCGGTGACCGCCGAGCAGGCCGCGGCCGCCGCCGGGCCGGACGACGCGTACGACGTCGAGAAGGGGACGGTGCGCTTCGCCGCGAATGCGCCGGTGCCGTACGACTTCGTGGGGCGGCTGGCGCGCGCGCGGGCCGACGCGCTGGCGGCCGGCGCGTCGTAGGCGTCCGGGCCGGCGCATGCGTCGCCGGGGCCCGGCGTGCAAGTTCCCGCGCGCCGGACGTCTCCCGCGCATGCGACTCCGCACGCGCCTCCTCGCCCTCGCGCTCGCCGCCGCCTGCCAGGGCCCGCCGGCAGCGCGCGCACCGGCCGCCGCCGCGCCCCCGCCGGACTCCGTGCCGTGCTTCGTCGGCGACCCGATGCCGACCGCGCGCCCCGACGCGCGCCGGTACACGATGCGGGTCTACCCGCCCGACTCGACGCGCGCGTACACGATGCGCGAGCAGCGGGTGCCGCTCTGTCCCGCCGACTCGGCGCCGCCGTAGATTCCGCCCACCCCGCACCCGCCCCGCATGGACGCCGCCCCCGTCGAGATCCGCCTCCTCGCCCCGCACGACCACGCGGTGCTCGACCGCGTCGCCGACGACGTGTTCGACGAGACCGTCGACCCGCGGCGGGCGCGCGAGTTCCTGGCCGACGACCGGCACCACCTCGTCGTCGCGCTCGACGCGGGCGTCGTCGTCGGGTTCGCGTCGGCGGTGGACTACGTGCACCCGGACAAGGCGCCGCAGCTCTGGATCAACGAGGTCGGCGTCGCCCCCACGCACCGCCGCCGCGGCGTGGGCCGCCGCCTCATGGACGCGCTGCTCGCCCACGGCCGCTCGCTCGGCTGCGCCGAGGCGTGGCTCGGCACCGAGGAGGACAACGTCCCCGCGCGCGCCCTGTACGAGAGCATGGGGAGCGCCGCCGAGCCGTTCGTGCTGTACGCGTTCCCGACGGCGCCGCGCGGCGGGGCCGCGTCGGGCGCCTCGCGTCTCGTGCACGCCGACGCCGAGACGGTGTGGCGCGCGTTCGTGGACCCCGACGCGCTCGTCGCCTGGCTCCCGCCCGACGGGATGACCGGGCGCATGCACGCGTTCGACGCGCGCGCCGGCGGCGGCTACGAGATGTCGCTGTTCTACCCCGACGACGTCCCCGACGCGCCCGGGAAGACCGCGGCGCGCGAGGACCGCGTGCGCGTGCGCTTCGTCGCCGTCGAGCCGCCGCGGCGCCTCGTCGAGGCGGTGCGCTTCGTGAGCGACGACCCGGCGTTCGGCGGCGAGATGACGCTGACGGTGACGCTCGAGCCGGCGTCGGGGGGGACGGTGGTGACGCTCGGCTTCGACGACCTGCCGCCGGGGCTGCGCCCCGAGGACAACGACGCCGGCGCCCGCGCGAGCCTCGCCCAGCTCGCGCGCCGCGTCGAGGCGGCGGGCGCGTAGGCGCGCGCGATCCGATGCCGCATCTCGCGCACGTCGCGCTGCTCGTCCGCGACTACGACGAGGCCATCGCCTGGTTCGTCGGCCGGCTCGGCTTCCGCCTGGTCGAGGACACGCCGCGCGCGCCGGGCAGGCGGTGGGTCGTCGTCGCGCCCCCGGGCTCGCGCGAGGCGACGCTGCTCCTCGCCCGCGCCGCCGGCCCGGAGCAGGAGGCGGCCGTGGGGCGGCAGGGGGGCGGGCGCGTGTTCCTCTTCCTGCACACCGACGACTTCGCGCGCGACCACGCGGCGTTCCTGGCCGCGGGCGTCGCGTTCCGCGAGGCGCCGCGCGACGAGGCCTACGGCACGGTGGCGGTGTTCGAGGACCTGTACGGGAACCCGTGGGACCTCATCCAGCCGCGCGAGGACCCGCGCCACGCGCTCGTCGACCGCTACCTCGCCGCGTACGAGGCGTTCGACGTCGAGGGGATGCTCGCCACGCTCCACCCCGAGGTCGCGTTCCGCAACGTCGCGGGGGGCGCGGTGACGCACGCGACGCACGGCCGCGACGAGTTCCGCGCGCTGGCCGAGCGCGGGGTCGCGCTGTTCCGCAGCCGGCGGCAGGCGGTGCGCGCGCGCGGCGTCGACGGCGACCGTGTGTGGATCGACGTCGACTTCTCGGGAGTGCTGGCGACGGGCGAGGCGCTGCGCGTGTCGGGGCGCTCGACGTTCGCGTTCCGGGACGGGCTGATCGTCGACGTCGTGGACGAGAGCTAGCGTGCCGCCCCGCGCGCCCGTGATCGGGGTCCGCGAGGAGCCGATCGCCGCGCTCGCCGAGCACGCGCGCGTGCCGATCGCGTTCACGGTGCGCGAGCGGCTCGTGCTCCCGACGGACGCCGCCGCCCTCGACCTCGTGGCGGTGCCGGTCGAGCCGCCGTGGGTGAAGGACTACGACGCCGTCGAGCCGCCGGCGTCGTGGCCCGCGCAGTTCGACGTCGCGCGCTGGGGGCTGCTGTCGGCGTGGGACGGCGGCACGCGCGTCGGGGGTGCGGTGGTCGCGCGCGACACGCCGGGGCTCGACCTGCTGGAGGGGCGCCGCGACGTCGCGGCGCTGTGGGACCTGCGCGTGGCGCCGGCGCACCGCGGGCGCGGCGTCGGGACCGCGCTCTTCCGCGCCGCCGAGTCGTGGGCGCGCGGGCGCGGCGCGCGCACGCTGCTGGTCGAGACGCAGGACGTCAACGTGCCGGCCTGCCGCCTCTACCGCGCCCGCGGCTGCGCGCTCGTCTCGGCGCGCCGCGGCGCGTACCCGACGCTCCCCGACGAGGCGCGGCTGATCTGGGCGCGGCGGCTGGACGACGGCGCCGGGGCGGCGGTACGTTCGGCGGCGACGGAGGATCGATGACCGGCCTGTTCCGCCACGTATGCCTCGCGGTCGGCGCCCTCTCCCTGCTCGGCGCGGTGGCGCCGGGGGCGCGCGAGTCGGTGGGGCGCTTCAGCACCGCGCGCGGGCGCCCCCTCGGCCGCGCCGCGCGCGCGATGCTGCTCGTCGTCGGCCTCGCGTGGATCGCCGTCGGCCTCACCTGCGCGCCCTGACGATGCACCTCCTGGCCGACCTGCTCGACCACCTCGCGTGGGCCGACGCCCGCACGCTCGCCGCGATCCGCACGCTCCCCGAGGACTCGCCGGCGCGCGGGCGGGCCGCGCGGCTGTACGCGCACGTCGCCGCCGCGGAGCACGTGTGGTGCGCGCGGCTGGAGGGGCGCGCGCCGGCGCACCCCGTCTGGCCCGAGCTGCCCCTCGACGACGTGGCGGCGCGGGCCGGGGCGAGCG
>NZ_JARGEK010000192.1 GCF_029211165.1 Roseisolibacter sp. H3M3-2
CGCCGACCAGCCCCGCGCCCCTCGCGCGGCCGACGCGCGCCGCCGGCGCGAAGCGGCGCAGCCGCAGCCGCTCGCCTCCCGCGCCGTCGAGGTCGAGCGCCGCGCGCAGCGTCGGGTACGCGGTGAACAGCACCTGGAAGCCGCGGTCGACCACGTAGCCGTCGACGACCCGCGAGCGCACGCGCCCCCCCGGCTCGGCCCCGGCCTCGAGGACCGTGACGGCGCGGCCGGCGCGGGCCAGCTCGCGGGCGCAGCACAGGCCGGCGAGGCCGGCTCCGACGATGGTGATCATGCGGGTGGGGCGAGCTCGGATACGGCGAACTCGGGGAGTGCGACTTCGGGTGAGGCGAGACCGGGTGGAGCGATGTCGGTCGGAGCGGGACCGCGGTACCCGAGTTCGCCGTTCCCGAGTTCGCCGTATCCGAGCTCGCCCCTCCCGGCCTTCAAAAAGAAACGGGGCGCCGAGGAGATCCTCGACGCCCCGCCGGTGTGCGGTCGGCTGGGGTCAGCCGGCGCGCTGGACGTTCTCGGCGGCCGGACCCTTCTGGCCCTGCACGATGTCGAACTCCACCGCGTCACCCTCGGCGAGCGTCTTGAAGCCCTGGCCCTGGATGGCGCTGTAGTGCACGAAGCAGTCCTTGCTGCCGTTGTCGGGCGTGATGAACCCGAAGCCCTTCGCGTCGTTGAACCACTTCACCTTGCCGGTCGTACGCATGTCCAGCTCTCCTTTGGTGTCGATTTGTCCAGGGAGCGGAACACGCCGTACCCCGACAAACTCCGATACCCCGGCACGACCGGGACACCCGTGTCCGGGTCCCACCGAGGCGCGCTGAAGATATGGGTGAGCTCGGAGGGCGGCAATAGCCGCGCTGGTACCCCCGGGGGAGCCGAATGGTCCCCCGGGGATGCCCGCCGACGGTCAGAACCGGATGCCGACGCGGATCGGGACCAGGTTCACCTTCTCGGGCGACGAGAAGATCGGCTGGTAGCGCACGTCGCCGAACACGGTGATCCCCGAGAGCGGGACCTCGAGGCCGGCGCCGAGGTTCAGGCCGAAGTCCGTCTCCGACTCGCTGTCCTCGGCGGTCGAGGCGCTGTTGAACAGGCCGACGCCGCCGAGCAGGTACGGGCGGGCCGTCTGGCCGGCGAACTTGTAGAGGACGTTCGCCGCGCCGCTGATGACGCGCAGGTCGCCGGCGCCCGGCAGATCGAGCTTGCTGCCGAAGCGCTGGTAGTCCACCTCGACGCGGAACGCGATCGGCGAGGCCGGGCGCGCGAACTCGAGCAAGCCGCCGACGTTGTAGCCCGACTCGACGGCGTCGCCGATGTCGCCCGTGGGGAGCGTGAGCCCGCCCGAGAGGCCGAAGCTGACCGGGCGGGTGGTCGTCGTCGCCTGCGCGTGCGCGGCGGCGGCCGTGAGCGTGAGCGCGACGGGGACGGCGGCCAGGATGCGGCGAAGGGTCGTCATGGGTGCGGTGCGTGTAGGGAAGTGCGCCCGCGCCCTCGCGATCCTCAGGGCGCGGGTGGTGCCGGGGAGACCGGCGCCGGCGCTGCACCGGGCGGAACTGCAGGGGTCGCGCCAGCCGGACCGGACTGCGGCGCCGCCAGCGGGTCAGCGTCCACGGCGCGCACGCCGACCGCGTAGTAGTCGGTCTCGCCGAAGCACGACGACGGGACGCCGCGGTGCTCCTCGTACTGCAGCGCCACGCGCCGCCCCTCGAGCCGCTGGATCTGCGCCGCCACCGCGTCGTCGCGCACCGAGTACTGGAACAGCTCGGGCGCCTGCCCCGGGACGTTCGACAGCGCCAGCTCCCCCTCCCACGTCTTACACAGCCACCCCTTCCGCGAGAGCTTCTGGTTGTAGCCCGTGCGCGTGCCGTCGGAGTAGCTGACGGTGAGCGCGGCGGCGGCCCACGCGGCGAACGCCAGCGCCGGCCCGGCGACGAGGGCGACGAGCGTGAGCTTCCCCCAGTGCCGGCGGGCGAACGACCGCCGCGGCGCCGCGGACGGCGGGGGAGGGGGCGGGGGGGACGACGGGTCGGGCGTCGGGTCGGTCATCGGCGGGGGCGGGGAGGCGGGACCCGCGGCGCGGGCGCGCGTCGTTCAGGCCTCAGTATCCCTCGCCCGTCCCGGCCGCGCTAGCTTTCCGGCGCCCCTCCGAACCTCCCCAGCAGCCCGCGCAGCGCAGCACCCCGTGAGCCTTCCCACCGTCGGCGCCCCCGGCCCGTTCGCCCCCCGCCGCCCGTCCGTGACCGCGTTCGTGCGCGGCGTCGGCGTCGGCGCGTCGCACCCGGTCGTCGTGCAGTCGATGACGAACACCGACACCGCCGACGCCGCGGCCACCGCGCTCCAGGTGGCGGCGCTGCACCGGGCGGGGTCGCAGATCGTGCGCGTCACGGTCAACAACGACGAGGCGGCGGCCGCGGTCCCCGAGCTGCGCGCGCGCCTCGACGACATGGGGCTCGACGTCCCGCTGGTGGGCGACTTC
Source organism: Roseisolibacter sp. H3M3-2 (assembly GCF_029211165.1). Lineage (GTDB taxonomy): Bacteria > Gemmatimonadota > Gemmatimonadetes > Gemmatimonadales > Gemmatimonadaceae > Roseisolibacter. The sequence continues at coordinate 2,489 of NZ_JARGEK010000192.1, forward strand.
CACTACAACGGGCACCTGCTGCTCACGAAGTACCCGGCCTGCGCGGCGGCGCTCGACAAGTACCGCATCAACCCGGGCAACGTCGGCACGCGCCACCGCGACGCGAACTTCACGCAGATCGTGCAGGTCGCGATCGACCACGCCAAGCCGGTGCGCATCGGCGTCAACTGGGGGTCGCTCGACCAGGACCTGCTGACGCAGATGATGAACGCCAACGCGTCGAGCGCCGCGCCGCGCGACGCGAAGGACGTCTACATCGAGGCGATGCTCGAGAGCGCGCTCCGCTCGGCGGCGCTCGCCGAGGAGGTGGGGCTCCCGCACGACCGCATCCTCATCAGCGCGAAGGTGAGCGTCGTCGCCGACCTGGTGGAGGTCTACCGCCGCCTGGCGCGCCGCTGCGACTACCCGCTGCACCTCGGGCTCACCGAGGCGGGGATGGGCGCCAAGGGGATCGTCGCCTCGACGGCCGGCCTCGCGATCCTGCTCGGCGAGGGGATCGGCGACACGATCCGCGTCTCGCTCACGCCCAAGCCGGGCGGCGACCGCAGCGAGGAGGTGTTCGTCGCGCAGCAGATCCTGCAGTCGCTCGGCATGCGCTCGTTCGCGCCGCAGGTGACGGCGTGCCCCGGCTGCGGGCGCACGACGTCGACCTTCTTCCAGCACATGGCCGAGGACATCCAGACGTACCTGCGCGAGCAGATGCCGGTCTGGAAGCAGTCGCACCCCGGCGTGGTCGAGATGAAGGTCGCCGTGATGGGGTGCGTCGTGAACGGCCCCGGCGAGAGCAAGCACGCCAACATCGGCATCTCGCTGCCGGGGACGTTCGAGGAGCCGAAGGCGCCGGTGTACGTCGACGGGAAGCTGCTGACGACGCTCAAGGGCGACCGCATCGTGGCCGAGTTCCTCGAGATCCTCGACGCGTACGTGGCGCGTACCTACGCGCCGGCCGAATCTGCGGCTTTGGTTTAGACAGGATTGACAGGAAACCGGGGGAACGACTCGAGCCTCGAGTCGTTCCCCCGGTTTCCTGTCAATCCTGTCGAATGCTCTTACCGAGCCGCTCAGAAGCGGACCCGCCGCCGCCACTCGTCGCAGGAGGTCACGGGATCGCGCCGCGGGAACCGCGGGAGGCTGTCCAGGTCGTACGGGCGGCCGTAGCCGAAAGCCGCGACCGCGTCGAAGAAGCACGACCACGGAGTGCTCGGCAGCATCTTCAGGTCGTACAGCTCCGCGCGTCGCTGCTGCCCGGGGATCTGGCCCACCAGCGACAGCGCGTCGATGACCCGCGCGAACCGCAGGGGGCCGGCGTCGTGGGGGTCCAGCCCGAGGTCGAAGAGGACGCGGGCGATCGCCTCCCGCGCGCTCGGGCTGTTGCCGGCGACGAGCACGCTCGGCGGCGTCCCCACGAGCTGCGGGTTCGCGAGGAAGGCGATGCTCGGCAGCGAGATCCTGACCACGCGCGCCGACGGGTGGCGGGCCTGGATCCGCTCGGCGTGCGCGGTGTCGGACACGAGCTCCAGATACCCGTCCGCCGCCACCCGCTTCCGGCCGCCGCTCACGTCCAGGACGATCTTCCCGTCGAGGGCGAGGCCGTCGCTCACCTGCTCGACCACCTCGGCGGGGACGGCGAGCACGACGATCTGCGCGCGCGCGACCGCCTGCGGATTCGTGGCGGCGGAGGCCTTCGGGCCGCTGCGCGCCACGAGCGCGCGCAGCGAATCCCGCGCCGGGGTGCGGCTGCCGTAGACGACCGCATACCCGGCCCGGCCGAGCGCCGGGCCGAGAGAGCCCGCGAGGTTGCCCGTGCCGACGACCGCCACGACCGGCTTGTCCTGGGCCGCCGCCGGCGCGCGGAGGGCGCCCAGTCCGACGAGCACGAACAGCAGGACGGCTCCGATCCGCATGATTCCCCCGTGTGAGTCCCGCGAGGCGGGTGCTCGTCATATCACGCGATCGCGCGCCGGAACCGGACACGAAGAGGCCAAGGACGAAGAATCGGATCGAAGGGATCAGATCTGATCCCTACGATCCGATTCCTGGCCGTGCTCGGATCAGGCGTTGCGGTCGAGGCAGCCCTTGAGCGCCGGCGACCCGCCCGGCGGCGTGTTGGGGTTGTTCCCCTCGTCGTTCGGGAGCGGGAACGACAGGTCGGTCCCGTAGGTCCCCGTGCGCAGCGCGCCCGGCGACGAGTAGGCGCCGGTGGGGAACACCGACTCGGCGCCGCGGCCGTACTGCCGCACCAGCCGCCGCAGGTCGCCGAGGCGGTGCGACGTGAGGTACATCCAGTACGCGCGCTCGCGGAACAGCAGGTCCTGCCGCGCCGTCGTGGAGCCCGGGTCGGTGAGCGGCGGGAGCAGCTGGTCGAGCGTCTGGCCGACGGGGGCGTAGCGCTGGAGGTCGCGGGCCTGCCGCACGAGCGCGCTGGCGCGCGGCTCGTTGAGCTTCGCGAGGAAGGTCGTGACGTCGTTGGCGCGCAGCGCCGCCTCGGCCTCGATCAGCCGCGCCTCGACGCCGTCGGCGAGCACGATCGCGTCGGTGCGCTCGTCGTACTTGAGCTGCTCCTGCATCGGCTCGGCCGCGAAGCCGTTGCCGCCGTTGGCGACGCGGGCGCGGTTGGGGACGCGCACGTCGGCGGCGGAGCGGAAGGGGAGCCCGTTCCCCCCCTCGCGGTCGGAGACGCCCCACCGCCCCTGGCTCGTGGAGAGCGCCCAGATCCCGTTGTTCTGCCGGAGCGAGTTCTCCGAGTGCTGCACGACGAAGCGGAAGTCGGTGGGGACAGGGGCCACCGTCGTCGCCGCCTCGGCCGCGCGGTCGAGGTCGAGCAGGGTGCGCGCGCGCCCGACGCGGGCGAGGTGGGCGGCGCGCGTGGCCGTGGCGCCCGTCCCCGCGGTCGCGATGGCGAGCGCCGAGTCGAACTTGGCGAGCGCCGCGGCGAGCGTCTGCGCCGTCGTCTGCGGCTGCCCGAACTCGATCGTCAGGTCGTCGTTCAGGATGCTGTACGGGACGCCGGAGCAGTAGTTCTCGGCGAACAGCACGTACGAGAAGCCGGCGAGCGACAGCGCCTCGGAGCGCCCGACGGCGTTCGGCTGCCCGAACTCCTGGAACTTGCGCGCCGCCCGCTCGGCCGACGCGCGGGCGCGCGACAGGTCGAGGAAGATCGGCGCCATCGTCGTGTTCTCGCGCCCGATGCCGCGCAGCTCGACCTCGGTGCGGGTGGGGAACGACTCGGTCTGGATGAACTCGTCCGTGAAGAGGCCGACCATGTTGGCCTGCCCCTCGGTCGAGATCGCGCTGTTGCCGCCGTTGTAGGCGTTCTGGAAGTCGCTCAGCGCGCCGGCGAGGACGAGCGGGAGCGCGGTCGAGTCGGCGATGTTGTCGGGGCGCACGACGTCGGGGTCCTGCACGCGCAGGATGTCGTCGGCGCTGCAGGCGGCCAGCCCCGCGGCGGCCAGGGCGGCGGCGGCCACCCCGGCGGCGAGGCGTCGGATGGGAGTCGTCATGGCGCGTCCGCTCAGAAGGCGAGATTGAGGCGCGCCGAGAAGACGCGCGCCGGGGGCGTGGTGAGGAAGTCCGACGAGGTGAAGTTCGCGCCCGGCGTCGAGGTGATCTCCGGGTCGAGCCCCTTGTAGTCGGTCCACGTGGCGAGGTTGCGGCCGGCGAGCGTGAGGCTCAGCTCGCGCCCGCGGGCGAGGCGCACCCACCGCTGCGGCACGAGGGCGGTGACGCTGACCTCGCGCAGCCGCACGAAGCTGCCGTCCTCCACGTAGCCGCCGTCGGTGCCGATGATCCCGGCCAGCGCCGCCGCCTGGTCCTCGAGCGGGGTGCCGGGGTCCTGGATGGCGCGGCAGTTGAGCACGAACACGCAGCGGAAGCGGTTGGTGAGGTTCAGCGTCTTGAAGCCGCCGCGGTAGTCGGCCAGCGCCGAGACGCGCACCGCGTTGTCGAACAGCGACAGGCGCGGCGACACCTGGAACTCGCGCCGCGGGAGGGGGTTGCCGAGGTAGACGGCGGTGTCGGTGAGCGTGATCTCGCACGCGCCGGAGTTCGGGACCTGCGTCTGCCCGGGGCAGTTGGCGCGGCTGACGATGCCGTCGCCGTTGCGGTCCTCGTACGTGTAGCTGCGCTGCCAGTAGCCGCCGAGCGGGTAGCCGGAGCGGTGGATCTGGCGCCCGCCGTTGAAGACGATCGGGGCGATCCCCTCGCCGAGGGCGAGCAGCTTGTTGTCGTTGGTCGAGCCGCCGACCTGCACCTCGAAGCGCACCGGGCGCGTGTCGACGAGCGTCGTCTGGAGCTGCACCTCGAGCCCCTGGTTGCGCGTGCGGCCGATGTTCTCGAAGCGGCTGGTGGCGGCGCCGACCGACGGGGCGAGCGGGCGCAGGATCAGCGCGTCCTCGGTGGTCTTGCGGTAGTAGGTGAACTGCAGGTTGACGCGCTCGCGCAGGAACGCCGCGTCGAAGCCGGCCTCGTACTCGGTGGTCAGCTCGGGGCGGAGGTCGAGGTTGCCGACGCCGCCCTGCAGCGTGGGGTTGAAGAAGGTGATCGCGCCGACCTCCGCGTCGTCCTGGCGGACGGCGGTGGGCTGGTAGTAGGTGATGGCGTCGCGGAAGCGCGGGCGCTGCCCCGAGCGGCCGACGGCGGCGCGCAGCCGCAGCGAGCCGAGGAGGGGGGTGGCGGGGAAGAAGCCCTCGTCGCTCACCACCCACGACGCGTTGAGCGACGGGTAGTAGACGCGCCCCGAGCGCTCGCCGAACGCCGAGTTGTCGTCGGTGCGGACGGCGGCGGTGAGGAAGAGGCGGTCGGCGAACGCGACCTGCTGCTGGAGGAAGCCGCCGAGCAGCTTGTTGTCGGTGTTGAAGTCGCTGACCTGGAAGCGCGAGCTGGCGCCGTTGAGCGACCCCGTGCCGCCGGTGAGGACGGCGCCGAAGGCGTTGGTGCCGCGGTAGCGCTCCTGGGCGTACTGCGCGCCGGCGGTGGTGGTGAAGCGGAACCGGTCGCGGGCGAAGGTCGCGGTGGCGTTCCCCTGCGCGGTGTAGTTGTAGATCTGGAGCGGGTTGCTGTTGGCGCTCCCCTGCGCGTAGTCGGCGAAGAAGACGCGCCCCGGCTCGATCACCTGCTTGGTCACCTCGTCGACGTAGTCGAGCCCCGCGACGCCGGAGAACGAGAGCCATGGGAGCGCCTGCAGGTTGGACGAGACCGACGTGATGTAGCGGTCGACGCGCTGCCGGTTGCTCAGGTTGTAGAGCTGCGACGGGGTGAAGCCGTTGAAGAAGCCGCGCCCGACGGGGTCGTCGACCGGGTTGCCGAGCAGCCCGGTGGAGATGATGCCGAGCGTCGAGTTGTCGTTGACCGGGAGCTGGAGGGCGTTGGTGACGTAGCCGCTGTTGACCGCGACGTCCCAGTTGTCGCGCAGCTGGCCGCGCAGGTTGGCGCGCAGCCCGGTCTTCTTCCAGTTGTTGGTCAGGTACACCCCCTCCTCGCGCTCGTAGTCGCCGGAGAGGAAGTAGTTGACGCGCTCCGAGCCGCCCGACGCGCTGACGCCGCCGGCGACGCCCATCCCGGCGCGCAGCGGGTCGACCACCTCGATCGGGTTGAACGAGATCAGCTCGGAGGCGGTGCAGAGGGCGCGCGTCCGGCGGTCGAGGTTGCAGTTGGTGGTGGCGGTGCCGTTGGTGAGCGTGCCGCGCGTGCCGAAGTTGGCGGGGAAGTCGAAGTAGTCGAGGTCCACGCCGCGCCGCTCGGCGTAGCCGCGCCACTGCGTCGCGCCGGCGCGCCCGCGCTTGGTGGTGATCTGGACGACGCCGTTGGCGGCGGCGGTGCCGTAGAGCGCGACGCCGGCCGGCCCCTTGATGATGTCGATGCTCTCGATGTCCTCGGGGTTGATGTCGTTGAGGCGCGAGACCACCTGGCCGCCGGTGCCGACGTTGGTCCCGATGCCGCCGTTGGCCACCTGGCGGTTGCCGACGTCGTTGTTGGCGCGCACGCCGTCGATGATGAGCAGCGGCTCGTTGGTGAGCGACACCGAGTTGGCGCCGCGCACGCGGATGCGCGACCCGGCGCCGGCGGTGCCCGACGACTGCTGCACGTAGACGCCGGGGGCGCGCGAGGTGAGCAGGTCGGTGACGTTGGCGCTGGCCGCCAGCGCGTCGACGGTCGGCGCGATGGTGGAGACGGCGTTGCCGGTCTCCTTGGTCTGGATCTGCGCGCCGGTGGCGGTGACGGTGACCTGCTCCAGCGCGACGGCGCTCTGCGCGAGCGCGAAGTCGGCGGTCGCGGTCTGCCCGGCGGCGACGGCGACCTGCAGCGTCGCGGCCTCGGAGCCGAGGCGGAGCGCGCGCACGGTGTAGGTGCCGGGCGGGAGCCCGCCGAGGCGGTACTGCCCCTCGTCGTTGGTGAGGACGGAGCGCGTCTGGCCGACGATCGACACGCGCGCGCCGGGCGCGGGGCGCTGCGTCGCGCGCTCGGTGACGCGGCCGGAGATGGTGCCGGTGGCGGCGCCGCCGGCCGCCGGCGCCGGCGAAGTCGGAGGCCAAGCGGTCTTAGGAAGACA
>NZ_JARGEK010000193.1 GCF_029211165.1 Roseisolibacter sp. H3M3-2
CCGGCCGGGAAGCGCGCGCGCGCGGCCACCGCGGCGGCGGCCAGCAGCACCGCGCCGAACGCCGCGTACGCCGCGCCCCACCACCGCGCCTGCGCCGACAGCCCGAGCAGCGGCTCGACGGCCAGCGGGTACGCGAGCAGCGCCACCAGGCTCCCCGCGTTGCTCGCCGCGTACAGCGCGTAGGTCGCCGCGTCGGCGCCGCCGGCGCCGCGCCGCGCCGCGAACCACCCCTGCAGCAGCGGCGCCCCCGCGCTCAGCACGAGGAACGGCGCGCCGACCGTGAGCAGCAGCACGCGCACCACCCACGCCGCCGGCGGCCACCCCGCGGGCGCGCCCGCGCCGGCCGGCACCAGCACCGGGAGCGCCAAGAGCGACGCCGCGAACAGCCCCACGTGCACCGCCGCCTGCGCGCGCGGCGCGAGGCGCGACAGCAGGTGCGCGTACAGGTAGCCGACCAGCAGCAGCGCCTGGAACGTCATCAGGCACGTGTTCCACACCGACGGCGTCCCGCCCAGCAGCGGCAGCAGCTGCCGGCTCACCAGCGGCTCCACCGCGAACAGCAGCGCCGCGTTCGCCGCGACGCCCAGCGCGAACAGCGCGGTGAGCGCCCGCCCGCTCACCCGGCGCCGCTGGACGACGCGCTGCCGACGATCGCGTCCGCCTCGACCTCGATCAGCATCGCCGGGTCGACCAGCGCCTCGATCCCGTACATCGCCGTCGCCGGGCGCACGTGCCCGAACGCCTCGGCGTGCGCCCGCCCGTACTCCTCGAACCGCGAGATGTCGGTCACGAACATGCGCGTCCGCACCACGTCCTCGGCGCGCGCGCCGGCGCGCTCCAGCGCCGACAGCACGTTGGCGAACGCCTGCCGCGCCTGCCCGTACGCGTCGCCCGGGTGCAGCAGCGTCCCGTCGGGGCCCGTCGCGGTCGTCCCCGACACGAAGACGAACGCGCCGGCGCGCACCGCGCGGCTGTAGCCGACGCGCGGCTCCCAGGGCGTGCCGCTGGTGACCAGGCGGCGGGGGACGACGGGGAGCTCGGGCGAGTCCGACGACATGCGGCGCGGGGTTGGGGGGCGGGCGGCACGCTAACCCGACGTCCGCCCCCCCGGCAACCGCCGCCCCGTGCGCGCGACGTCAGCGCGGCGGGCGCTGCGCCATGTCGAGGATCTTCCCGAGGATCCCGCCGATCGCCGGGTTGCGCTTGGCCGCCTGCGCCTCGGCGGTGCGCGCCTCCTGCTCGAGGTAGTCGGGGATCCCGTCGCCGTCGCTGTCGACGGTGCGCGGGTCGGCGCCCGCCGTCGCGCCCCCCAGCCCTCCCATGCCGGGGATGCCGAAGCCGCCCGCGCCGCCCGCCGCCGCCCCGCCGGCGCTGCGCTGCTGGCGCCCCTTCATCACCGCGGCGAGCACGATCGGGGCGAGGATCATCAGCAGCTTGCGCGTCTGGTCGGAGTTGAGCCCCGACGCCTGCTGCACGCCGTCCTGCACCGCCGGCTGCGAGCGGCCGAGCACCGAGCCGAGGATGCTCCCCATGTCCATCCCGCCGCCGGCGCCGCCGGCCGGCGCGCCCCCGCCGCCCAGGATCCCGCCGAGCAGGCCGCCGAGCCCGCCACCCCCGCCGCCGAGCAGCCCGCCCAGCGCGCTCGCCCCGGCCGGCTCGCGCGTCCCCGCCGCCATGCCGCCGAGCAGCATCGGGATCGCGGCCTGGACCGCGTTCTCCGTCGTGGCCGGGTCGGCGCCGACCTGCTGGCTGATCTGCTGGACCTGCTGCGGGCCGAGCTGCTGCTGGATGAGGTCGAGAAGGCTCACGGTGCGCTCCTGGAAGGGTGGGGGTGCCGCCTCCGGGAAGATCCGCGCCGCCGCGCCGGTCGCCAGTCAGCGCGCGCCCGTCACCGCGCGCCGGTCACGGCGAAGAGCGACACGATCAGCGCGTGGTTGTTCTCGTTCACGCGCGAGCCGCCGCGCTGGACGAACTGCTGCATGTAGCCCGCCTCCGCGCGCAGCCGCGGCGTGAAGCGCCACCCCACCTGCGCCGCCAGCCGGCTCTGGTCGAAGATCTGCCCCTGCGACCCCTCGAAGCCGCCGGCGTTGATCAGCAGCTCCCCCCACGACGTCAGGTACGCCTTGGGCAGCGCGACGCCGAGCGCGGGCGCGTCGACCGTCGCGCGCGTCATCGCGCGGCCGCGGGAGCGGAACACGTAGCCGTCGTGCGCCGGCGCGCCGTCGACCGTGCGGATGCGCCCCACCCAGCGCTGCTCCGTGCGCAGGCGGTGCGACCACGCCACCGCGCCCGTGCGCCCCGGGAACTGCAGCATCTGCCACGCGCGGTGCTCGGGGAACGGCACCGCCGACGGCGCGTCGCCGTACACCGACGTCCCCGCGTACGCGTAGCCGGCGCCGAGCAGCGCGCCGCCGCCGAGCTGGTAGAGCACCCCGGGGCGCAGCAGGAGCTGCTGCGGCGCGCGCAGGTCGAGCCCCGAGCGGCGGAACTGCGCCTCCAGGTTCAGCGACCACTTCGCGTCGAGCCGGTGCTCGCCGAAGTACTGCAGCCACGCGACCTCGTTGGACACCGAGCGGCGGGCGGGGGCGGTCTGCGCGCCGAGCGGCGCGGCGAGCAGCAGCGGGAGGAGGCGACGGGCGATCGACATGCGGGAGTGCGGGGAAGCGGGAACGCGCGGACGGACGCTCAGGCGCGCGGGGTCCACGCGCGCGGCGCGCCGGGCGGGCGGCGCGTGGAGTAGCGCAGCCGCCCGTCGAGCAGCTGCACCTGGTGGCGCGGCGTGCCGCGGTAGACGTGCGCCGCCAGCCACTGCGACTCCGCCTCCAGCGCCTGCTCGGGGACGTCGCGCCACCACGCCTTCGGCCGCCCCTCCTCCGCGTCGCCGTTCCAGCGGTAGCCGCGGCGCTTGAGCACGTCCTTCGTCTCGATCGCGCTCCCCACCGCCCACACGCGCGCCGTCTTCGCGCGCGCGCAGTCGAGCAGCGCCGCCATCGCCGTCCGCCCCGACGGCAGCGTGCTCGCCAGCAGGTGCACGGCCATGAGGCAGTCGGCGTCGGCGCGGTGCGCCTCGTAGAACATCCGGCACATCCGGTAGGCGAGCCAGCCGAGCTTCGTCGACTCCAGCCCCTCGGCGCGCCACGACACGTCGTCCTGGCTGCACGCCCAGTGCTTGTCGGCGAACATCGGCAGCCGCTTCTCGAGGTGCGGGCGGTCGAAGCGCGCGTTGTGCGCGATCACCAGCGCCGTCTCGTCGAGCAGCGCGCGCACCTCGTCGTCGGGGATGCGCTGCCCGGCCACATGCTCGGGGCCGATCCCGGTGAGGCGGGTGATCTCCTCGGGGATCTCGACGCCCGGGTCCTCGAACCACGACCGGCAGGCGCCGACGCGGAAGATCCGCCCGTCCTTCGCGAACTCGAACGGCACCGCGGCGAGCTGGATGATCCGGTCGTCCTCCCCCAGCCCCGTCGTCTCGACGTCGACGAACAGCGCCCACTTGGTGGGCGTCCCGTCGGGGCGGTGGTAGTGCGGGCGCGCCTCCAGCTTCTCGATCACCTGGTAGCGCCCGGACGCCGTCAGCGCGTCGATCAGCCGGCGCTCGGTCTCCGCGTGCGCGGCCGCCGCGTGCGCGGCGGCGTCGGGCAGTCCATCGGCGGTCGGCATGCCGGAAGAAAACACGTGGTGCCGCGCCCCGGAACCTCGCGGGCGACTCAGGGCGCCGGGACCGGGTGCGTCCCGGTGTGCACGCCGCGCCGCAGCCCGTCGGCGGCCAGCGCCTCCGCCTCGGCCAGGAACGCCCGCAGGAGCGCCAGCTGGTCGTCGAGCGCCTCCGCCTCGGCGCCGCGCGTCCCGCCCCCGAGCACGCGCGCGATCGCGTCGCCCAGGTGCGCGAAGTCGCGCGCCAGCTCCCGCTCCCCCCACCCCAGCCGCCCGCGCTGCCCGCCGTGCCGCGCCGCCAGCAGCGCCTTGAACGCGCCGCCGTCGGCGATCAGCGCCCCGCGCTCGGCGGCCCCCCGCCCGGCGGCCCCGCGCCCCGCCGCGTCGTCGTCGCGCACCGCGAAGTCGTGCGCCAGCGCCGCCAGCAGCGTCCCCGCGTGCCCCTCCAGCGTCGGGCGCGCCGCCTCGGCGGCCGCCGGCAGCGCCGGGTCGCGCCGCAGCGCGTCCACGTAGGCCGCCAGGACGTCGGGCATCCGCGCCACCAGCCGCTCGCCGAGCCGCACGCGCGCCTCCCACCCCGGCGTCGACGCCGGGAGGCGCAGCGTGAACGTCGCCCCCATCCCCGGCGCGCTCGCCAGCGACAGCTCGCCCCCCATCAGGTGCACGAGCTGCCGGCTGATCGCCAGCCCGAGCCCCGTGCCGCCGCTGCGGCGGTTCAGCCCCCCGTCCACCTGCACGAACGGCTCGAAGATCCGCGCCTGCTGGTCGGCGGCGATCCCGATCCCCGTGTCGGCCACCGCGAGCGCGACGCGCGGCGCCCCGTCGGCGTCCGCGTCCGACGCCGCGCGCACCGTCACGCGCCCGCCGGGCGGCGTGAACTTGATCGCGTTGCCGAGGAGGTTGAGCAGCACCTGCCGCACGCGGTCCGGGTCCCCGACGTAGCGCAGCGCCGGGTCCTCGGCCCCGCGCGCCCACGCCGCCGTCACCCCCTTCGCCTCCGCCTGCGGCTGCACGAGGGCCAGCGCCCCCTCCACCACGTCGGCGACCGACGCCGGCCGCCGCTCGACCGCCAGCTCGCCGGCCTCGATGCGCGCCACGTCCAGCACGTCGTCGATGAGCGTCAGCAGGTGCCGCCCGCTCCCCTCCACGCGCCCGAGGTACTCGCGCTGCGCGTCGCTGGTCGGCCCGGCCAGCCCCATCGCGAGCAGGTCGACGTAGCCGAGGATCGCGTTGAGCGGGGTGCGCAGCTCGTGGCTCATGCGCGCCAGGAAGTCGCTCTTGGCGCGGCTCGCCGCCTCGGCGCGGACGCGCGCCTCCGCCACGGCCGCCTCGGCCTCGCGCCGCGCGGTGACGTCGCGCGACAGCCCGAACACCCCCGCCGCCAGCCCGTCGGGGCCCGCGAACGCCCCCTTGCTCGACTGGTAGGTGCGGCGCGCGTCGCCGACGCCGACGACCTCCTCGACCGTCAGCGGCCCCTCGCCGCCGAGCACGCGCGCGTCGGCCGCGCGCACGGCGCGCGCCTCGTCGCGCGCCAGCAGCTCGGCGTCGGTGCGCGCGAGGATGTCGCGCGCCGGCCGCCCGATCGCGCGCGGCGCGGCGCTGTTGCACAGCAGGTAGCGCCCCTGGCGGTCCTTCAGGTACACCGGGTCGGGCGTCCCCTCGAACACCGCCTGCAGCAGCGCGTGCGTGGCGTCCGTCGGCGCGGGCGCCGCGACGGGCGTCGGCGCCTCCCCGTCGCGCCGCGTCCGCCCGCGCGGGGCCGCCGGCCCCAGCGCGACCCCGACGGCGCCGCCGGCGGCGCCGAGCAGGAGGTCGGCGGGGGTGACGGGCATGGTGCGGGACGGTGGCCGGGCGGTCAGCGCCGCGCCAGCTTGCGCGCGTAGAGCGCCGCGTCGGCGCGCGCCAGCAGCGTCTCGGGCGTGTCGCCCGGCTCCACCTCGGCCACGCCGACCGAGAAGCCGATCTCGTACGGGCGCCCGGCGGCCGCGGCCGCGCGGTTGTGCTCGGCCAGCCGCGCCTGCAGCCGCGCCGCCAGCACGTGCCCCTCGCCGCTCTCGCGCAGCCCGACGGCGTAGACCGCGAACTCGTCGCCGCCGAAGCGCGCGCTGAAGTCGGCGTCGCGCACCGTCCCGCGCAGCACCTCGCCGACCGCGCGCAGCGCCTGGTCCCCCTCGGCGTGCCCGTACGTGTCGTTGATCGGCTTGAACCGGTCGAGGTCGAGGAACAGCAGCGCGTCGCGCGCGCCCGTGCGCCCCGCCGCCTTCACCGACTGCTCGAGCATGCGCCGGAAGCCGCGGCGGTTGAGGAGCCCCGTCAGCTCGTCGTGCTCCGACAGCGCCGCGAGGCGCTGCTCCAGCGCGCGCTGCTCGGTGACGTCGCGCCCGATGCTGGCCGTGCCGGCCACCGCGCCGTCGGCGTCGCGCAGCAGCGCGACGTCCCACGCCACCAGCCGCCGCTCGCCGCCGCGCGTCAGCAGCGCCCCCTCGAAGTGCGGCACGCTCGTCTCGCCGCGCAGCATCGCGCCGAACGCGTCGCGCAGCGTCGCCCCGTCGGCCAGGAAGCGCTCGAACCAGTCGCTCCCCACCGCCTCCTCGCGCGCCCACCCGGTGAGCTGCAGCAGCGCGTCGTTGGCGAACGTCACGCGCCCGTCCGGGTCGAGCGTCACCGCCACCGCGCGCACCGTCTCCAGCACGCCGCGGAACTGCGCCTCGCTCTCGCGCAGCGCCCCCTCGGCGAGCTGGCGGCGCACCACGGCGCCCACCTGCGCCGCGACGGCGCCCAGGCGGTCCACCTGCGCCGCGGTGATGCGCCGCGCGTCGCGCGTGTGGAAGGTGAGCACCGCCACCACCGCGCCCTCGGCCATGACGGGCACGCCGACGCCGGTGGAGAGCCCGGCGGCGCGCGCCTCGGCCAGCCGCGAGAACCCCGCCTCGGGCGCGTACAGCGACGGCAGCACCACCGGCGCGGCCTCGCGCCACACGCGCCCCGGCAGCCCCTCGCCCGGCGCGAACGTGTAGCCGTCGTCGGCCCCGGCGAAGCGCGCCAGCGCCGCGTCGTCGGGCGGGTGCGACGCCGGGCCGTGCGCCAGCCGCGCCGGCCCGCGCGCGCCCGGGCGCGGCGTCAGCCACGCGTCGCCGTACTCCCACCCCGACGCCTCGCGCATCGCCTGCAGCGCGGCCGCGATCGCGTGCTCGGCGTCGGGCGCGTGCGACAGCGCGCGCGTCACCTCCTGCAGCAGGCGCCGCTCCTCCTCCGCCTCGCGCTGCGGCGTGACGTCGCGCGCCAGCGTCGCCACGCCGTCGGCCAGCGGCATCACCTGCACCGCGATCCAGCGCGCCGGCACCCGCGGGTCGCGGTTCTCGCGCTCGGCCTCCAGCGGCTCCCCCGTCTCGACCACGCGGCGGTACCCGTCCAGCATCCCGTCGCGCAGCGCCGCCGGCCAGAGCGTGGTGTAGCGCATCCCCACCACCTCCTCGGCGGCGCGCCCGCACATCGCCTCGAAGGTCTCGTTCACCTCGACGTACTCGAAGTCCTCGACCGCGCCGTCGGCGCCGCGCAGCGTGCGCAGCACCGCGTACGCGTGCCGCCCGCCGTCGAGCGCCATGCGGAAGCGCGCCTCGCTGGCCCGCAGCGCGGCCTCGGCGCGGTCGTGCTCCGTCACGTCGCGCATCGCCACCACGGCGCCCAGCATCGCGCCGTCGGGGCCGCGGATCGCCTGCCCGTTGCTGCGCAGCCGGCGCGCCGGCCGGTCGGCGGGGGCGATCACGAACTCCGCCTCGCGCACGTCCTCGCCCACGAACGCGCGCACCAGCGGGATCTCCTCCGTCGGCAGCGGCGTCGCGCCGTCGGCGCGGCGCAGCGAGTAGCGCCCCGCCCACCCCGCCGCCGACAGGTCCTCGTCCGGCGCGAGGCCGTGGAACTCGCGCGACGCGCGGTTGAACAGCGTGAGCCGCCCCTCGGCGTCGCACGCCACCACGCCGTCGCTCAGGCTCTCCAGCGTCGCCGCCAGGAACGCGCGCTCGCGCTCCAGCGCCCCCTCGGCGGCCCGCCGCTCGGTCACGTCGACCGTCACGCCGACAACCCCCGCGCGCCCGCCGCCGAGCGCGATGCGCGACAGCGACAGCGACGCCCAGCGCACGGCGCCGTCGCGCCGCAGGAACCGCTTCTCGACCGTGACGCTCGGCACCCGCCCGTCGCGCAGCGCCGACACCGGCGCGCGCGTCACGGCCGCGTCCTCGGGGGGCGACAGGTCGGGCGCGAACCGCCCCACCAGCTCCCCCGGGCCGTAGCCGAGGAACGCCTCGAACGCGCCGTTGGCCTGCACGACCGTGCCCGCGTCGTCCACCACCGAGACGCCGACCGCCGTTGACTCGAACAGCGCGCGGAAGCGCGACTCGCTGGCGCGCAGCGCCTCCTCCGCCAGGTGCTGCGCGGTGACGTCCCACATCACCCCCTGCCACGCCACCGGGGCGCCGCCGGCGTCGTACACGAACTCTCCGCGGTCGAGCATCCAGCGCACGCCGCCGTCGCGCGCGATCACGCGGTACGCGTACTCCAGCGGCCGCCCCGCGGCCATCGCCGCCGACGTCTCGGCGAGCACGCGCTCGCGGTCGTCGGGGTGCAGCACGCGCAGCCAGGTGTCGGGCGCCGCCGTCCACTCCTCGTGCGTCCAGCCGAGCGTCGAGACGCCGGGGCTCACGTAGGTGGGGGCGTACGGCGGGCGCGGGTCCACGCGGTAGACGATCAGCGGCAGCGACGCCAGCAGCGTGCGGTGCGCCTCCTCGCTCGCCCGCAGCGCCGCGCCCGCGGCCAGCGCCGCGCGCCGGTCGCGCATGATCGCCGAGAACGTCGGCGGCGCGTCGGGGCCGAGCCCGGGGTGCGCGGTGAGCGCGATCGCGACCGGGATGCGCGCCCCCGCGGCGTCGAGCAGCTCGCCCTCGCCCTGCCACCGGCCGTCCGCCGCCGCGGCGGGGAACCCCTCGCGCTCCAGCAGCGCCAGCGTCCCGGGCGGGTGGAACTCGCGCGCCGAGCGCGCCGTCAGGTCGGCGTCGGCGGCGAGGCCGAGCAGCCGGCGCCCGCCGCGGTTCATGTACTCGATGCGCCCGTCGTGCGCCGCCACGCCCACGAAGTCGGCCGTCGCCTCGAGCGTCGCCACCAGCCGCGCGCGCGCCGCCTCCGCCTGCCGCTCCGCGCCCGCCTCGCGCAGCACGTCGTGCGCGCCGGCGACGCGCCCGTCCTCGCGCAGCAGCTCCACGTGCCCGCGCGCCGCGACGCGCAAGTCGGATCGTAGCCATGTCGTTCTGTGAGCC
>NZ_JARGEK010000194.1 GCF_029211165.1 Roseisolibacter sp. H3M3-2
CCGGCGCGCCGCTCGTCTCGGGTGCCGCCGGCGGCGGCGGCGCGTCGGGGGTCGGGCGCGCGTCGAGCACCGCCTCGTCCGCGTCGTAGCCCGCCGCGGCGCGCACGTGCGCGGCGACCTCGCGCCGCACGTCGTCCACCTCGTCGCCGCGCCCGGCCAGCAGCTCGCGCTGCTCGCGGAAGCGCCGCCCGCTCTCGACGCAGAACAGCCCGCACAGCGACAGCGCGTGCGCGCACGCCGCCTCGCCGCGCTCGTCGAGCAGCGCCTGCGTGCGCGCGATCGTCGCCGCGCGGGCGTACAGCTCGATCGCCATGTTGGCCAGCCGCTCGATCACGAATTGGCGCTCGATCAGCTTGCGGCGGTGCGTGACGATCGCCGCCTGCGTCGCCCCCTTGAGCTCAGCCGTGTGCTTCTCGAGGAAGCGCTTGTGCGGCAGCAGGCGGCGGTGCAGCCGCACGTCCACGCCGTCGGTGGCGGCGCCGAGCGCGGTGCGCACGCGGTCGGTGGCGTAGCCGGCCACCGCGTTGAAGTTGGCGATCGGCTTCTTCAGCGCCGCCCCCAGCTCCTGCAGCCGCTCCGCGGGCCCCTCGACGCCGTTGAGCGCGACGAACACGCGGAGCACGTCGTTCGCCCCCTCGAAGATCCGGTTGATGCGCGCGTCGCGCAGCATGCGCTCGTACGGGTACGGCTTTACGTAGCCGCGCCCCCCGGCCACCTGCACCATCTCGTCGCAGGCGCGCCAGATCAGCTCCGACGCGAACACCTTGGCCGCCGCCGCCTCCAGCGACGCGTCGACGTCCTCGCGGTCGAGCGCCGCGCCCAGGTGCCCGACCATCGCGTCGGCGGCGTACGCCTCGGCGGCGAGCGTGGACAGCTTGCGCTGCGTGATCTCGAAGCTCGCCAGCGGCGCGCCGAACTGGATGCGCTGCTCGGCGTAGCGCGCCATCTCGCCGACCACGAGCTTCGCGCTCTGCGCGCACCCCGCGGCCAGCGACAGGCGCCCGCCGTTCAGCACGTTCACGGCGACGCCGAAGCCGCGCCCGACCTCGCCGAGCACGTGGTCGGCCGGCACCGCGCAGTCGCGGAACGCCAGCTCGGCCTGCGTCGAGCCGCGGATCCCCATCTTGCGCACCGTCCCCACCACCTCGAACCCGGGCATGTCGGGGCGCACGAGGAACGCGGTGGGGCGCCGCGTCGGCTTCCCGTCGCGCCCCGTCGTCGGCGTCTGCGCGAACACGGTGATCAGCCCCGCCTTGTGGGCGAGCCCGATCCAGTGCTTGCGCCCCGTGATGCGCCACCCGCCCGCGCCGTCGGGCTCCGCGCGGGTGACGATGTGCTGCGCGTCGGAGCCCGTCTCGGGCTCGGTGAGCGCGTACGCCGCCAGCATCTCGCCGCGCGCCAGGGCGGGGAGGTAGCGCGCCTTCTGCTCGTCGGTGCCGAACAGCACCAGCGGCTTGCACCCCAGCCCCGCGTGCACGCCGATGACGACGCCGAGCGAGGCGTCCATCGCCGCCACGGTGCCGAAGACGCGCGCGTAGCCGGTGCTGGACAGCCCCGCGCCGCCGTACTCGCGCGGCACCGTGATCCCCAGCAGCCCGACCTCGGCCATCGCGCGGATCGTCGCGTCGGGGACCGTCTCCTCCTCGTCGAACCGCGCCGAGTCGATCAGCCCCGCGTCGCGCAGCTCGTGGGCGGCCGCGATGAGGCGGCGGACGGTGCGCGCCTCGTCCGGGTCGCGCCGGTCGAGCGTCGGCGGGAAGGGGAAGAGCAGGTCGTCATGGATCGCGCCGGCGAACAGCCCCTTCAGGAACGAGGGACGGTCGGCGGCGGGGGGCTGGGTGCTGGGGGTGGCCATGCGGGGCTCGGCGTGCAGGGTACGGACCGGAAACGCGCGGGGCCCCGCCGGAAGGTCCGGCGGGGCCCCGTCGCGCGCCTGGCGGCGGGTCAGGGCGTGGCGCGGGCGGGGCGGACGCTCGCCGACGTCGCGGTCACCGTCACCGTCAGCTCGGCCGGCGCCCCCTCGGGCTGATTGCCGGCGGTCACCGCCTGGAACCGGATCGTCGTCGTGCCGACGCCGATCGCCTGCACCCGGCCGCTGCCGTCGGCGACGGCGACGGCGGGGTCGGCCGACGTCGCGGCGACCGTGCGGCCGAAGAGCTGGTTGCCGGCGGCGTCCTGCGCCACCAGCGACACCAGCGTCGCCGCGCCCGCGCGCAGCGAGACCGTCGTCGGGGCCACGACGATCCGGGCGACCGGCGCCGCGAACACGTTGAACACCCCCGCGTCGCCGACCTCGCCGTCCACCGGGCGGCCCGGGACGCGCTCGGCGATGGCGGTGATCTGCACCGACCCCGGCTGGATCGCGGTCGCGAGCCCGGTCGTCTGGTTGATCGACACGATCGCCGAGTTGCCGCTCGTCCAGCGCACCGTGCGGTCGGTCAGCACGCGGTTGAGCGAGTCCAGCACCTGGGCCGTGTACTGGAACGTCGTCCCCGGGTTGCCGTCGATCGTCTTGTTGTTGATGCGCACCGCGCCGACCGGGATCGGCGTCACCGTGGCCGTCGTCTTCCGCTCGACCGAGTCGATGCGGACGGTGATCTCCGTCGTGCCCGACTTGAGCGGCGTGATGATCCCCGTCGTGCTGTTGATGGTCAGCACCGTCGGGTCGGCCGCGGTGAAGCGCACCAGGCGGCCGGCGGTCGCCAGCTCGCGGTTCAGGCTGTCGAGCGGGACGGCGCGCAGGACGTTCTGCGCCTGGACGCGGAAGACGGGCGCCTGCGGCAGCACCACCTCGACGACCGGGATCTTGGTCACCTCGACCGTCTGCGTCCCCGTCACGTTGTCGCAGTTGACGGTGACCGTGGCCGACCCTTCCGCCTGCGTCTGGAGCACGCCGCTGCCGTTCACCACCAGCACGGCGTTGTTCGACGAGGTGTAGCTGCAGGTGCGCCCCGCGCTCGGGATCACGCTCCCATCGGCGCGGCGCAGCTCGAACGGCACGTTCAGCGTCTCGCCGACGCGCAGGGGCGAGCGGATGCCGACGCGGACGCTCGCCGGCGTCTCGTTCTCGACGATGACGTTGAAGTCCTGCCCGAAGACCCCGTT
Organism: Roseisolibacter sp. H3M3-2; assembly: GCF_029211165.1. Classification (GTDB taxonomy): domain Bacteria; phylum Gemmatimonadota; class Gemmatimonadetes; order Gemmatimonadales; family Gemmatimonadaceae; genus Roseisolibacter. The sequence continues at coordinate 3,106 of NZ_JARGEK010000194.1, forward strand.
GACCGTCACGCGGAGCACCGCGGTGCCGGTCGCGATCCCGTTCAGCGCGCAGTTGGTGCCGGACGCCGCGGCGCCGAGGATGGTGGGCGTGCTGCTCTGGCAGGCGACGGTGAAGCCGGTGAGGGGCTGCCCGTTGTTGCCGATCGGCCGCACGGCCACGCTGGCCGTCCCGCCCACGCGCACGCGCGGGAAGGTCGGGTCGATCTGGATGGTGGCGGGCGGCGCCGGCGTCACGGTGACCAGCGCCGAGTCCTTCTTGCCGCCGCTCTCGCCGATGATGTACGCCGAGCCGGCCGTCACGCCGGCGACGACGCCGTTGCCGGTGCCGCTGACCGTCGCGACCGCGGGGTTCGACGAACGGAAGGTCACCACCCGCCGCGAGTGGTTGATGACGCTCCCGTCCTTCCGCAGCGCCTCGCCGGTGATCTGCGCCGGGGTCGAGGTCGCCGCGATGGTGGACGGCGAGAGAGTGACCCGGACCCGGTCGACGTCGGGAACCCCGGTGATGAACGAGCAGCCCGCGGCCGCGACCGACGCGACCGCCAGGCCCAGGGCCCGAATGGCGAAGTACCGCATGCAGCTCCGATGTGCGTGGGAAGCCGCCCGCCCGGGCCTTCGGGGGAGGCGGCGCTGGGTCCAGGATAGTGCGCGGGGGGGAGCGTCACAACGCGGGACCGCGCCACCGTGGGGTCCCGGTCACGCGGCTCCGGCCGTGCCTTCCGTGGGAGTATCGGCACCGCCCGCCGGCGGCCTCAGGAGCACGACGCGGGCCACCCGACGGGGGGTTAGCTTGGCCGCCATGCGCCACGTCCTCCTCGTCGCCGCCGGCGGCGCCGCCGGCTCGGTCGCCCGGTTCCTGGTCGGACGGGCGCTCGCCGGGGTCCCCGGGGGATACCCCTGGGGGACGCTCGCGGTCAACGTCGCCGGCTCGCTCCTCCTCGGCGCCGTCCTCGCCCGGTGGCCGGCCCCCGACGCCGAGGCCCGGCTGTGGCTCGGCGTCGGCGTGTGTGGCGGCTTCACCACGTTCTCGGCGTTCGCCGCCGAGCTGGTGACGCTCCCCCCGGCGCGCGCCGCCGTCTACGCCGCCGCCTCCCTCGTCCTCGGCGGCGCGGCCGTGCTCGCCGGCCTCGCGCTCGCCCACCGCTGACCCGCCCGACCGCCGCCATGGCCCAGCCGACCCAGGATCCCGCCGCCTTCCTCGACGCCCACGCCGAGCGGGCCCGCGACGAGCTGTTCGACTTCCTCCGCATCCCCAGCGTCAGCGCCCGCTCCGAGCACGACGGCGACACCCGCCGCGCCGCCGGGTGGCTGCGCGACGCCCTCGCCGCCATCGGCCTCGACGCCGCCCTCCACGAGACGCCCGGGCACCCGATCGTCCTCGGCGAGTGGCGCGGCGCCCCCGGCGCCCCCACGCTGCTCGTCTACGGCCACTACGACGTGCAGCCCGCCGAGCCGCTGGAGCTCTGGGACTCGCCGGCGTTCGAGCCGACGGTGCGCGACGGCAACGTCTACGCGCGCGGCTCGGTCGACGACAAGGGGCAGCTCTTCCTGCACGTGAAGGCGCTCGAGGCCCACCTCCGCACGCGCGGCGCGCTGCCGGTGAACGTGATCGTCCTCGCCGAGGGGGAGGAGGAGGTCGGGAGCGTCAACCTCGAGGCGTTCGTCGAGGCCGAGAAGGCGCGCCTGGCGTGCGACGCGGTCGTCATCTCCGACTCGGCGATGTTCGCCCCCGGCATCCCGTCGATCCTCTCGTCGCTGCGCGGGATGGCCTACTTCCAGATCGACGTGCAGGGGCCGGCCGGCGACCTGCACTCGGGGAGCTACGGCGGCGCGGTCCCCAACCCGGCGATGGCGCTCGCGCGCATCCTCGCGACGATGCACGACGCCGACGGCACGGTCGCGATCCCCGGCTTCTACGACGCGGTGCGCCCGTTCCCCGACGCGGTGCGCGCCCAGATGCGCGCCCTCCCCTTCGACGACGAGCACTTCCGCGCCGAGGCGGGCTCCCCCGCGCTCGGCGGCGAGCCGGGGTACACGGTGCTGGAGCGGCTGTGGACGCGCCCGACGTGCGAGGTGAACGGGCTGCTGAGCGGCTACACCGGCGAGGGCGCCAAGACGGTGCTCCCCGCCAAGGCGATGGCCAAGGTCAGCTGCCGCCTCGTCCCCGACCAGGACCCGCTGGAGATCGAGCGCCTCATGGCGGCGCACGTCGCGCGCGTCGCGCCGCCGGGCGTCACGGTGACCGTCACCCACCTGCACGGCGGCCGCCCCTGGCGCGCGGACCTCGGCGGCCCGCTGTTCGACGCCGCCAAGCAGGCGCTCGCCGAGGTGTTCGGCCGCGAGCCGGTCGTCACGGGCGAGGGCGGCTCGATCCCCGTCGTCGGCGACTTCCAGCGCGTCCTCGGCGCCACCGTCCTCCTCGTCGGCTTCGGCCTCCCCGGGGAGAACGCGCATGCGCCCAACGAATGGATGTCGCTCGACAACTTCCATCGGGGGGCGAAGGTCATCGCGCGGCTCTACGACCTGTACGCGAAGGCCTGAACGGCGGGAGTCGTCACTACGGGAGTCGAAAGAGCGGGAGTCGTAACGGCGCAGTGCGCTCTTACGACTCCCGCTCTCGTGACTCCCGCGGTCACGACTCCCGCTTCAGAAGCGCCAGCGGCGGACGAGGAAGACGCCGAGTGCGTTCTTCGGATCGATGTTCTGCGGCGCCAGGCTCGGCTCCGGCAGGAAGAAGCGCGGCTGCCAGCTGCTCTCGATGCTGTAGCCGGGGAGGCGCGAGAAGCGGTACTCGATGCGGAAGCCCGGGATCGGCGGGTCGCCCTGGAAGAACACCGGCGTCGCCTGCAGGCCGACGAAGGTCGAGCGGTTGAAGTACTTGCCGAACTCGATCTGCGTCCCCTTCAGGATCGCCTCCAGCCCCGACACGTCGGCGCGGAAGAGCTCCGGCGGCAGGTCGGGGACCGGCGTGATGTTCAGGACGTCGGCGCCGAGCGAGCGGCCGAGGCGCGCCTCGCTGGCGTCGGCGAGCACGCCGAGGGCGACGCCGCTCAGCTGCTGCGTGGCGAGGCGCCCGGCCGTGCCGATCGGGTTCCCGCCCGCCGAGCCGCCGGCGACGCTCGACCCGCCGAACTGCAGCAGCGAGCCCGAGCCGCTCCCGAACGCGAGGTAGCTGAGCAGGTCCGTCTGCGCGATCGGCGGCTGCGCGTCGCTCTCCAGCGCGATGCGCGGCGCCGAGAGCGTGCCGCCGATCTGGATGCGGATCACCAGCGGCTCGCGCGCCGCCTGCCGCACCTCGTACTCGGCGGTGACCTGCAGGTTCGGGTCGAGCTCCTGCGTGCCGACGAACGTCGCCGACCCGCGCTTCACCTGGAAGCGCTTGGACAGGAAGGTGTACTGGCCGCGCTCCGTGCCGACGATGCCGTCGAGGACCAGCGCCTGCTTGGCGCGGTCGACGCGGAGCCGCAGGTCGCCGTCGCTGAACACCTCGACGTTCGCCTCGCGCGAGCGCACCCACGTGTCGCGGTCCACGCCCACGTACAGGTCGACGCGCAGGTTGTCGAGCAGCGGGTTCTGCGTCGGGATGACGTCGGTCTCGCGCAGCCGGGTCGTGTCGACCACCGCGAACACCGCCGGGTCGCCCGCGCTCAGCACCTGCTTGTTGTCCGACTCGGGGACGTAGATCACGCCGCCCAGCACGCGCGCGCCGCCGCTGACGAACACCTGGTCGTACGGGCCGTACACCGACACCTGCGCGTTGGCGTCCACGCGCCCCTGCTCGTTGTCGAGCATCCGCGCGCGGTCGGCCGTCAGCCGCAGGTCGAACGACGGCTCGGCGGGGGTCGCGATGCCGATCCCGCCGCGCACACCCACGCGCCCGCGGCGGTTGGCGAGCGTGTAGCCGCCCAGGGAGTCCACGACCACCGTGTCGCCCTGCAGCCGCACGACGCCGCCGGCGTCGCGCAGCCGCATCCCGGTCGCGGTCAGGCGGAAGCCCGCGTCGGCCAGCCGCAGCTCGCCCGTCGGGTTCGGGTCGCGCAGCGGGCCGCGCACCTGCAGCGTCCCCGACGCCGTCCCGCGCACGTCGGCCACCGCGTCGGTGAAGCGCGACGCCAGGTCGAGCGGCAGCGAGTCGAGCACCGCGTCGACCGTCAGCGGCGCGTCGTCCGCCATCCGCGGCCCCTCGACGCCTGAGAGCGCGAGGTCGATCGGGAGCGACGCGTTGGCCGTCAGCACCGGCCGGGTGCCGCGCGTCACGCGCGCCTCGCCGGCCAGCCGGCGGTCGGCGTAGTCGACGCGCGACTCGACGTCGGGGACCTCGGTGCCGCCGTAGCGCGCGCCGGCCAGCATCGCCGTCCCGCGGATCAGCGGCGCCGCCCCCGTCCCCTGCACGGTCGCGTCGAGCGACACGCGGCCGGTGAGCGGGACGTCGCTCTGCAGCAGCCCGAGCGCGTCGCCGACCTCGAACTCGCGCACGGCGACGCGCAGGTCCGCCGGGCCGGTGCTCGGCAGCCGCCCGTCGACCGAGATCAGCCCGCCGGCGCCGTTGCTCAGCTCCACCGTCTCGACCTCGATCCCCGGCTGCCCCCACCGCACCGCGCCCGGCCGCGTCGACGCCCACAGCGTCGAGTCGAAGCGCAGCCGCAGCTGCGAGAACTTGGCCTCGTTGCGGTCGGGGAGGATCGCGTAGTCGCTGCGCAGGTCGTACGAGCGCCCGACGTCCTGGAACACCGCGACCACCGCCGTGCCGCTGCTCGCCCCCGGCCCGTCGGGGCGCCAGGTCGCGCGCGCGTCGACGCTGTCGAGCGAGAAGCCGGCGGCGCGCACCGAGTCGGCGACCGACGCCACGGCCAGCGCGCTCCCCGGCGTCATCGCGCCGAGCCAGGTGTAGGCGACGCGCGCGCGCCCGACCTGGTTGCCGAGCGCCACCAGCCCCTGCGCCGCCGCGCGGCCGCGCAGGTCGAAGTTCGCGATCGAGCCGGCGACCCGCCCCTCGGCGACCACGTAGCCGGCCAGCGAGTCGCGGCGGATCGTCGTCGGCGTGTCGACCACCACCCGCGCCACCGCGAGCGCCAGCGCGTCGGCGGCCGCCGCGGCCACGGTGAGGCGCCGCGACTGGAGCGCCGAGTCGGTGCGCGCCTCGGCCAGCCGCGCGGCGGCCAGCGCGGCGTGCGGCGCCACCGCGCCGGTGTCGCGCGGCAGGTAGCGCGCGAGCGCCGCCAGGGAGTCGACCTCGAGGCGGTACTGCAGCTCGCCGCGCCGCGCGCCCACCAGCCCGAAGCTCCCCACCACCTGCGCGTTGGCCCCGGGGGCGCGCACGGTGAAGGTGTCGACGTTGACCACGCCCTGCGCCGCCCGCACGCGGATCGTCGACGCGTCCACCGCCAGCGTGTCGATCGTCGACGTCGTGACGTCGGCCGCGAGGTTCGCGGTCAGCGTCGCCGGGTCGGTCCCGCGCCCGCTCGCCACGAACCGCCCGCTCAGCGAGGTGCGCGGCGCCTTCTCGGCCAGCGCGTTGACGTTGAACAGCAGCGTCTCCAGCCGCAGGTCGTAGCCGAGCGTCCCCGTGAGGTCGCGCAGCTGCCCGCGCGCCGAGAACGATCCGCCGTCCGAGAGGCGCAGCGTCGAGGCGACGCGCAGGTCGTCGGTCGAGCCGGTGAGGCGGATCGGCCCCGACGCGCTGCCGCGCAGCCCCGCCGCCGGCGCGAACCGCCCGACCGTCACCAGCGACAGCGGCTGCGCGGTGACGTCGACGTCGAACCACGGGGTGGCGCGCCGCGGCGCCGCGCCCGGCGTGCGGCGCCGCGCGGCGTCGCGCAGCGGGGCGGGGGTGCCGGTGGCGACGCGCGCCG
>NZ_JARGEK010000195.1 GCF_029211165.1 Roseisolibacter sp. H3M3-2
CGCGCCGGCGCCGCCCGCCGCCGAGGCGGCCGAGCGCGCGCCGCTGGTCGCGAAGGTCGAGCACTTCTACGCCACCGCGCCCGACGCCGAGCGGCTGTTCCGGTTCTTCCGCGACTCGCTGGGGCTCGCCGAGGTGTGGGCGTTCCGGTCGTACGGCGACTTCGCCAGCGGCGGCGTGTCGCTCGGCAACGTCGTGTTCGAGCAGGCGACGTGGAAGCCCGACGACGGCGGGCGGCTGCCGACGGAGCTCAGCGGGATCGCGCTCGAGCCGGGGGGCGGGACCGACGCGCTGGTCGCCGAGCTGGCGCGGCGCGGCGTGCGCCACGACCGGCCGGACTCGAACGTCTCGACGAGCAGCAGCGGACGGCGGCTCGGCTGGGTGAACACCGGACTGACGGGGATGCTCCCCGACCCGCGCGCGGTGTTCTTCTGCGACTACGCCGACCGCGCGACGATCGCCGCCAACCGGCAGAAGGCGAGCGACGCGCTGGCGGCGTCGCGGGGCGGGCCGCTGGGCGTGGTGGCGCTGCGCGAGATCGTCGTGGGCGCGCCCGACACCGCGGCGGCGCGCGCCGAGTGGCGGCGGCTGCTCGACGACCCGTCGCAGGAGCGCGACGGCGCGTTCCACTTCGGCGCCGGGCCCGCCGTGCGCGTGGCCCCCGCGCGCGAGCGGTCGATCGTCCGCCTCGTGCTGCGGGTCCGCGCGCTGTCGCCGGCGCGCGCGTTCCTGCGCGGGCGCGGGTGGCTCGCCGCCGCGGCGCGCGGCCGCGTCGCCGTCGCGCCGGCGGCGGCCGCGGGGCTCGACATCCGGCTGGAGGAGTGAGCGTCCCGTGCCCGTCCGACCGCTGATCGTGTTCCTCCGACGCGCCGCGCTCGCGCTCGCGCTGGGCGCCTCCCCGATCGCCGCGCAGCAGCCGGCGCCACCGCCGGCGCCACCGCCTGCCGGCCGCACCGTGCGCGTCCCCGGCGCCGAGCTGTGGTACCGCGAGCAGGGGAGCGGCGAGCCGCTCGTCCTGCTGCACGGCTTCCTCGACTGCGCGTCCTCGTGGGACCCGTTCGTCGCGAAGCTGGCGGAGCGCCACCGCGTGATCCTCGTCGAGCTGCGCGGGCACGGGCGCTCGACCAACCCGTCGGGCGCGTTCACCCTGCGGCAGTCGGCGGCCGACGTGACGGCGCTGCTCGACTCGCTGCGGCTCCCACGCGTGCACGCGATGGGGATCAGCGCCGGCGCGATGACGCTCCTGCACGTGGCGACCGCGCAGCCGGCCCGCCTGCGGTCGCTCGTGCTCGTGGGCGCGACCACGCGCTTCGTCGACCAGACGCGCGCGGCCATCCGCGACGTCGGCGGCGTCATCCCGGCGCCGGTGATGGCGGAGTTCCGGAAGTGCGCGAGCCGCGGCCCCGCGCAGGTGGACGACCTCCTCGCCCAGTTCCAGGTGCTCGGCCGCTCCACCGACGACCCGAACTTCTCCGACGCCGACCTGGCGCGGATCACGGCGCCGACGCTGGTCGTGCACGGCGACCGCGACGAGTTCTTCCCCGTGGAGCTCGCGCTGGGGCTGTACCGCGGCATCCCGAAGGCGCAGCTGTGGGTCGTGCCGAACGGCGACCACGTCCCGATCTACGGCCCGACGACGCCGTTCGCCGACGTCGCGCTGCGCTTCCTCCAGCGGGCGGCGCCAAAGCCGTGAGGCGCGTCGCCCGCCGCGCCGCCGCGCTCGCCCTGCTCGCGCTTCCCGCCGCCGCCGCCGCACAGCGGCGCCTCCCCGTCATCGACATGCACCTGCACGCGCACGCGCTCGCCGACTACGGCGGCGGGATGCCGGTGTGCATGAACCGGGAGCCCATCGTCTTCCCGGCCGTCGACCCCCGCGAGCCGATCACCTTCGCCCGCGAGGTCGTGCGGTGCGCGACGCCCGTGCCCTCGGCGCGCACCGACTCGGCGCTCCTGGCGGAGTCGCTCGCCGAGCTGCGCCGCCTGAACGTCGTGCGCGCGGTGACGACGGGGACGCCCGCCCTCGTGGCGGCGTGGCGCGCCGCGGCCCCCGACCGCATCCTGCCCGCGTCGGACTTCGACCTGTCCGGCAGGCGGACCGTCGACGAGCTGCGCCGGCTGCACGCCGAGGGGCGCATCGCGGCGTTCGGCGAGGTCGGGCCCCAGTACGACGGGCGGCGCGTCGACGACCCCGCCTACGAGCCGTACTTCGCGCTCGCCGAGGAGCTCGACGTGCCGGTCGCGATCCACCTCGGCGAGGGGCCCGCGGGGGGCGCGTACGTGCTGGGGAACTCGCCGTACCGCGCGCGGCTCACCGACGCGCTGCAGCTCGAGGAGGTCCTCATCCGCCACCCGCGGCTGCGCGTCTACGTCATGCACTTCGGCTCCCCGCTGGTCGACGAGACGATCGCGCTGCTCTACTCGCACCCCCAGGTCTACGTCGACGTCGCGCAGAACAACTGGGGGTTCCCGCGCGCGCACTTCTACGCGCAGCTGAAGCGGCTGGTCGACGCCGGCTTCGAGGAGCGCATCCTCTGGGGCTCGGACCAGATGATCTGGCCGCGGGCCATCGAGGTCGCGCTGGAGACGATCGAGCAGGCGCCGTTCCTCACCGCGCGCCAGAAGCGCGCGATCCTCTACGACAACGCGGCGCGCTTCCTCCGGCTGACGCCGGAGCAGGTCGCCCGCGACCACGCCCGCGCCCGGGGCGCCACGCCATGACCGACCGCCGCGCCTTCCTCCGCCGCGCCGCGACCGCCGCGGGTGCGCTCGCGCTCTCCCCCGCCGCGCTGCTCGCCGGCGCGGCGGACGTCGTCGGCGACGAGCTGGCGCGCCTCGGCCCGGCCGCCGCGCCGGCGCGCCTCGCCGAGGACGAGGCGTTCTGGGCGCGCGTGCGCGCCGGCTACGCGCTCGACCCGCAGGTGCTCAACCTCGACCACGGGTGGACCAACCCGACGCCCCGCGCCGCGCTCGACGAGCTGGCGCGGCAGGCGCGCGTGCTCGAGGGGCTCCCCGCCGAGCACCTGCCGGGGATGTGGGAGGGGGTGTCGAACGTGCGGGTGCGCGGCGAGCTGGCGGCCGCGATGGGCGTCCCGCCCGCGGAGATCGCGCTGGTGCGCAACGCCACCGAGGCGCTCGACACGGTGCTGCTCGGCCTCCCGCTGCAGCGCGGCGACGAGGTCGTGTGCGCGACGCACGACTACTACGCCATGCTCGACGCGCTGGAGCAGCGGCGCGACCGCGACGGGATCGTGCTGCGCATGGTGGAGCTCCCCGTCCCCGCGCCGTCGCTCGACGCGCTGGCGGAGCGCTACGAGGCGGCGATCGGCCCGCGCACGAAGCTCGTCCTGCTGACGCACCCGAGCAACCTCACCGGGCAGCTGCTCCCGGCCGCGCGCATCGCCGCTGCGGCGCGGCGTGCGGGGGCGCTGGTGGCGGTCGACGGCGCGCAGTCGCTGGGCGTGCTCGAGGACCCGGTGCGGTCGCTCGACTGCGACTTCTACGGCGCCAGCGCGCACAAGTGGCTCGGCCTCCCCGTCGGCCTCGGCGTGCTGTGGATGCGCCCCGCGCACGTCGAGCGCGTGTGGCCGCTCCTCCCGCCCGCGCCGGGCACGAAGGGGATGGCGCGCTTCGAGTGGATCGGCACCGCGCCGGAGTACGTCAACCTCGCCGCGCTCCCGGCGCTGGCGCTGCACCGCACGCTCGGCCCCGCGCGCAAGGCGGCGCGGCTGCGGTACCTGGCCGACCGGTGGCGCGCCCGGGCCGCGCGCGCGCTCCCGCAGGCGCGCTACTACGCCGAGCCGGCGCAGAGCCTCGGGCTGACGACGGTCGAGATCCCGGGGACGGACGCGAAGGCGCTGCAGCAGCGGCTGCGGCGGCGCGACCGCATCCTCGTGCAGGCGATGGTGGACAACGCGCGGGCGCCGGGGATCCGCGGGCTGCGCGTGAGCCCCAACGTCTACACGACGCCGGCGGAGCTGGACCGCTTCGTCGACGCGCTGGCCGCGGCGGCGCGCGCGTCGTAGCGCGATGCGCGACCCGCACCGCACGCGCGCCCGGTGGGCGGCGGCGGCCGCCGTCGGGTGGGCGGCGATCGGCGCCGCCTACGTGCTCGATCCGCGCGACGGGCCGGCACGCGGGTGGGTGATCGCGGTGTTCGCCATCGGGCTGAACGTCGGCGTGATCTGCACGACGCTCGCGGTGATGGCGCACGGGCCGGCGCGCGCGCTCGACCGCATGCGCCGCGGCGAGGGAGTGCTCGCGCAGTGGACCGTCGACCCCGCGCGGTGGGCGCTGTTCGTCGCGCACGCCCGCCAGCTCGCCGCGCAGCCGGGCGCGCGGGCGAACATGCTGGCGCTCCCCGACGCGCCGCCAGCCCTGGGCTACCGGGTCACCGTGTCGGAGGACGCGATCCGACTGGAGGAGGAGTTCGAGCCGATGCGGCGCGACGCCGAGGCGCGCGTGGCCGGCGCGGTGCTCGAGTTCCGGCAGCTGGTCCAGCTGGGGAAGCGGATGGACTGGTGGACGTACCGGCTGCCGATCGGCGCCGGCGCCGAGGCGGACGCCGGGCGCGTGGCGGCGCACTACGCGGCGTCGCGCGCGCGGCGGACGCGTCCCATGCGCAAGCTGCTGGTGATCGCCGTGATGGTGGGCGCGGTGGCGGCGTTCATCCTCGTGGTGGGGACGCTCACTGACTGGCGCTAGCCGCGCGCGTGACGAGCGGGCGCGGGGCGGGGTAGAACGGTCGTCCACCGCTCCCGACCCGCTTCCCATGCGACACGTCTCACGCTTCGCACTCGCCGCGCTACTCGTCGCCTGCGACGACGGCACGGCGCCCGCCCCCGCGACGGAGGCCGGGCGCTACGTCGCGACGTCGCTGCGCGGCCGCCCCCTCCCCGCCGTCACCGACAGCTCGGCGCAGGAGTTCGGCGTGCTGCTCGCCGACACGCTGGAGCTCGACGGGCGCGGCGGCGGGCGGCGCGCCTACGCCGTCCGCCGCGTGCACCGCGCGCTCGGGATCGACACGGTGTACCGCGTCGCGGCGCCCACCGCGTACCGCCGCGACGGGGCGCGGCTCGTCGTCGGCTCGTTCACCCCCTGCCCGCCGAACGCATCGTGCCTCGCCAACGACGAGGGCACGGTCGAGCCGACGCGCGTCACCCTCGCGACGCAGCGCTACGCGGGGGGCGACCCGGTGGTGCTGGCGCGCGTCACGCCGTAGGGCGCCGCCGCCGCGCCACGCCCGCCAGCGCCACGAGCCCGCTGCCGAGCAGCACGTACGTCGACGGCTCCGGCACCACCGACCCGGCGGCGACGTCGTAGCGCGCCGTGAACGTGCCGACGTTGTCGTTGTAGAACCCGGGATCGCCGAAGAACGAGCCGCCGTCGGCGATGCCGAAGTAGAGGCGCGTCGCCGCGTCGGGGACGAGGAACTGCTGCTGCACGCCGCCCGACGTGAAGCCGTTGCCGACGAAGAAGATCTGGCCGAGCTGCGGCGCCGCCGACGCGAAGTCGGTGCCGGCGAAGCTCAGGCGCGCCGGCGCGCTCCCCGGGAGCGACGGGCCGAGGAAGACGGCGGCGAGGAACCCCGACGTCGGCGCCGTGAGCCCGGCGATGCTCCCCGACGAGTTCAGGTCGGTCGCGCCGATCGACGGGCCGTCGGGCGAGGCGGTCCCGCAGGTGTTGCCGTCGCAGAAGAAGCTGGTCCCCGACGCGTCGACGCGGAGCACGCGGCCGGCCCCGGCGTCGAGGGCGATGGCCGTCGGGGCGATCCCGCCGCCGGTCGGGCCGCCGGGCGGCGTGGCCGTGTACGCGTTGCCGCCGGCGAGATACAGGCTGGTCCGGGTGTCGACCGTCGCCGAGCCCGACTGCGCCTGCACCGACGTGGCGCCCAGGGCGAGGGCGCCGAGGAGGACTGCTGCCGACCGGGTGGAGCGGGTGTGCACGAGAGCCTCCGAAGCCGAAAGGTGTGCGCGAAAATGCGTAGCACCTGTCGGCCTCGCAAGCTGATCCGCAGCCGCCCGCTCAGCCCTGCGGCACCGCCGCCGGGTCCATCCAGAACACCTCCCAGTGATGCCCGTCCAGGTCGTAGAAGCTCCACCCGTACATGAACCCGTGGTCCATCGGCTCCAGCGCGTGCGACCCGCCGGCCGCGATCGCGGCGTGCACCATCGCGTCCACCGCCTCGCGGCTGTCGGCGCTCAGCGCGTACAGCGCCCCCGTCTGCGCCTTCGCGTCGGCCGTCGGGCGCCGCGTGAAGCCGGCGAACTTCTCCGCCGTCAGCAGCATCACGTAGGCGTCCTCCCCCACCAGCATGCAGGTCGCGGTGTGGTCGGTGAAGTGCGGGTTGAAGGCGAAGCCGAGCGCCTCGAAGAAGGTGATGGCGCGCTGCAGGTCGGCCACCGGGATGTTGACGAACAGCTTGCGCGGCGTCTTGGCGACCATGCCGGCGTTCGTGATGGTCGGCGCGGGGGCTTGGGCGGTGGACATGGGGCGGGGTTCCTCGTGGGGGGGAGTTCGACGCGGCTGCGCGGCTGCGCGGCTGCGCGGCTGCGCAGGCCGTTCAGGGCGCGCGACCGAGGACCGCTCGCACGCGCGGATCACGGAGGTACAGGCCGCCCCACACGAGCGCGGCCACGTAGATCGGGAAGAGCGTGTGCGTCGCCAGCGGGTTGTCGATCCGCAGGTGCGTCGCGATCGCGCCGCCGAAGTACCCGGTCCACAGCAGCGCGCCGAGGGGCGCGGTGCGCGGGATCAGGTACAGCACGAGGCACACGGCCTCGATCGCCGCCAGGATCGGCAGGTGGTGCGCCTGCCAGCCGAGCTGCGTCGTGCCGGCCACCGCCTCGGGGGCGGCGACGAGCTTGATCCCCGTGTCGAAGACGAGGAACGCGACCGCGAGGCCGGTGAGCACGCGGCCGGCGAGGCGCGCGCGGCGGCCGGGGAGGGCCGCCGCGGGGGCGAGGGAGTCGATCGGGAGGGCGGTCATCGGGGGCGTCTCCGGTTGCGGTTCACCCCTTGGACGGCCTCACCCCCCCGGAATCATCGGTCCAGCCGCATCGGCATCCCGAAGCGCGGGAAGAGCGTCTCGACGTCGAGGTACGACGTCTGGCTCGTGATCCGGCCCCCCTCCACCTCCAGCAGGACGATCGCCCACGGCGTCGCCCCGCCGTCGCGGTAGTGCGCGAACGCCGGCGTCCCGCCGCACGCCGCCACCGGGACCAGCTTCGAGCCGTCGCAGCCGATGCCGTAGGTGAGCATCCACCGCTCGATGTCCGCGTGCCCGCGCAGCCACAGGTCGAACGGCGGCATCGAGAGCGTCGCCTCCTCGTGCATCAGCGCCGTCAGCGCCGGCACGTCGTACCGCTCGAAGGCGGCCACGTAGCGCGCCACCAGCGCCTCCTGCTCCGCCGACAGCTCGCGCGGCACCACCGCCGGGTTGCGCGCAGCCAGCGTCGCCCGCGCGCGCTGCAGCGCGCTGTTGAGCGACGGCACCGTCATCTCCAGCGTCTCCGCCGCCTCGGCCGCCGAGAAGTTGAGCACCTGCGTCAGCAGCAGCGCGGCGCGCTGGCGAGGCGGCAGGTACTGCAGCGCGGCCACGAAGGCGAGGCGGATGCTCTCCTTGAGGATCGCGCGCTCCTCGGGCCCCGCCTCCTCGGGCGCGGGGAGCGCCATCGCGTCGGGGATCGGCTCCACCCACTCCTCGCGCGGGCGCTGCGGCAGCGCCATCCCCTCGCGCACCGTCTCGGGCGCCTCGGTGGTCTCGAGCGGGCGCAGGCGGCGGCGCCCCGACGCCGCCAGCGCGTCGAGGCACACGTTGGTCGCGATGCGGTACAGCCACGTCTTCAGCGACGACTGCTCCTGGAAGCGGTCGAGCGCCTTCCACGCGCGGAGCATCGCCTCCTGCACCGCGTCCTCGGCCTCGACGACGGAGCCGAGCATGCGGTAGCAGTGGCCGGTGAGCGCCGGGCGGTGCTGCTCGAGCCCGGCCGTGAAGGCGGCGGTGCGGACGGCGGCGGTGGTCATAGGCCCCCACGCTACACCGGCGCCGGCGATCGCACCACGCCCGGCCGGGCGTCGCCCGATGGACGCTGCGGGCATCCGGGCGCTACCGTATCCGGCGTGCTCGACGCCCTCCCCGACGCCGCCCTCGCCGCCCGCCTGGCGGTCGCCGCGCTGGCGGGGCTCGCCGTCGGGATCGAGCGCGAGTGGTCGCACGGGCGCGACGGCGCGGCGAGCGTGGCGGGGATGCGCACCTTCGCGCTCTACGGGCTGCTCGGCGGCCTCGCGGGGGTGGCGCTGGCGGCCGGGGCGACGCTCGCTGCGGGCGCGCTGCTGCTCGGCGGCGCCGCGCTGGCCGCGGCGGCGTACGTCGCGCAGCAGCGCGACCAGGACGCGCCGCGCGACGCGGGGCTGACCACCGAGGTCGCGTCGCTCGTCGTGCTCGGGCTGGGGGCGCTCGCCGGGGCGGGGCGGATGGGCGCCGCCGGCGGCGGCGCGGCGCTGGTGGCGCTGGCGCTGGGCGAGAAGGCGCGGCTGCACTGGCTCGTGCGCCACCTCGGCGAGCGCGACCTGCGCGCCGGGCTGCAGTTCGCGGTGCTGGCGCTGGTCGTGCTGCCGCTCCTCCCCGAGGGGCCGTTCGGCCCCGGCGGCGCGGTCCGCCCGCGCGCGCTGTGGGGCGTGGTGCTGATCTTCCTCGCCATCGACTCGGCGGGGTACGTGGCGCGCCGCGCCATCGGCCCGTCGCGCGGCTTCGGCGTCGCGGGGCTGCTCGGCGGGCTCGTGTCGTCCACCGCGGTGACGCTCGGCTTCTCGCGCCGCAGCCGCGACGAGCCGGCGCACGCGCGCGCGCTGGCGCTGGGCGTGGTCGGCGCGTGCACCGTGCTGCTGCTGCGCGTCGCGGCGCCCCGCGCGGCGCTCGCGC
>NZ_JARGEK010000196.1 GCF_029211165.1 Roseisolibacter sp. H3M3-2
CGGCGACGCGCGAGGCCCCGCAGGCCGAGGCGGTGGACGGCGCGGGCGCGGTGCGTCGGCTGCGCGTGCGCGCGCCGGGCGCGGGATCGGTCGAGGTGCGCGGCGACTGGACCGACTGGCGCCCGATCGGCCTCGTGCGCGACGGCGACGCGTGGGTGCTCGCCGCGCCGCTCCCGCGCGGCACGCGGCGGCTGACGGTGCGCGCCGACGGCGGCGCGTGGCGCGTCCCGGCCAACCTCGCCGGGGCCGACGACGACTTCGGCTCGCGCGTCGGGCTGCTCGTCGTCCCCTGACCGCGCCGCGCGGCGTCAGGTCAGCACGAACCAGACGATGCCGAGCCCGAGCACCGACAGCGCGGTCACCAGCGCGACCCCGTAGGCGCCGAGCAGGAGCGCGAGCTTCAGCGCGGTGCGCGCGGGCGCGCCGCCGTACACGACGCGCAGCGAGCGCCAGGCGTACGCCGGGATCGCGGCGAACGGGAGCAGCGCCCACGCCCCTGGCGTGAAGTGGACGACGAGCATCACGAGCATCGCGAACGCGTGTGCGTGCGCGCAGTCGCGTCTTGTACTTCGCGTAGAAGCGCGCACCCCCTGGCGGATGCGCGGGCGCGATCATCTCTGCTGCGGTACGCGACGGGCGGCTCCCGTCGGACCTCAGCCATTTTCGCGACGTCGCGACTGGCCCTGTCCGAGACAGTCAGGCCGGACGCCTTGCAGCGGTAGTCGCTGAGAGAGCGGACCCTTAAGTGGGTCCGACGCAACTCTATCGGTCAGCGATCTTCGGCATCTGTCCGGTTTGTTTGGCACGGGTGTACCTTACTTGTCCAGCGCTCCGAAAGCTTGTCCAGGTCTAGATGAGACTTTACCGGCCAGTGGGCAGTCGTATTGACAGGTTCACCTGCCACTGGAGCGAGTATTAGCGATGGAGAAAAGAAGTGGCCTAGGTGACTCGGCCGAGTCCTGCCGGCGATCTGGCACTTGGAATGCGCTTCGTGGGAGATGTGGCCGTGCCAGTCGGAAACTGACTGCGCTCGTTCAACAGGAGTCGACGCCACGGATCAGAAGGTCTCCGGCGACATAAGATTGCTTTTGTATTGCTCCGGGGCCTCGCGAATTCATTTGTCCAAGCGGTTGTAGTGAAAGGAGTTGTATACTGCTCAGGGACGTTCGGGGAATACTGTGGACTAGTAAGTCGGTCTCCGGTCAATTCTTGAGTGGACGTTCCGGCTTGGATGGCTCGAGGAATCCTGGTGAGGGGTTTGCTCGTGCATCGTGCTTGCTCCGTAGAACCGTTGTTTGGTCCCCGGCCGGCATCAAGGTGCGTTCCGTGGGCCGGTAATGCGATTTCGGGCGCTTGACGCGTGGTGGACGGGTGATTACCCTCATCGCGCACCCACACGTGAGCGCGCCCATGGAGACCTACGAGATGGAGACCGGCTCGAAGGAGGAGCGTGGTGTACGCTCCCCGGGATTTTCACTGCCGGAAGCACTCGAGTTACTTCGCCAAGTTCGGACAGGGGTGGGCTACGGACGCGCCAGTAGGGACACCGTGGCGAAGGCGATGGGCTTCACGTCGCTCAATGGGCGCTCAAATCGCGCGATCGGCGCATTGACGCACTTCGGATTGATGGAGCGCAGCGGCGCTGCTGCGCTGCAAATCTCCGATCTTGGTCGGCGTCTGCTTATGCCGCGTGACGACGTTGAGAGTCGCGACGGGCTTGCTCAGGCAGCGATGGAGCCTACGCTCTATCAGCGGCTCTTCGGCCGTTTCGGAGGGCATGGACTGCCTTCGCTTCTGCCGAACATTCTCGTGAGAGAGTTCGGAGTCCATGCGAACACGAGCGAGGACGTCGCCCGAATCTTTCGGGAGTCAGTCGAGTTCGCGGGTCTGCTGCGTCACGGCATCCTTCACACTGAGCCGGAGCCTGCGGAGAGCACCGCGCTTGTCGCTGTGTCCGCGTCCAGTACCGCGAGTCAGGCGCCGCTCGCGAATGCACCCGTCGCCGTTGCGCCGAGCACCGTCGATGGCCCGCCTCCGGTGAGTCCGGTCGGGGCTGGCACGCAGCGGTATACGATTCCGCTCGACAGCCAGGGCCGCCTGGCTACCATCGACATCCCTCTGCCCGTTGCTCCGGGCGATCTGCGCCGGGTGGCCAAGTGGGCGCAGTTCATGTTGTCACTTGAGGACGAGTAAAAACGCCCAATGTCAGTTGCCGCTGACATTGGGCGTTCAACTCCCACGGGGACACGCGTAACCACCCAAAGGGAGGCCGGGACATGCCCGCCGTGCGTGCTAAGTGCATGGGTATCGTACGGATATGTGGCGCCGGCAACAAGGGGATTCGCCCATTCTCGGAGACTCAGCCATGGCTGTGCAACCGGCGCCGGAGGGCTACAAGTGGATTTTCTGCCGCTCGTATGTCCACGCGGCCACCAAGAAGCGCGTCCTTGCCCCCCCGGGTAAGACGTTTGCCTTCCTCGTTCCCGAGTAAGGTCGCCTGAGCGGCGAAGGGCTACACGGCATCGTGTAGCCCTTCGTCTGTTCTCCGCCGCTGTCGCCGCTCACTTGCTCGAGAACCGCGCGCGCTCACCGGCGCGGCGACGATCCAGTGACCGGGACTTTCCGGGTCAGGCATACGCGCGCAGTTCCAGTAGCGGTTGAGCAAGGCGCGCGCTTCTTTCTCGGGAAGCGGCTTCACGGGTATGAGTGGCAGACAGGCTTGAGGAGCAGCCTTTCCCGGCGTCAATGTCTCGGTTGCCACTCTGAACTGCCCGTCCACCAGCTGAACCACGAGCCAGAGGTTCTCTGGCCGGACGTAGAACTCAAGGTCTTGGTCTTCGCGCTTTATGCGAAGGGCAGCGCACAGGCGGTCGATCCGAGCGGATTCCCGCGACGCATCTTCGGGCCGCAGCGGCACACTAGAACACAGAAAACCACGCGGGGCGAACGGGTCCTTGAACGTTCTCAGTAGGATACGCCGCACATCGCACTCCGCTCTCGATTCCAGGTTTAGCGCCCTTACAGGAATAAATGATATCATTTATTCCGGAAGTCAACCCGCCGACCAGACGGCGGCATGAGCAATGCGCCCCGGCGTGGGCGCCCCGAGAAGCTGGGGCGTCACCACCGATTCGTCCTACGTGTCCCAGACGAGTTGTTCGAGAGACTGCGTGCGCGGGCCGAAGTGAGCGGCACCTCCCTCAACGACCTAATCCTCGAGTCGCTTCGTCGGCACTTGGACCGTCCCGTTGGCAATGATGTAGACCTCAAGTAGCGTCTCGGCGGACCGGGAGCGGTGGGTGGAGCCGATCCAGGGGGGCCAGCCCGGACACGACTTTGACGAGGTGTGATCTATGACTGAGTCGGAGGGGTGATGCACGAGAACAATATCATGCACGAAGACCTCGTCCGTCGGGCGCTAGACCACATGGACGAGCGGGCCGTCGAGGGGATGACCGACGAGGACTTCGTGATCCAGCAGCTACTGCTGGTGATCGGGGACCGCTACGATGACTCGCTCGCCGCATACGTGCGCGAGCGCACGGAGCAGCTAGAGAACCGGCTGAAAACGACAAAGCCCCCCGGGTGACCCGGGGGGCGTTGGGGCGGTCACGCAGCGACCACAACTCCTAGGACGTACCGTGCGAAGTGTCGCACCGACAACGACTTGGTGTTGAATATCGAAGCGCTGTAAAGCCCGACACAGGTGCAGGTGCAGCGCGTGCACGAGGTGCTCGGCGTAGAACAGCGGCGCGCGGCGGTAGGCGAGCCGCAGCAGGAGCGCGAAGGCCGGCACCAGCACGAACACCATGTTCGACAGCTGGCCGTAGAACGCCTGCGAGAACGCGCGGTCGCGCTCCGCCTTGGGGAGCGCCGCGAAGCGCCGCATCCGCGCCTCGAACGCGCGCTCGACGGCGCCCGCCGGCGCGGCCGCGCGCGCGCCGGCGGCGGGGTCCGTCGGGGCGTCGGTGCTCGCCGCCACGGGCTCGCGCACGCGGAGGTCCAGCTCGCGCGCGTTCACCCGCCGGTCGATCGCGAGCCCGACGAAGTACACGACGCTCAGCGTGAGGTACAGCCGCAGCGGGCGCAGGTAGCGCGCGCGCCGCCCGCCGAGGAACTCCGCGGTCAGCCGCCCCGGATGCCGGACGAGCAGCCACAGCGTCGCCGGGATCTTCCCGTCCCACCCCGCGAGCGAGTCGAGCAGCTCGTCGACGATGCTGCGCACCGACCGGTGGAGGTCGTGCTGCTCCTGCCCGCAGCGCGGACAGAACGCGTCGCCCGCGGGGGCGCCGCAGTTGGCGCAGGCGGGCGCCTCGACGGGCGCGGGCGCGGCGGCGGCGACGACGACGGGAGCGGGGGGGGCGACGGTGACGTCCACGCGCCCAAGGTCGGCCCCGCACGACGCGGCGACAAGGGCGCCCTGGACGGCGGGGCACGCGGCGGTTTCGATCCGGGATGCCGTCTCCCGTGCGCGCCCTCGCCCTCCTCCTGCTCCCCGCCGCCGTCGCCGCGCAGCCGGCCGCGCGCGCGTCGGTCGACAGCGGCACCGTCGTGCGCGTCACCGCCCCCGCGCGCGGCCTGCACCGCGTGCGCGCCGTCGCCGAGTCGGCGGGCCGCGACTCGCTGCGCCTCCGCGTCGACGGCCCCGCCGCGACGCGCCTGTCGCTCGCCTGGTCCGAGGTCGCCACGCTCGACCGCTCGATCGGCGTCGACCGCGCCTACAACGCGCGCCGCGGCGCCGGGATCGGCGCACTCGTCCTCGCCGTCCCCCTCGGCGGCGCGGCGGCGGTCACCTACCTCCACGCCTGGCGCCTCGACCGCAACGACCGGTGCCGGTCCGAGTGCTACCTCGCGCCGGTGCTCCTCGGCGTGGGCGCGCTGCTCGGCACGGGCGCGGGCGCCCTCCTCGGCGCGGCGATCGGGGCGGGGACGAACGGGGAGGGATGGGAGGCGGTGCGGATTCCCGTGCGAGTCGGGGTGGTGGGGAATGGACTGGGGGGCCGGCTGACTTTCTGAAACGGCGTAGGGCGGGGTGACCCGAACTTCCGGGTGAGGCGCAGGGCGGGGTGAACCGAACCAAGGGGTACGGCGCAGAGCGGGGTAGGGCGGCCCTACCGGCTGCGAGCTCGTAGGTCCGCGGTACCCCGGTGTGCGGTTCACCCCTTGGTTCGGTTCACCCCGCCCTGCGCCGTATCCTGATCTTCGCCGTACCCCGCTCTACGCCGTGGACGAGCGCACTGGATACAGGTCCGCCACCACCGTCGACCCTCGCGCCCGCCCCGCCGCCGGCGAGTCGTGCACCACCAGCAGCGCCGGCCCCCCCCGGTCCTCGACCAGCAGCGCCAGCCCTTCGGGGTGGTCCACGCGCTCCTCGTCGCCGTGGCCGTACGGCAGCTCGACCACCGGCTCCAGCGCGTCGCGCGTGACGAACGCGTCGCCGCGCGCGTGCCGGGCGCCGCGCCAGCGGAGCACCGTGCAGCGGCCGTCGAGCACCATCGACGGGCCGGCGAGGACGAGCAGGTCGTCGCCGTCGGCGCACAGCTCGCGCACGCCGAGGCCGTAGAGGTCGAGGAAGAACTTCTCGTAGCGGCGCCCGCCGGGACCGCAGCGGCGCAGGCGGAGCGCGGCCGCGTCGTCGGGGTCGTCGGCGGGGTGGAGGGCGAGGATCACCGCCGTCCCCCGCAGCACCGGGCTGCGCAGCCCGAGCCACAGCCGCTCGCCGTGCACCGCCAGCCCCTCGATGTCGAAGCCGTTGTCCTTCCCCGGGACGTCGAGCCAGGCGCCGAGGTGCGGGTCGTCGCGGAGCGCGCGGGTGAGCGCGTCGCGCGAGCGGGTGCCGGGGAGGCGGCGCGCGCCGGGGCCGGGGAGCGGCCGGCCGGCGGCGTCGGCCACCAGCGGCAGCCGCGCGACCAGGTGCCGGTTCCCCTTCCGCGACGTGCGCGCGAGGCGGCGCAGCCGCTTGGCCGGCGACAGCTCCTCGTCGGGCTTCCGGCGCACCACCGAGTGCGAGCCGGTCACCCAGAGCGCGCCGCCCGACACGTCGATCCCCTCGACGTCGATCTCGTCGTCGGCGGCGCCCGGGAGGTCGACCAGGTTGGCGAGGTCGACGTCCACCGCGTCGCCCCACCGGTCGTCGGCGACGCGCGTGAGGCGCACCAGGCACGTCCCCTCGTCGCTTCCCAGCCAGAGCGTGTCGCCGTCGGCGGTGGCGGCCGACAGGTCGTGGCGCCCCGCCTCGGCGGCGGCGCTCCCCGAGAAGTCGAGGGTGACGGGGCGCGGGGGGTCGACGCGGTTCCTCATGCGGCCAGGTCGGCGCACGAGCGGTTGATGTTGCCGCAGTCGGCGCACACCTGCTTGCACTTGCGCCACTCGAGGCGCTCGGACCCGCAGTACTCGCAGCGCTCCATGTCTCCTCGTCGGCTCCTCGTCCGGGTCGGCGTTGCGCGGTAACCTACTCCCGATCGGGCAGACCGGATGCCGCGGGCGCAGCGTTCGCGTCGCCGGCCGCGTACGCCCTTCCGGTCGCGAGCGTGCGCGGCCGCGTCCGCTGCTTCCCTCCCGTCGCCCCACGTCGACATGCCCCGCCGCTCCGCCCGCCTCGTCGCGCCCGCCGTCGCCGCCCTGCTCCCCGCGGCGGCCGCGGCGCAGGCCCCCGGCACGCCGCGCGACAGCGCGACGCGCCGCATCGAGCCGGTGGTCGTGACCGGGACGCGGGCGGCAGCGACCGTGGGCGGCGCGGGGGCGGTGGTGGTGCGCCCCGACTCGCTCCCGATCCCGACGCAGCCGGCCCCGCTGCTCGAGCAGGTGCTGCGGCAGACGCCCTTCGTGCTCGTGCGGCAGAACTCGCGCGGCGAGGTCGAGCTGTCGGTGCGCGGCTCCGACTCGCGCCAGGCGTCGCTCCTCCTCGACGGGCTCCCGCTCACGCTCGGGTGGGACCACCGCACCGACGCGTCGCTGATCCCGGCGACCGGGGTGCGCCGCGTGACGCTGGTGCGCGGGCTCTCCTCGCTGCTCACCGGCCCGAACGCCCTCGGCGGCGTCATCGCGGTCGAGCTGAACGCCGCCGACGCCGACGGCGCGCGCCGCCCCGACCTCACGCTGGGGACGGGCATCGACCAGTTCTCGGCGCGCGTGCTGACCGCCGCCGGCGGCGCCCCGGTCGCGCTCGGGAGCGGCACGCTCACCTTCCGCGGCGGCGCCACGTACCGGCAGCGCGACGGCTTCGCGCTCAGCCGCGACGGCGGGGCGGGGGAGGGGACGACCGGCGGCGTCGGTGATCCGGGCGACGTGCGCGACGCGGCGCTGCGCACCAACACCGACCTGCGCCAGACCGACGGCTTCGCCGCCGTGCGCTGGGACGGCGCCTCGGGCGCGTACCTGGGCGGCACGGTCACGGCGTACGACGCGCGCCGCGGCGTCGCCCCCGAGCTGCACGTGCGCGCGCCCCGCTTCTGGCGCTACCCCGAGTCCTCGCGCCGCCTCGGCGTGCTGAGCGCCGGCACCGGCGACCTGGCCACGCCGTTCGGGCGCGGGCGCGTGGACGCCAGCGTCGGCGCGTACCAGGGCGACCTCGAGATCGAGAGCTTCACCAACCGCACGTACAGCACCGTCGCCTCGCGCGAGCTGGGCGACGAGCGCACGGCGAGCGGGCGCGTCACCGCGGCGCACTCGCTGCCGGGCGACGGGCAGCTGCGCGTCGGCGGCACGCTCGCCGACGTGCGCTACGACGAGACGCTCGACGCGCAGCTCCCGGCGTCGGTCGCGTCGCGCTACCGCCAGCGGCTGTCGAGCCTCGGCGCGGAGCTGGAGTTCCCGCTGCTGTCGCGCGTGCTGGTGAGCGGCGGCGTGGTGCGCGACGCCGCCGAGACGCCCGAGACGGGCGGGAAGGCGTCGCTCGGGGAGCTGTCGCGGTGGGGGTGGCGCGTCGGGACGACGGCGGCCGTCGTCGACCAGCTGCGGCTGCACGCCTCGGCCAGCCGGCGCGCGCGCTTCCCGGCGCTGCGCGAGCTGTACTCGGGGGCGCTCAACCGCTTCGACCCCAACCCGACCCTGCGCCCCGAGAGCCTGCTCGGCTTCGAGGCCGGCGCGACGGTGGTCGGCGACGCCGCGGCGCGCGCCGGGCTGACGCTGCAGACGGTGGCGTTCCACCACCGCCTCGACGACGCGGTCGTGCGCGTCACGCTCCCCAACCGCCTCTTCCGCCGCGTCAACCGCGACCAGATCCGCAGCACCGGCGTCGAGCTGCTCGCCGGGTGGACGCCGGCCTCGCTCCGCGGCGTCTCGTTCACCGGCGACCTGCTCGCGCAGAAGGTGCGGCTGTACGACGAGACGCTGCCGGCCGGCCAGCCGAACGAGCGCCGCCCCGAGCACCAGCCGCAGCTCCGCGGCTCGTTCGACGTCGGCGTCCCGCTCGGCCTCGGCGTGCGCGGCTCGGCGCTCGCGCGCTACACGGGGCGCCAGTTCTGCCAGCACCCCGACCTCGGCCGGCAGGTCGCGCTCGGCGCCCAGACCGTCGGCGACGCCGCGCTCTCGCGCGCGTGGTCGCTCGCGCCGGCCGGACGAGGCGCGCGCCTGCTGCGCGCCCTGCGCGCGACGCTGGCGATGGACAACGTCACCGACGCGACCGTCTACGACCAGTGCGGGCTCCCGCAGCCCGGGCGCACGGTGCGGTTCGGATTGGAGCTGAGGTAAGCGGCGAGCGTCGAGCGTCGAGCGCGCTCCTCGCAGCGCGGGCGGCGTCTCCGCCCGGGAGCCGCCTTCGCCGGCCCACCCGAGCGCCGGGCGCCGAGCGCCGAGCGCGATAGTCCGCTCGGCGCTCGGCGCTCGGCGCCCGGCGCTCGGCCCGTGACGCGACGGGGGCTCC
>NZ_JARGEK010000197.1 GCF_029211165.1 Roseisolibacter sp. H3M3-2
GGTGCTGCGCGAGCCGGTGCCGGCGGGCGGCGACGGCGTGGCCGCGTGGGCGCAGCGGCAGCTCGCCTGTCCGGCGCTGGCGCTCGCCGAGGCGGGGGCGGCGGTGCCCGCCGACGCGGCGCCGCGCCCCGGCGCGTGGTGGGTTGAGCGGGCCTGCCGCGGCTGGTAGACTTGCGCGCCATGCCCTACCCGGAGCTGGCGGAGCGGCTGGCCGCGGTGCGCGCGGCGATCGACGGCGCCCTGGCGCGCGGCGGCCACCAGCAGCGCGTCACGGTGGTGGCCGTGACCAAGACGCACGGTCCCGAGGCCGTGCGCGCCGCCTGGGAGGCCGGGCTGCACGACGTCGGCGAGAACCGGGTGCAGGAGGCGGCCGCCAAGATGGCCGCGCTCGACGTGCCGGTGCGCTGGCACCTGATCGGCCACCTGCAGCGCAACAAGGTCCGCCAGCTCGACGGCTTCGCGCTGGTCCAGTCGATGGACAGCCCGCGGCTCGCCGACGCGCTGCACGCCGAGGGGGTGCGCCGCGGGCGGCCGATCGACGTGCTGCTGCAGGTGAACGCCAGCGGCGAGGCGTCCAAGGGCGGCTACGCCCCCGACGAGGTGGTCCCCGAGGCCGAGCGGCTCACGACGCTCCCCGGCGTGGTGGTGCGCGGGGTGATGACCATGGCCCCGTTCGACGCCGGGGAGCGGGTGCTGCGGGCGACCTTCGCCGGCGCGCGCGCGGCGCGGGCGGCGCTGGCCGAGGTCGGGCACCCGGCGGCCGAGCTGTCGATGGGGATGTCGGGCGACTACGAGGTCGCCGTCGAGGAGGGGGCCACGATGGTCCGCCTCGGGACGCTGCTCTTCGGGGCGCGGGGCTGACGCGGAGGCGTCGTGGCGCGGGGGGCGCCGCCCCCGGGCGCGCTGCCCCCCGGGCCGCCGACCCGGTATCTTCGTCGGTCCCCCGTCCCCGCCGCGTCCCCGCCCGCCCATGACCGACGAGACCTTCCGCCTGACCCCCCTCGACGTGCGCCGGTACGACTTCGGCGCCGCGCTGCGCGGGTACGACAAGGCGCGCGTCGAGACGTTCCGCGACCAGGTGGCGGCGGAGCTCGAGCGGCTGGCGCGCGCGAACCAGGACCTCGACCAGAAGGCGCGCAACTTCCACGAGCAGCTGCGCGCGTTCCGCGACCGCGACCGGGCGCTGAACGACGCCCTGATCTCGGCGCAGCAGATCGGCACGCAGACCCGCGAGGCCGCCGAGCGCGAGGCGGAGCTGATCCGCCGCGAGGCGCGCGCCGAGGCCGACGAGATCCGCCGGCAGGCGCAGGAGGACGCGCGCCGCCACGTCGACGAGCTGCGCGGCGAGCAGCGCCGGGTCGAGGAGGAGATCACGGGGCTGGACCGGGTCCACCGCACGTACATCGCGCAGCTCCGGCTGCTCGCCGAGCGGCAGCTGGCCGAGCTGGCGGCGGCCGAGTCGCGGACGCTGCCGCCGCCGGCCCCGCGCCGCGCCGCGCTCGACGCGCCGGCCGGGTGGAACGACGCGAGGGGCGACGTGCGCGGCGAGCGCGCGCGCGACATGCACCCGCTGGACGCCAGCGCGCTGGAGGCGCTGGCGGCGGAGCTGGAGCTGGAGGTCAGCGTGAGCCCGTCGCCCATCGACCCGGCGCGCGAGACGGAGCAGGGATGACGGCGGCCGACGCGCTCGCCGCCGGGCGGTCGCGCCTGGCCGCCGCCGCCGACGCCGTGCGCGCGCGCTGGGACGCGGCGCCCGAGGCGGCGATCATCCTCGGCACGGGGCTCGGCGGGCTCGCCGCGCGCCTGGACGTCGAGGCGGCGATCCCGTACGACGCGATCCCCGGGATGCCGCTGTCGACGGTCGAGTCGCACGCCGGGCGCCTGCTGTGCGGCACGCTCGCCGGGCGGCGCGTGATCGCGATGCAGGGGCGCTTCCACCGCTACGAGGGGTACGCGCTCGCCGACGTGACCTTCCCGGTGCGCGTGCTGCGCGCGCTCGGCGCGCCGACGCTCGTGGTGTCGAACGCCTGCGGCGGGATGCACCCGCTGTGGGCGCCGGGGGACCTGATGCTGATCGCCGACCACCTCAACCTGCTCGGCGACAACCCGCTGATCGGGCCCAACGACGACGCGCTCGGGCCGCGCTTCCCCGACATGTCGGAGCCGTACGACGCCGCGCTGCGCGCGCTGGCGCGCGAGGTCGCGCTCGCGCGCGGCGCCACGCTGCGCGAGGGGGTGTACGCCGCCGTGCCCGGGCCCAACCTCGAGACCCGCGCCGAGTACCGCATGCTGCGCGCGCTCGGCGCCGACGTGGTGGGGATGTCGACCGTCCCCGAGGTGATCGTGGCGCGGCACGCCGGGATGCGCGTGCTCGGGCTGTCGATCATCACCGACCAGTGCCTCCCCGACGCGCTCGCGCCGGCGACGGTGGAGCAGATCATCGCCGTGGCGCAGCGCGCCGAGCCCGCGCTCGCCGACGTGGTGTGCGGCGTGCTCGCGCGCATGGACGAGACGACATGAGCAGCACCGTGACCCCGAACGCCGCCGACGCCGCCTTCCCCCCGCTCCCCGCCGAGCGCGCGCCGCACGAGCTGGAGCTCGAGCTGCTGGCGCGCTGGCGCGACGAGCGCCTGTTCGAGCGCGTGCAGGAGGCCCGCGCCGGCGGCGAGCCCTTCGTGTTCTACGAGGGCCCGCCGACCGCCAACGGCCGCCCCGGGATCCACCACGTCTTCGCGCGCACGATCAAGGACCTGTTCTGCCGCCACCGCGCGATGCGCAACCACTTCGTGCCGCGCAAGGCCGGGTGGGACACGCACGGCCTCCCGGTCGAGATCGAGGTCGAGAAGTCGCTCGGCATCAGCGGGAAGCCCGAGATCGAGAAGTTCGGCGTGGCCGAGTTCAACCGGCTGTGCCGCGAGAGCGTGTTCAAGTACCGCGGCGAGTGGGAGGAGCTGTCGGAGCGCATGGCGTACTGGCTCGACTACGAGCGCGCGTACGTCACCTACCACAAGGAGTACGTCGAGAGCGTTTGGTGGGCGCTGAAGACGCTGGCCGACAAGGGGCTGCTCTTCCGCGGGCACAAGATCCTCCCGTACTGCCCGCGCTGCGGCACCGCGCTCTCGTCGCACGAGCTGGCGCTCGGCTACAAGGTGGTCACCGACCCGAGCGTGTACGTCGCGCTCGACCTGGAGCACGACGGCCCGGAGCGCCGCCGCATCCTGGTGTGGACGACCACGCCGTGGACGCTCGTGTCGAACACCGCGCTGGCGGTGAACCCCGAGCTGACGTACGTCGAGCTGCGCAAGAGGACCGGCGCGCAGTGGACGATCGTGCTCGCGCAGGACCTCGCCGGCGCCGTGCTGGGCGCCGACTGGGCCGACCGGTGGGACGTGGTGCAGGCGATGCCCGGGACGGCGCTGGTCGGGATGCGCTACCGCCGCCCGCTCGACTGGGTGGAGTTCCCCGAGGCGGGGGAGCGGCAGGTGATCGTCGGCGAGTCGTTCGTCACCGCGCAGGACGGCACGGGCGTGGTGCACATAGCGCCGGCGTTCGGCGTGGACGACTACGAGGCCGGCAAGCGGCACGGGCTCGCGTTCGTGCAGCCGGTCAACGCGCGCGGCGAGTTCGACGCGTCGGTGCCGGTGGTGGGCGGCGTCTTCTTCAAGAAGGCCGACCCGCTCATCGTCGAGGAGCTGAAGCGGCGCGACGTCCTGTGGAAGGCCGCGGAGTTCGAGCACGACTACCCGCACTGCTGGCGCTGCGGGACGGTGCTCATCTACTCGGCGCGCGACTCGTGGTTCGTGCGCACCACGGCGTACCGCGACAGCATGGTCGCGCGCAGCGCGGCGATGAACTGGAACCCGCCCGAGGTAGGGAGCGGGCGGTTCGGGTCGTGGCTGGAGAACAACATCGACTGGGCCGTCTCGCGCGACCGCTACTGGGGGAGCCCGCTCCCGGTGTGGGTCAACGACGCCGACCCGTCGGAGATCCAGGTCGTCGGCTCGTACGCCGAGCTGGCGGAGCGCCTCGGGCGCCCGCTCCCCGACGACTTCGACCCGCACAAGCCGCAGGTCGACGAGTACACGTGGCCGGCGCCGAGCGGCACCGGCACCATGCGGCGCGTGCCGCAGGTGATCGACGCCTGGTTCGACTCGGGGTCGATGCCGTTCGCGCAGTGGCACTACCCGTTCGAGAACCGGGAGATGGTCGCGCGGCAGTTCCCCGCCGACTTCATCGCCGAGGGCGTGGACCAGACGCGCGGGTGGTTCTACTCGCTGCTCGCCATCGCCACGGGGCTGGGCGACGCGCTGCCGAACAACGCCGGCGACGCGCCGGCGCCGTACCGCGCCGTCGTCGTGAACGACCTCGTGCTCGACGCGGCGGGGCAGAAGATGTCGAAGAGCCGGGGCAACGTGGTCAACCCATGGGAGATCATGGAGCGCCACGGCGCCGACGCGGCGCGCCTGTTCCTCGTGTCGTCGAGCCAGGTGTGGGTGCCGCGCCGCTTCGACGAGGCGGCGATTCGGCAGACGGCGGGGAACTTCCTGGTCACGCTCAAGAACGTGTACCGGTTCCTCTCGCTGTACGCGAACTTCGGCTGGGCGCCGTCGGACGCCGACCCGGCGCCGGCCGACCGCCCGGCGCTCGACCGGTGGGTGCTGTCGCGCCTCGCCGGCGTCGAGCGCGAGGCCGACCGGCTGCTCGGCGACTACGACGCGACGTCGGCCGCGCGGCGGGTGATGGAGTTCTTCGACGACGACGTGTCGAAGTGGTACGTGCGGCTGTCGCGCGCGCGCTTCTGGTTCCCGGGGAGCGAGCCGACCGCCGACGCGCGCGCCGCCTTCGCGACGCTGCACGAGGTGCTGGCCGTGACCTGCCGGCTGCTGGCGCCGTTCGCGCCGTTCGTGACCGACTGGATGCACCGCGCCCTGACCGGGGCGAGCGTGCACCTGGCGGCATACGCCCGCCCGAACACGACCGGGGCGGAGGACGAGGCGCTGGAGGCGGCGATGGACGACGTGCGCCGGCTGGCCAACCTGGGACGCGCCGCGCGCGAGGCGGTCGGGATCAACGTGCGACAGCCGCTGGCCGAAGTGGTCGGGGTCCTCCCGGTCCGCCCGGGGCAGCCGCAGCCGCCGCGGGCGCTGCTCGAGGAGCTGAGCGCGCTCCTCCGCACCGAGCTGAACGTGAAGGCCGTGCGCTGGGCCGAGAGCGGCGACGCGCTGGTCACCCTGGAGGCCAAGCCGAACTTCCGCGTCCTCGGCAAGCGGTTCGGGAAGGCGACACCACTGGCCGCGCAGGCCGTAGGGGCGCTGGGGAGCGAGGCGCTCCAGGCGTTCGAGCGCGGCGAGCCGGTCACGATCGCGGTGGAGGGGGCCGAGCACCCGCTGCTGCCGGAGGACCTGGCGATCCACCGCCGGGCGACCGGGGAGTACGCGGTGCAGGAGGAGGGGGGGCTGGTCGCGGCGCTGGACCCGCGGCTGACCCCCGAGCTGAAGCAGGAGGGGATGGCTCGCGAGCTCGTGAGTCGGGTACAACGCCTCCGCAAGGAAGCGGGGCTGGAGGTCAGCGACCGGATCGTGCTCGCCGTGACGGGGGCGCCCGAGGTCGAGGCCGCCGTCCGGGCGCACGAGGCGTACGTCGCCGGGGAGGTGCTGGCGACCTCCGTCCGGGTCGGCGCCGGCGCGGCAGATGCAATCCACCCCTCGAATCGTCAGACGCAGGCCTTCGACCTCGACGGGTCGGCGGTGCACGTCACCCTGAGCAAGGACCATCCCTGATGCCCAGCAGCGGGACCAAGGCCGCGGCCCAGAAGGCGGCGGCCGCCGAGCCCTCGGCCGAGAAGACCTTCAAGCCGTTGAACAAGAAGCAGATCGCCCACTTCGAGAAGCGGCTGCTCGAGGAGCGGAAGCGCGTCCTGAAGGAGCTGGGGCACCATGGCGAGACGTTTGGCGCCAGCCAGCAGGAGTCGGACGGCGACCTGAGCTCGTACTCGTTCCACATGGCGGACCAGGGGACCGACGCCATGGAGCGCGAGAAGGCGTTCCTGTTCGCCTCGCAGGAGGGGCGCTTCCTCTGGCACATCGACGAGGCGCTGCGCCGGCTGTACCGCTCGCCCGAGACGTTCGGGAAGTGTCATTCCTGCGGCGGCGAGATCGCCTACGACCGGCTCGACGCCCTGCCGCACGCGCGCTACTGCATCGACTGCAAGCAGCGCGAGGAAGACGGCAAGAAGGGCGGCTGACGTCCGTGGCCGAGCGCGCGGCGCCCGGGCCCGGGGTGGCGGCGGCCGAGATCAGCACCAACGGCGTGGTCTTCTGGCCCGTCGCGGTGCTGGTCCTGCTCGTCGACGTCGTCACCAAGGCGATGGCGGTCGCCACGCTCATCCCGCGCGGCTTCCCGCACCGGGTGCTCGGCGACGGGCTGCGCTTCACGCTCGTCTACAACCCGGGCGCCGCGTTCGGGCTGCACGTCGGGGAGCACTCGCGGTGGGTGTTCCTCGCGCTGACGGCGGTCGTGCTGCGCGTGCTCTGGTGGCTGTACCGCACGACGCGCGACCGCGACAACCGGCGCACCGCCGCGCTGGCGCTGCTCTGCGGCGGCGCGGTCGGCAACGCCATCGACCGGCTGCGCTCCGCGGAGGGCGTGGTCGACTTCATCGACGTCGGGGTGGGCGCCGCGCGCTGGCCGACGTTCAACGTCGCGGACGTCGCGGTCACCCTCGGCGCGGCGCTCCTGGCGTGGTCGCTGTGGGGCGAGGCCGACGAGGACGACACCCCCGCCGCGCCCGCCGCGCCCGCCGCGCCCGCGGCGCCCTGATCCCCCGGCCCGTTCCATGTCCGACTCCGAGCGCTCCAGCACCACCGCCGCCGTCGCGACCGTCGCGGGCATCGTCGTCGCCGACCAGCTCACCAAGCTGTGGGCGGAGCGCGCGCTGCTGCCGCGCCACACGCCGCACGACGTGGTCGGCGAGGTGGTGCGCTTCACGCTGACCTACAACCCGGGCGCGGCGTTCGGCATGCACCTGGGCGACGCGTCGCGCTGGATCTTCATGGTGCTGACGGTGCTGATCGTCGGCTTCCTGGTGCGCCTGTACCGCAGCCTGCCGGCGGCGGAGCGCGCGCTGCGGCTCGCGATCGCCGCGGTGATCGGCGGCGCGATCGGGAACTTCATCGACCGCATCCGCAGCCCCGAGGGCGTGGTCGACTTCATCGACATCGGCGTCGGCGACGTGCGCTTCTGGACGTTCAACATCGCCGACATGGCGGTGAGCGTCGGCGCCGCCTGCCTCGTGCTGCTGCTGTGGCGCTTCGAGTCGAAGCTGCAGCACGCGCAGCCGGCGGGCGAGGCGGGCGCCGCCGAGCGATGAGCGAGCCGGCGGCCGAGCCGACGCCGGGGCGCCACGCGCTGGTCGTCGGCGACGCCGAGGCGGGCGGGCGGCTCGACCTGTACGTGGCCGGCGCGCTGCGCCTCTCGCGCACGCAGGCGGCCACCCTCGTCGCCAACGGCGACGTGACCGTCGACGGGCGCCGCGAGAAGGCCAGCTGGCGCGTGCGCGCCGGCGAGCGCGTGGACGTGAACGTGCCGCCGCCCCCGGGGCGCGCCGTCCTCCCCGAGGACATCCCCCTCTCGATCGTCTACGAGGACGACGAGCTGGTGGTGATCGACAAGCCGGCGGGGATGGTGGTGCACCCCGCGCCCGGCAACTGGACCGGGACGCTGGTGAACGCGCTCATCGGGCGCGGGCAGGCGCTGGCCGAGGGGGGCGGGGAGGAGCGCCCCGGGCTGGTGCACCGGATCGACAAGGACACGTCGGGGCTGCTCGTGGTGGCCAAGACCGAGCGCGCGCACCGCGTGCTCTCGGGCGACCTGGCGGCGCGGCGCGTGGTGCGCCGATACGCGACCGTGTGCTGGGGGCACCTGAAGGAGGACCGGATCACGGTCGAGAAGGCGATCGGCCGCGACCCGCGAGACCGGAAGCGCATGGCGGTCGTCAGTGGGGGGAGGGCGGCGCGCACCGACTTCGTGCGCCTCGCCCGCTTCGACGTCGGGGACCTGCTGCGCGCGCACCTGCACACGGGACGCACGCACCAGATCCGCGTGCACCTCGCGAGCATCGGGCACCCGGTGCTCGGCGACGACACGTACGGCGGCGGCGGCGGGCGGCGGCTCGTGGCGCTCGGCGCGCAGCGGCACTTCCTGCACGCGGCGTGGCTGCGGCTGCGGCACCCGGCGACGGGCGCCGCGCTCGACTTCCGCGCGCCGCTGCCGGCCGACCTGCGCCGCTCGATGGCGGCGCTGGCGGGCGACCCCGCGCTGGCCGACCACCCCGACCCGCTCGACGCCTTTGGCTTCTACGACGACCCGCTCCCCTGACGACGTCCCCGAGGGCGTCGCGCCCGCGCGCGAGACGGACGCGCCGGAGCACGAGGAGGCCCCGACGGACGCGCGGGAGGTGCTGGTCGTCGAGCTGCCGGGCGCCGCGTACGCGCTCGACGCCGCGCGCGCGCGCGACGGTGCGCGCGCCGCGCCGGTGACGCCGCTGGCCGGGACCGCGCGCTGGGTGCTGGGGCTCGCCGCCGTGCGCGGCGCGCTGGTGCCGGTGGCCGACGTGCGCCGCCGCGCGTCGCACGGGCGCGACGCCGACGACGCGCCGTCGGACGCGCGCGACGCGTGGATGGTGGTCGTCGACGACGGGCGGCGCGGCGCGGCGCTGGTGGGGTGGCGCGTGCGCGGCGTGGCGTCGGCGCGACAGGTCGGCGACGCGGACGCGCAGGAGGCCGCGCGCGACGCGCGCGGGTTGCCCGTGCGGGGGGCCGTGCGTCTCACCGACGACGCCCGGCGGACCGCCGGCGCCG
>NZ_JARGEK010000198.1 GCF_029211165.1 Roseisolibacter sp. H3M3-2
GACGCCGCCGCGACCTTCCGCGCCTCCGACGGGCGCGCGCTGGTGGTCGTCCCGCCGGCCGACGCG
This sequence comes from Roseisolibacter sp. H3M3-2, assembly GCF_029211165.1. Taxonomy (GTDB): domain Bacteria; phylum Gemmatimonadota; class Gemmatimonadetes; order Gemmatimonadales; family Gemmatimonadaceae; genus Roseisolibacter. Next base: position 67 of record NZ_JARGEK010000198.1, read on the forward strand.
GCGCGCGGGCTGCCGGGCGGGCTCCCCGTGCTGGTCGACGACCGGGGGCGCGTCGCCGCGGCGGCCGGTGTCGCGGCGCCCGCGCTGGTGGTCACCGACCAGTGGGGGGAGGTGTGGCACGCCGAGTCGGTGGCCGCCGGCGGCGCGTGGCCCGACCCCGCGGAGGTCGACCGCTGGCTGGGCTACCTGTCCATCCGCTGCGCGGGGTGACGACGGGGTGACGACCGGCTGACCGGCGCCTGACGCGGCGCGCGCGGCGGGGTCATCATTCGCCCCCATGACCGTCACACTCGCCGCGACGCTCTGCTACCTCGCGCTGCAGCTCGGGATCGGGATCTGGGTCGCGCGCCGGATCGCGTCCGAGGCCGACTACCTCGTCGCCGGCCGGCGGCTCGGGCCCTGGCTGGCGACCTTCTCGACGATGGCCACCTGGTTCGGCGCCGAGACGGTGGTCGGGTCGGCCGGGAGCGCGTACCGCGAGGGGCTGTCCGTCGCGTCGGCGGAGCCGTTCGGCTACGGGCTGTGCCTGATCCTGATGGCGCTGATCTTCGCCGTCCCGCTCTGGCGGCGCGGGCTCACCACGCTGGCCGACCTGTTCCGCACGCGCTGGGGCGTGGGCGTGGAGCGCACGGCGGCGGTGATCCTCATCCCGAGCTCGATCCTCTGGGCCGCGGCGCAGGTGCGCGCGCTCGGCACCGTGCTCGCCACCGCCGCGCCGACGCTCGACGTGCAGACGGGGATCGCGGTCGCGGCCGGCTTCGTGGTGCTGTACACGATGGTCGGCGGGCTGCTGGCCGACGCGATGAACGACCTGCTGCAGGGGTTCGTGCTCATCGCCGGGCTGCTGGTGGTCGGGTGGGCGGTGCTGGGCGCGGTCGGCGGGCCGGACGGGGTGCCGGCGGCGCTCGAGGCGGCGCGGCTGGCACGCGCGGCGGCGGCCCCCGCGGCCACGCCGCCCTGGCTGGAGGTCGCGGAGGCGTGGGCGGTGCCGGTGTTCGGGTCGGTGATCGCGACCGAGCTGGTGGCGCGCGTGATCGCCACGCGCTCGCCGACGCTGGCGCGCAACTCGACGCTGGCCGCCGCCGCGCTCTACCTCGCGGTGGGGCTGATCCCGGTGGGGATCGGGCTCGTCGGCGCGTCGCTCCTCCCCGGGCTCGCCGACGCGGAGCAGCTGGTCCCCGCGCTGGCGCAGCGCCACCTGGGCGCGCTCGGCTTCGCGGTGTTCGCCGGCGGGCTCGTGGCCGCCATCCTCTCGACCGTGGACAGCACGCTGCTGGTCGCGTCGGGGCTGCTGTCGCACAACCTGCTCGTGCCGCTGCTCGGCGTCGCCGACGAGCGGCGCAAGGTGCGCCTCGCGCGCGCCGGCGTGCTCGGGTTCGGCGCGTGCGCCTTCGTGCTCGCGGTGCGCGCCGAGGGGGTGTTCGCGCTGGTCGAGCAGGCGTCGGCGTTCGGGAGCGCGGGGACGCTGGTGTGCGTGACGTTCGCGCTGTTCGGCGGGCCGGCGTTCGGCGGCGTGCGGACGGCGTACGCGACGCTGGCGGTGGGGACGCTGGCGTACCTGGCGGGCACGGCGGCCGGGCTCACCGCACCGTTCCTGCTGTCGCTCGGGGGCGCGCTGGCGACCTACGTCGCGGGCGGCGCGCTCGGCCGCCTGCGCCGCGCCCCGCTGGCCGCCTCGGCGGGGGCGTGAGCGGCGGCGTTGCCGCGCGGGCCCCGAGGCCCTAAGTTCCAGGTGGCGACAGATGCGTCTCGCGCATACACCGTCATGGGGAAGGGCCCTCGCTCTCGCGGGGGCCCTTTCGCGTCACGGGCGGGACGCACGCCACACGTCGAGGGGCGGTGCAGCAGGGCCGGACTCCGACATCACCAGCACATCACCAGGAGTTCGACCATGCGTACGACCGGCACCGTGAAGTGGTTCAACGACGCGAAGGGCTTCGGCTTCATCACGCCCGCCGACGGCCAGAAGGACTGCTTCGTCCACCACTCGGCCATCCAGAAGCAGGGCTTCAAGAGCCTCGCCGAGGGTGAGCGGGTGGAGTTCGACATCGTGCAGGGGCAGAAGGGCCCGGCGGCGGAGAACGTCGTCTCGATCGGCCGCTGACCCACGCGCGGCCGGCCTCCGGGCCGGCCGCGTACGACGCGGGGGCGGGGCGACATCGGTCGCCCCGCCCCCGCGTTCGTGCATCCCCGTGGCTCAGTGGGCCGCGGGCGCCGCCGGCGCGGCGGCCGGTGCGGCGGCGGCGTCGCGCTTCCGCTGCCAGGGCGCCTGCCACGGCGCGTCGCGGCGCGCCTGCCGCTCGGCGAAGAACGCGAGCACGCGCGTCCGCACGTCGGCGTCGGACTCGTCGGCCACCGCGCGGAAGGGCGCGTGCCGGCCGTGCGGGTCGTTGGACACCGCGACCCACCACCAGTCGCGCCCCCCGTCGTGGCGGCTCGCCTCGACGCGGCAGGTGTAGGTCCGCCCCTCCTCGAGGAAGGCGAACTCGCGTGCGGCGTCCGTGTCGAGCGCCCGTTCCGTCATGCTCGTTCCCCTGCGTGGTGGGTGGAACGCGAAAGGGCCCCCGCGAGAGCGAGGGCCCCTGTCCGTCAGCGGTGTGTGCGCGGCGCGCACGTGTCGCTCTTCGAGAGCTAACCGGCGGCGCGGCCGGGCGCAATGCGCCGGGGGCCGCGCCCCGCGGGCCGCGCCGCGCGGGCACGCGAGTCGCGCAGGGGCGGCGGCATGCGAGACCTGACCACCGAGGCCGAGGCGGACGCGCCCTTCCGCGAGGCGACCTGCGTGCTGCTCAAGCACGGCGCCCACTGCCCGATCAGCCGCGCCGCGCGCGCCGAGCTGGAGGCGTTCGCCGAGCGCCACCCGGACGTCCCCGTGTACCGCGTCGAGGTGACCGAGCACCGCGCGCTGTCCGACGCGCTGGCCGCGCGCCTCGGCGTGGAGCACCAGTCGCCGCAGGCGTTCGTGCTGCGCGACGGGGCGCCCGCATGGCACGCCGCGCACTTCGACATCACGGCCGACGGGCTGGAGCGGCGGGTCCGGGAGTAGCGCGGCCGCGGCGTCGCGCGCGCGGGCACCGCGCGTGCAACGGCGGCGTCGGCCACCTTCCCGCCCGATGCCACCGCCCACGACCGGCGCCCCGCCGCGACTCCCGCAGCCCCGCACCCTGCGCGAGCGCCTCGGCGCGCTCCGCAACCTGCCGCCGTTCCTGCGGCTCGTCTGGCAGACGAGCCCGGGGCTCACCGTGTGGACGCTCGCGCTGCGCCTGGCGCGCGCGCTGCTGCCGGTGGCCACGCTGTACGTCGGGAAGCTGATCGTCGACGAGGTGGTCGCGCGCGTCGGCGCGCCGGGCGCCCCGGCCACCCTCGCCGGGTGGTACGAGTCCGGGCGCCTCGACCGCCTGCTCCTGCTGCTCGGCGCCGAGTTCGGGCTGGCCGTGCTGTCGGACGTGCTCGGGCGCCTCGTGTCGCTCGCCGACTCGCTGCTGTCGGAGCGCTTCTCGAGCACGACCAGCGTGCGCCTGATGGAGCACGCGGCGACGCTCGACCTCGAGGACTTCGAGGACAGCGAGCTGCAGGACCGCCTCGACCGCGCGCGGCGGCAGGCGAGCGGGCGCATGACGCTCATCTCGCAGCTGTTCGGGCAGGCGCAGGACGTGGTGACGATCGCCAGCTTCGCGGCCGGGCTGGCGGTGTACGCGCCGTGGCTGATCGCGCTGCTGCTGGTGGCGCTGGTGCCGGCGTTCCTCGGCGAGGCGCACTTCAACGCGCGCAGCTACGCGCTCGCCTACGCGCGCACGCCCGAGCAGCGCGAGCTGGACTACGTGCGGCAGACCGGCGCCAGCGTCGAGACGGCGAAGGAGGTGAAGATCTTCGGCCTCAACGCCTTCCTCATCGCGCGCTACCGCGAGCTGGCCGAGGGGTTCTACCGCGCGAACCGGACGCTCGCCGTGCGGCGCGCGGGGTGGGGCGGCGTGCTCACCGCCGCGGGGACGGCCGGCTACTACGTGGCCTACGCGTGGCTGGCGTGGCGCACGGTCGCGGGCACGCTGACGATCGGCGACCTGACCTTCCTGTCGGCGTCGTTCCGCCGGCTGCGCACGCTGCTGGAGGGGCTGCTCACCGGCTTCTCGCAGACCGCGGGGCAGGCGCTCTACCTCGACGACCTGTTCTCGTTCTTCGAGATCGAGCCCGAGATCCGCTCGCCGGCGAACCCGCGCCCGTTCCCTCGGCCGATGCGCGAGGGGCTGGTGTTCGAGGACGTGGGCTTCATCTACCCCGGCGCGGAGCGGTGGGCGGTGCGCCACCTGAGCTTCACGCTGCGCGCCGGCGAGGTGCTGGCGCTGGTCGGCGAGAACGGCGCCGGCAAGACGACGCTGGTCAAGCTCCTGGCGCGCCTCTACGACCCCGACGAGGGGCGCATCCTGCTCGACGGCCACGACCTGCGCGAGTACGACCTCGACGCCCTGCGCGCCAACGTCGGCGTCATCTTCCAGGACTTCGTGCGCTACCACCTCACGGCCGCCGACAACATCGCGGTGGGGCGCATCGCGGCGCGCGGCGACCGCGCGCGGATCGAGGACGCGGCGCGGCGCGCGCTGGCCGACGAGGTCGTCGCGCGGCTCCCCGAGGGGTACGACCAAGTGGTCGGGAAGCGCTTCCGGCGCGGCGTCGACCTGTCGGGCGGCGAGTGGCAGAAGATCGCCATCGCGCGCGCCTACATGCGCGACGCGCAGCTGCTGATCCTCGACGAACCCACGGCCGCGCTCGACGCGCGCGCGGAGTTCGAGGTGTTCGAGCGCTTCAAGGAGTTGGGCGCGGGTCGCACGGCGGTGCTCATCTCGCACCGGTTCTCCAGCGTGCGCATGGCCGACCGCATCCTCGTGCTCGCCGACGGCCGGGTGGAGGCGGCGGGGACCCACGCCGAGCTCATGGCGCAGGGGGGGCGCTACGCCGAGCTCTTCGAGCTGCAGGCGGCGGGGTACCGGTGAGCGCGCGGCGAGGCCGTCTCCGGGAATCCCCTGAGGAATGACACACGCTCCCGATGTCGCCCCGAGCGGGCTTCCGCTCTACTGGGAGGGGGCGGGGGCGGTGACGGGCGGTTCATGACACACGCGGCGGGCAGGCGGATGGACCTTACCAGCGACTCCCCCCTAGGCGGGCTCGGCAGCCGGGCGCACATCCGGCAGACGCTCGAGCGCGCCCGCGCCGCGATCCGGTCTTCCAAGGCACAGACGCTGCGCAGCCGCCTGGTGCTCGCCAACGCGGAGGCGCTCGCCGGCGCGTCGCAGCGGAGCATCGAGGCGTCGCTGGCGCTGCGGGCGCAGCTGCGGGCGTCGATCACCGCCTACGTGCACCGACTGCGCGCCGAGGGCGAGCCGCCGCAGCGGATGCTCGTGCTCGTCAAGACCGCCATGCGGGAGGGCACGCCGCCCGAGCTCGACGTCTTCGAGGCGCGCGAGCTGATGTCCGACGCGGTGCGGTGGTCCATCGTCGCCTACTACCAGGCCGCATGAGCGCCCCCGTGCCGAGCGCCGACGCCGACTCCCTGGTCGCGCGCTCGCGCGAGCTGCGCGAGCGGGCGGTCGCGGTACGCCGGGCGGCGGCGGCGCTCACCGCCGCCGCGGCGGACTCGTGCCTGCGCGTCGCCACGGTGAAGACCGCGATCGCGCAGTCGCGCGCGCAGTGGCGCGCCTGGCACGCCGGCCTGGCGGCGCTGCGCGCGTTCGGCACCGGCGCCCCCCCGCTGCGCGTGTGCATGGAATGCGAGGCCGTCTGCTTCACGCCGGCGCCGGCGGTCGGCCAGTGGGTACAGGCGCCCGGCTGGGTGCGCGAGCGGCTGCACGACGGCCACGCGCCGCTCCGCTGCACGCACGGGCTCTGCCCGCGTTGCGCGATGCTCCTCGACGACGAGCTGGACGCTGCCACGCCGCCTGAGGCCGAGGCGCCGCCCCAGGACGACTGGCTGGGGGTGCTGATGCGCACGCTCCAGCAGCTGGAGCGGGCGCCCGCCGCCCCGGTCCCGCCGACGCGGTTCCGGCCGTCGTTCCGCGCGCGCGGCTGAGCCGCGCCCGGCCGGGGGTGCGCGGCGGGATAGTTGCAGCGTGCGCGGCCATGCAGATCCGCGACGTCGTGGTGGTGGGCGCCTCCGCCGGGGGCGTCGAAGTGCTCCGCACCATGGTCGCGGGACTTCCCGCCGGGTTTCCCGCCGCGGTGCTCATCGTCCTGCACCTGGCGCCGGGAAGTCCCAGCGTGCTGGCGGCGATCCTCCAGCGGCGGTGCGCGCTCCCGGTGGCGTTCGCCCGCGACGGCGAGCCGCTGGCGCCCGGCCGCGTGTGGATCGCACCACCCGACCGCCACCTCGTGGTCGAGCCCGACCGCCTGCGCCTCACCCGGGCCCCGCGCGAGAACCACAGCCGCCCGGCCATCGACCCCCTCTTCCGCTCCGCGGCGCTGGCGTACGGGCCGCGCGTGGTGGCGGTCGTGCTGTCGGGGCGACTCGACGACGGAACCGCGGGCGCGTGGGCGGTGAAAGACCGCGGGGGCGTGCTCGTCGTGCAGGACCCCGCCGACGCGCTGCACGCCGACATGCCGCGCAACGCGATGGCGCACACGGCGCCCGACCACGTGGTGCACGACGACGAGCTGGCGCCGCTGCTGGTGCGTCTGGCCGGCACCCCGGCCGACGCAGCCCCAGGCCCGCCGGCCCCGACGCTCGAGACGGAGGTCCGCATCGCCATGGAGGAGCAGGCCCTCGGGGCCGGCGTGCTCACCCTGGGCCCGCCGAGCCCGTACACGTGCCCGGACTGCCACGGCGTGCTCATGCGCGCCGACGACGGCGTCCCGCGATTCCGCTGCCACACGGGTCACGCCTACTCGTTCGACTCGCTGCTCGCCTCCACGTCGGAGTCGGCCGAGGCGGCGTTGTGGGGCGCCGTCCGGGCGGTGGAGGAGACCGCGCTGCTGCTGCGCGAGGCCGCCACGCGCACCTCGCGCGGCGACGGGGGCGAGTTCGCGGCGCAGCTCGCGCGGACGGCGGCGGACGCCCAGACGCGCGCCGACGCGGTCCGCGAGGCCGCCATGCGGCACCGCGCCGTCAGCCTCGAGGCGGTGCGCGCCGACGACGCGGCGGCCCCCGGTGGATAGCGCGCGGGCGCTGGACGCGCGCCGGGGGTTCCTGCTCGCGCTCGCCGACGCGCTGCGGCCGCTGGCCGACCCGGTCGCGATCCAGCGCGAGGTCTGCCGCCGTCTCGGCGAGCACCTGGCGGCGGAGCACACGTACTACGTCGAGTGCGCGACGGCCGACGACCGCGCCGTGGTGGCCTACGACCATGCGCGCGGCGGCGGGGCGTCGCTGGCCGGCGAGTACCGGCTGTCGGCGTGCGGCGACCTGGCGTCGCTCCACGGGCGCGGCGAACCGGTCGTGGTGGACGATGCGCAGCGTTCCGCGCTCGTCTCCGGCGCCGGGCGCGCGGCGTCGGCGGCCGCGCGCGTGGCCCTGGTCGCCTTCCCCCTGGTGAAGTCCGGCGAGCTGGTGGCCGCGCTCTGCGTCGCGACGCCGGCGCCGCGCGGGTGGACGGCCGAGGAGGTGGCGCTGGTCGCCGACGCCGCCGAGCGCGCGTGGGCCGCGGTCGAGCGCGCGCGCGCGGAGGCGGCCCTGCGCGAGAGCGAGGCGCGCTTCCGCACGGTCGCCGAGCTCGTGCCCGACCTGCTGTGGGAGAGCGACCCGGACGGCGCGACGCGCTGGTTCAACGCGCGGTGGACGGAGTACACGGGGCAGCCGCCCGACGCCGCGCGGGGGTGGGGGTGGGTGGACGCGCTCCACCCCGACGACCGGGCGCGCGCCGGCGACGACTACCGGCGGGCGGTGGCGCGCGGCGAGCCGCTCGTGCACGAGCACCGGATCCGGGGGCGCGACGGCCGGCACCGCTGGTTCCAGGTGCGCGCCGAGCCGCTGCGCGACGCCGACGGGCGGATCGTGCGCTGGTTCGGCGCGGCGAGCGACGTCCACGCGCGGCGGCTCGCGCTGGAGGAGGTGGAGCGGCGCGTGGTCGCGCGCACGGGGGAGCGCGACGCGCTGCGCCGCCGGCTCTTCGACGCGGAGGAGGCGGAGCGGCGGCGGATCGCGGGCGAGCTCCACGACCAGCTCGGGCAGGAGCTCACCGCCTTCCGCCTGGGGCTCGACGACGCGCTCCGCCTCGCGGCGCGCCGACAGGCCGACGCCGCCGCCGCGGCGCTCGGGGCCAGGCTGACGCAGCTGCAGGCGTTGGCGGGGCGCATGACGGCCGGCGTCCGCGCGATCGCGCTGGAGCTGCGCCCGCCGGAGCTGGACGACGTGGGGCTGGCGAGCGCGCTCGAGTCCTACGCGCGCGAGTGGTCGGCGCGCTACGGCGTCGGGGCCGAGGTGGCGGTGACGGGGCTGGCGGCGAGTCCGCCGGTGGCGCCCGAGGTCGCGAGCGCGCTGTACCGCGTCGCGCAGGAGGCGTTGACGAACGTCGCCAAGCACGCGCGCGCGTCGCAGGCGAGCGTGGTGGTCGACCGGACCGACGGGCAGGTGCGGCTGGTGATCGAGGACGACGGGTGCGGCTTCGACCCGGCGGCCACGGCGGCGCGCGTGCGTCGCGAGCGGCGCTTCGGGCTCGCGGGGATGCGCGAGCGGGCGGCGCTGCTGGGCGGCGAGCTGACGCTCGAGTCGGCCCCGGGCCGCGGGACGGCGGTCCACGTCCGCCTGCCGGCGGCCGTCCCCCCGGCCGCGCCCTGAGCGGCGC
>NZ_JARGEK010000199.1 GCF_029211165.1 Roseisolibacter sp. H3M3-2
GCCGAATCGGTGGTCGGCGCGGACGGGTTGGCGGACGGCGGCGGCGGGGCCGACGCGGCGGCCGGCGCGGGCGCCGTGCTGTCGACCGCCGTCGAGTCGCCGCGCAGCGAGTCCGGGGTCGTCGAGTCGAGGGCGGCGAGGCGGGCGGCCGGCTCGCGCAGCAGCGTGCTGCGCAGCACCGTGTCGCCCGACGCCGCCGCGCGCCGCGCCGCCGGGTCGGCGGCGCCGAGGCTCGTCCAGACGCTGTCGACCCCCGCGTTCGCGCGGGGCTTGGTCAGCAGCAGCACCGGCCCCACCGACGCCAGCGGCACCACCGGCTGCAGCAGGTAGGTGCGGGCCCACTTCTCGGGCGTCTGCACCTCGCGCAGCACGGTCCCGATGGCGATCCCGCGCGGGTAGGTCGCCCCCAGCCCCGACGACACAAGCAGGGTCCCTGGGCGGAGCTGGCTGCGGAACGGCACGCCGCGCAGCTCCAGCAGCCCGCGCTCCGGGCCGCGCCCGAGGTGCGGCTGCACGATCCCGAACGCCGACGCGTCGGCGGTCATCGCCGAGACGCGGAAGTCCTCGTGCAGGTACGAGATCGCGAGGCTGGTCGCCGGGTCGACCTGCTGCACCATCCCGACCAGCCCCTCGGCGGTCACCACCGGCGTGAACGGCGTCACGCCCGCGCGGCCGCCGGTGGTCACCATGAAGGTGCGCAGGATCTGCGTCTGGATCAGCTCACCCGTGAGCTGCGTGGGGATCGCCTCGCCGATCACGAACCCCCAGCCGAGGCGGCGCGACAGCCCGAGCAGGCGGCGCAGGTCGGCGTTCTCGGTGCGCAGCGACTCGGCGTCGGTCAGCGACACCGCAGTGTCGCCGCGCGCCGTCATGCGGGCGTCGTACGAGACGAAGGCGGCGCGGCTCAGCTCCGCGCGCCGCTGCAGCTCCGCGAGCGGCGACACGACCGACCGGCGCAGCGCGCGCGCCGCCTCGTCGCGCAGGCTCCCCGGGAGGAAGAGCACCACGAGCGAGGCGAGGACGCAGATCGCCAGCAGCGTCGTGTCGACGACGCTGCCGGAGACGGAGCCGGAGCTGGAGCGCGCGCCGCGGGGCACGGCCGACCTCGGGAACTCAGGTGGTGAGGACGGACCAGTACTTCTCCTCGTCGTCGAGGATCCGCCCGGTGCCGCGCACGACGCAGGTCAGCGGGTCCTCGTCCACGTGGATCGGCAGCCCGGTCTCCTGGCTCAGCATGTGGTCCAGCCCGCGGATCAGCGCGCCGCCGCCGGTCATCACGATGCCGCGGTCCACGATGTCCGACGCCAGCTCGGGGGGCGTGATCTCGAGCGCGCGGCGCACGGCGTCGACGATCTGCTGCACCGGCTCCTGGATCGCCTCGCGGATCTCGCTCGAGTGCACGCGGACGGTCTTCGGGATCCCCGACACGAGGTCGCGCCCCTTGACCTCCATCTCGCGCTCGTCGCCGATCGGGTACGCGGAGCCGATGTTGATCTTGATCTGCTCCGCCGTCGGCTCGCCGATCAGCAGGTTGTAGTTCTTGCGCATGAACTGGACGATCGCGATGTCCAGCTCGTCGCCGCCGGTGCGGATCGACGTGTCGCTGACGATGCCCGCGAGCGCAATGACCGCGATCTCGGTCGTGCCGCCGCCGATGTCGATCACCATGTTCCCCGTCGGGCTCTCGACCGGGAGGCCGACGCCGATCGCCGCCGCCATCGGCTCGGAGACCATGAAGACCTCCTTCGCGCCGGCGCCCATCGCCGAGTCGCGCACGGCGCGCTTCTCCACCTCGGTGATCCCCGACGGCACGCACACGATGACGCGCGGCTTCACCTTGAAGACGTGCTTGTCGATGACGAGCGTCAGGAAGTAGCGCAGCATCTTCTCCGTGACGTCGAAGTCGGCGATCACGCCGTCCTTCATGGGACGCACGGCGATGATCCCCTCCGGCGTGCGGCCGAGCATGCGCTTCGCCTCGAGGCCGACGCCGCGGATCTTCTTCGTCTCGCGGTCGATCGCGACCACCGACGGCTCGTTGAGGACGATCCCCTCGCCCTTCACGTAGATCAGCGTGTTCGCGGTGCCGAGATCGACGGCGATCGCGTTCGCGGGGAAGAGCGAGCCCGCTCTCTTGAAAGGCCAGAGCATCAACGAGGTCGGTGGACGGGCGGGGCGTCGGGGCCCGACGCACGGACGGCCGAACGGCCGCCGCGGCGGCCGTTCGGCGAACGGGGGCGGCCCCTGCTCGGACGGGGGGTGGGCGCCGCGGGTAACCTAGCCGGGGCCCGGCACCGCTTCAAGCGAAAGTCGCGGTGGGACCGTGACCTACGCCGCCCCACCCCCCGCCCGGCTCAGACCAGGGCGGGCTCGCCCGCGATCGCCTCGTTGGGGTCGGTCATCTCGAGCCCGAACGCCTCGGCGACGCCCGCGTACGTCACGCGCCCGTCGGCCACGTTGAGCCCCTTCAGCAGCGCCGGGTTCTCGCGCAGCGCGCGCCGCCACCCCTTGTTCGCCAGCTGCAGCGCGTACGGCAGCGTCGCGTTCGTCAGCGCCAGCGTCGAGGTGCGCGGCACGCCGCCCGGCATGTTCGCCACGCCGTAGTGGATGATCCCGTCGACCGTGTACGTCGGGTTCTCGTGCGTCGTCGGCTTGATCGTCTCGATGCAGCCGCCCTGGTCCACCGCCACGTCGACGATCACCGCGCCCGGGCGCATGTACTTGAGGTCCTCGCGCCGCACGAGCTTCGGCGCCTTCGCCCCGGGGATCAGCACCGCCCCGACCACGAGGTCCGCCGTCGCGATCTGCTCGCGGATGTTCTGGTGGTTCGAGTAGACCGTCTGGACGTTCGCCGGCATCACGTCCGAGAGGTACCGCAGCCGGTCCAGGCTGATGTCGAGGATCACGACCTTCGCGCCCAGCCCCGCGGCCATCTTCGCGGCGTTGATCCCGACGATCCCGCCGCCCAGGATCACGACCTTGGCCGGCGGCACCCCCGGCACGCCGCCCAGCAGCACGCCGCGCCCGCCGTAGAGCTTCTCGAGGTACTTGGCCCCCTCCTGCACCGCCATCCGGCCGGCCACCTCGGACATCGGCGTCAGCAGCGGCAGCTCGCGCGACGGCAGCTCGACCGTCTCGTACGCGATGCAGGTCGCCCCGCTCGCCAGGTGCGCCTGCGTCAGCCGCTCGTCGGCCGCGAAGTGGAAGTAGGTGAAGAGCGTCTGCCCCTTCCGGATGCGCTTCCACTCGGGCTCGATCGGCTCCTTCACCTTCAGGATCATGTCCCCCGCCGCCCACGTCGCGTCGGCGTCCGGGGCGATCTGCGCGCCCACCGCCGTGTAGTCGGCGTCGGTGAACCCGCTCCCCTCGCCCGCCCCGGACTCCACGAACACCTGGTGGCCGGCCGCGACGAGCGCCTCCGCCCCGGCCGGGACGAGGGCGATGCGGTTCTCGTTGGTCTTGATCTCCTTCGGGACGCCGATCTTCATGGCAGCGGGGCTTTTCGAGGGTTGGGGTGGGGCGCGCGCGGCGCGCCGCCGGGGAATCTGCTGCGGGCCGGCGCCAAATGCACGCGCCCCGTACGAATGCTCACCCGACGGTCTTCGGGCCCAGGCTGAGCACCGACTGCCGGTCGGGGTCGAAGAACTCCCGGGCCACCGCCAGCACCGCCCCCTCGTCGATCGCGTCGATCTCCGCGAGGACGACGTCGAGGGGGCGGAACGGCTCCCCGTAGAGGACCTCCCCCGCCGCCCGGTACATGTGGTTCGTGACGCTCTCCTGCGAGAGGATCACCTGCCCCCGCAGCTGCCGCTTGGCGGCCGCCAGCTCGTCCCCCACGATCCCCGCGTCCACCAGCCGGCGCAGCTCGTCGCGGATGGCCTGCGTGGCCTGCCTGGCCGTCCCCGGCGCCGACGCCACGTACACCCCCTGCATCCCGGTGTCGACGTGGAAGGCCTGGAAGGTGTGCACCGCGTAGGCGAGCCCCAGCTCCTCCCGCACCTTCTGGAAGAGCCGCGAGCTCATCCCGCCGCCCAGGACCATGCTCACCAGCGACAGCGCGTAGCGCCGCTCGTCGGCGTGCGGCGGCGTGGCCGAGCCGAAGACGACGTGCGTCTGCGTCAGCGACCGGTCGCGCCGGTGCCGGTACCCAGGCGGCGCCGTCACGGGCGCGCGCGACGGCAGCGGCGTCGCGTCGCCCGCGGGCGCAGCCCCCCACCCGGTGCGCAGCAGCGCCTCGACCAGCGCCTCGTGCTCCACCTTCCCGGCCGCCGCCACCACAAGCCGCCCGGGGTGGTACGCCCGCGCGTGCAGCGTGCGGAGCGCGTCCGTCCCCAGCGCGTTCACCGTCTCGCGCGTGCCGAGGATCGAGTAGCCGTACGGGTGGTCCCCCCACAGCAGCTCGTTGTGCAGCTCGAACACGAGGTCGTCGGGGGTGTCCTCGACCATCCCGATCTCCTCGAGGATCACGTTCCGCTCGAGGCGCAGGTCCTCCTCGCGCAGCAGCGGGCGGAACACGAGGTCCCCGATCACGTCGGCCGCGACGTCGAGGTGCTCGGCGAGCACGCGCGCCTGGTACGACGTGTACTCTCGCGTGGTGTACGCGTCGAGCGACCCGCCGAGCGACTCCACCTCCAGCGACAGCTGCCGGGCGGAGCGCGTCGGCGTCCCCTTGAACACCATGTGCTCGAGGAGGTGCGAGACGCCCATGCTCGCCGGCGTCTCGTGGATCGATCCCGCCTGCACGAACGCCCCGAACGCGACCGACCGCACTCCCGGGATGTGCTCCGAGAGTACGGTCAGTCCGTTGTCGAGCGTCGTGCGGCGGGGCCCGGCCTCCACGACGTCGGAGGCCGGCCTCACCGTCGGGTCACTCACTCGCGGTCGCGCCCCCCACGGCCGCCCCGGCCGCCGCGGTCGCCGCCCGAGCGCGCGGGACGGTCGCCGCGCGGCTCGCGCCGCGGACGGTCCTCGCCCCCCTCGCCGTTTCCGCCCTCGGCGCCGCCGTTCCCCTCGGCGCCGTTCGACTCGGTCATCCCCTCGGGCTTCGGCTCGAGCGCCTTCATGGACAGGCGCAGGCGCCCGCGCTCGTCGCGGTCGATGAGCTTGACCTTCACGCGGTCGCCCTTCTTGACCACGTCCTCGGTCTTCTCGACGCGCGCGTGCTTCATCTCGGAGATGTGCAGCAGCGCCTCGGTGCCCGGCATGATCTCGACGAAGGCGCCGAACGCCGTCGTGCTCTTGACCGTGCCCTCGTAGGTGTCGCCCACGATCGGCTCGGCCGTGATGGCCATGACCATCTGGCGCGCGCGCTCCATCGCCTCGCCGCCGACGGCGGCGATGGTGACGAGCCCCGTGTCGTCGACCGTGACCTCGGACTTCGTCTCCTCCTGGATCCCGCGGATCGTCTTCCCCTTCGGCCCGATCAGGTCGCCGATCTTCTCGGGGCTGATCTGCAGGGTGACGATTCGCGGCGCGTACGGCGACAGGTCCGTGCGCGGCTCGCCGAGCGACTTCGCCATCTCGGCGAGGATGTGCAGGCGGCCCTCGCGGGCCTGGGCCAGCGCCTCGGTCATGATCTTGAGGTCGAGCCCCTGGATCTTGATGTCCATCTGGATGGACGTGATCCCGCGCTCGGTCCCGGCGACCTTGAAGTCCATGTCGCCGAGGTGGTCCTCGGTGCCGAGGATGTCGGTCAGGATGGCGTACTGCTCGCCCTCCTTGATGAGCCCCATCGCCACGCCGGCGACGGCGGCCTGCATCGGGACGCCGGCGTCGAACAGCGCCAGCGAGCCGCCGCACACCGAGGCCATCGACGACGAGCCGTTCGACTCGAGGATGTCGGACACGATGCGGATCGTGTACGGGAACTCCTCGAACGCCGGCAGCACGCCCTGCAGCGCGCGCTCGGCCAGGTTGCCGTGGCCGATCTCGCGGCGGCTCGTGCCGCGCACCGGGCGCACCTCGCCGGTCGAGAACGGCGGGAAGTTGTAGTGCAGCATGAACGACTTCGTCGTCTCGCCCGGCTCGTCGATCGAGTCGAGGCGCTGCACGTCGTTGGCGGTGCCGAGCGTCACGGCGACGAGCGCCTGCGTCTGGCCGCGCGTGAAGAGCGACGAGCCGTGGGCGCGCGGGAGCACGCCGTTGTCGATCGAGATCGCGCGGACCTCGTTCGGCTTGCGGCCGTCGACGCGGAGGCCGGTCTTGAGCACCTGGCCGCGCAGCGCGTCGTACTCGAGGTCCCCGAGGATCGACCCGAGGTCCTTGCTGTTGTCCGGGAACTCGGGGAGCAGCTGCTCCTTGACCGCCTTCTTGACCTCCTCGACCGCCTGCACGCGCGTGTGCTTGTCGGCCTGGTTGATCGCCTCGGCGATCTTCCCCTCGGCGAGCGCCTTCACGCGGGCGGTGACGCCCTCGGGGATCTCGGCCTTGGTCCACGACATCTTGGCGGGGCGCTGGATCTTGCCGAGCAGCTCCTCCTGCGCGGCGATCAGCTCGCGGATGCCGTTGTGGGCGATGCCGAGCGCGCCGACGACGTCGTCCTCGGACACCTCGAGGGCGCCGCCCTCGACCATCACGATCGAGTCCTGCGAGCCGGCGACGACCAGCTCCAGGTCGCTGTACTGCAGCTGCTGGAACGTCGGGTTCAGGATCCAGTTGTCCTGCACGCGGCCCACGCGCACGCCGGCGATCGGGCCGGCGAACGGGCACTTCGACGCGTTCAGCGCGAACGACGCGGCCACCAGGGCCAGCACGTCGGCGTCGTTCTCCTGGTCGGCGGAGACGACGTAGATGAACACCTGGACTTCGTTCTTGAAGCCCTCGGGGAACAGCGGACGGATCGAGCGGTCGATGATGCGCGCCGACAGGATCTCGTTGTCGTGCGGGCGGCCCTCGCGCTTGATGAAGCCGCCCGGGATCTTGCCGGCGGCGTACGTCTTCTCGCGGTACTCGACCGTGAGGGGGAAGAACGGCAGCGGGCTCTGGGTCTCGCTCACGGTCACCGCGGCGAGCACCATTGTCTCGCCGAACTGGACGAGGGCCGAGCCGCTCGCCTGCTTCGCCATGCGCCCGGTCTCGATGACCAGCTTGCGCCCGGCGAACGTACGCTCCACGCGTTGCATCATTGCTCGATTGCTTTGTTGCTGTGGGCGCCGGTCCCCGCGTCTCGGGGCCCCGGCGGCGGCGCGTGCGTCACGCGCCTATGGGTGCGGCCGCGCTCCCCGGCCGCGCAGGAGAGCGGTCCCCCGGTGCAGGAAACGCAAGACGCGCGGGCCGCAATCGCTGCGCCCGCGCGTCCACGCGCCTGGGAGAACCGCTCAGTGACGGAGCCCGAGCTCCTGCACGATCTGGCGGTAGCCGACCACGTCCGTCCGCTTCATGTACGTCAGCAGGCGGCGACGGCGGCCGACCATCTTCAGCAGCCCGAGACGACCGTGGTGGTCCTTGTGGTGCGTCCGGAAGTGATCCGTGAGGTAGTTGATCCGATCCGTCAGGATCGCGACCTGGACGCGCGCCGAACCGGTGTCCGTCTCGTGCGTCTGATACTTGCTGAGGGTCGGTGCCTTGTCGAAAGCCATGGTGGTATATTCTCCGCACGTCCAGGCGCGCGTGCTGCGCAACAGTCGGAAGCACAGTAACTTACTGAGCTCCTGAAGGGCTGTAAAGCCTCCGGTCCCGGCCGCGGCCCCGCTCCCGTACGCTCGCCTGCCCCCGCACGCCGGACCCTCCCAGGACCTCGTGCTCGATCGCGCCACCCCACCCCGCGGCATCCCCACGCCCTCGGCCGAGCCCCCGGTCGGCGGCCCCGACGGCGTGGCCCGCACGGGCGAGCACCTCACCGGACGCTTCCTCGGCCGCTACGCGGTCCACGTCCGCGTCGGCTCCGGCGGCTTCGCCCGCGTCTACCGCGCCTACGACCCCGAGCTCGACCTCGACGTCGCGCTCAAGATCCTCAAGCCCGAGATCGCCGAGGATCCCGAGACGGTCGAGCGCTTCCGCCGCGAGGCGAGCACCGCCGCCCGGCTCCGCCACCCGAACGTGGCGACGGTGCTCAACGTCGGCCGCCTCGACGACGCGTTCGAGGACTGCCCCCCGGGGACGCCGTTCCTCGTCATGGACTTCCTCCCCGACGGGCTCGGCAGGCGGCTCGCCGACCGGGGGAGCCTCCCCGAGGACGAGCTGGCCCGCATCGGCGAGGACGTCGCCCGGGGGCTCGCCTACGCGCACGACTGCGGCGTCGTGCACCGTGACGTGAAGCCCGACAACGTGCTGTTCGCGGCCGACGGGCGGGCGCTGGTCACCGACTTCGGGATCGCCCGCGCGGTGCACGCCGGCGCCTCGACCTCCAGCCGGCAGGTGGTCCTCGGCACCCCGAGCTACTTCTCGCCCGAGCAGGCGCGCGGGCTGCCGCTCGACGGGCGCAGCGACCTCTACTCGCTCGGCGTCACGCTCTACCAGGCCGCCACCGGGACGCTGCCCTTCGCCGGCGACGACTGGTACGAGGTGATGCGGCAGCACGTCGAGGCCGAGCCGCCCGCGCCCCGCGAGCGCGCCCCGCACCTCTCGGCGGCGTTCGAGGCGATCGTGCTGCGCTGCCTCGCCAAGGACCCGGCCGACCGCTTCCAGGGCGCCGGCGAGCTGGCCGACGCCCTCGCCGCCGTCCGCCTCCACGGCGCGGAGGCGGCCACCGTCGCCCTCCCGGCCCTCGCCCGCCTGCAGCCGAAGCCGCGGCGACGCAGCGCCGCCGCGGTCGGCGCCGTCCCGCTGCTCCTCACGGTGGCCGGCGGCGTCTGGCTGGTCCGCGGCGACGGCGCGGCCG